>CAINDH010000182.1 GCA_903847285.1 uncultured Verrucomicrobia subdivision 3 bacterium | reverse complement strand
GAGCAAGGCATCACGATTGACGTGGCGTATCGCTACTTCGCCACGCCGAAACGCAAGTTCATCGTCGCCGACACGCCGGGGCATGTGCAATACACGCGCAACATGGTTACGGGCGCGAGCACGGCGAACCTTTCCATCGTCCTCGTGGACGCACGGCAAGGTGTCATCGAACAGACGCGCCGGCATACTTTGATCGCATCGCTGCTGGGGATTCCACATCTGGTCATCGCCATCAACAAAATGGATTTGGTGGACTGGAAAGAAGAACGCTTTCAGGAAATCCGCGACGAGATCGAAGGTTTTCTCCCGAGGCTCGGCAATTTTCGCGACGTGAAATTTATTCCCATGAGCGCACTGAACGGCGACAACGTCGTCGATCGCTCCACCAAAACGCCGTGGTATGAAGGCCCGGCGCTGTTGCATCATCTGGAAACCGTCCACATCGCAAGCGACTGGAATTTGAGCACGTTCCGTTTTCCCGTGCAATGGGTCAACCGCCCGAATAATCCTACCGACCACGCGCTCCACGATTTTCGCGGCTTGAGTGGACAGATTGCCAGCGGAGTAGTGCGGAAAGGCCAGCAAGTTGTCGTATTGCCTGTCGGTATCAAGACCACGGTGAAGGACATCTGGAATTACGACCACTCAATGCCCGAGGCGTTTTGTCCGCAGTCAATCACGCTCTGCTTGGAACACGACATTGACATCAGCCGCGGCGACATGATTGTGGGGTTGGAAAATCTTCCGGGCCGCAGCGCGGATTTGACCGCGCGCATTTGCTGGATGCACCTGCGGCCGTTGTCGGCGGGGAAAAAGTATTTCCTCAAGCACGGCACGCAAACCGTCCAGGCGGTGGTGACGCAAATCGAAAATAAAATCAACTTCGACACGCTCGAAGCCGAACCTGCACCCGCCACGCTCGCGATGAATGACATCGGCGGCATCCGCATCAAGACCGCCAAGCCGCTGGTGTTCGATGGCTATGCGACGAACCGTTTGACCGGCTCGTTCATCCTGATCGAGCAAGGCACAAATGCCACGGTGGCAGCGGGCATGTTGTCCTCGCCTACGGAAGCAGTGAAGCCGGAATATACGGACTTCGCGATTTGATTCAGCGTAATGCTTTGCGCCTTCAAAACCCGATGGATACACCACCGTCCACCGGCAGCACTACTCCTGTGATGAATTTTGCCGCCGGACTGGACAGATAAACAGCTGCCCAGCCGATGTCGTCCGCGTCACCGAGCCGGTTCAGCGGCGTGCGTCCAAGAATCTTTGCCTTGCGCGCCGGATCGCCGTCGAGAGCTTTCGCGGACATTTCGGAATGAATCCAGCCGGGCGCAATCGCATTCACGCGCACGCCGCTCGCGCCGAATTCCACCGCCAGGGTCCGCACCAAGCCTATGTAAGCCGATTTCGCCGCTGAATACGCCACAACTTTGTTGATGCCAAACAGCGATGCCATAGAAGCGGTGAAGAGAATTGAGCCGCTCTTGCGTTCAACCATCCCACGCGCCACTTCCCGCGTCAGCGCGAAGGCGCCGAAGACGTGCGTCTGCATGACGGATGCAAACTCCGCATCGCTCGTTTCCAGCGCATCTTTCTTCAGATGAATTCCAGCGTTGTTGATGAGAATGGAGATTGGTCCGGCTAATTTCTCCGCTTCGCGCACGAGCGCTGGAATGGTTTCGAGCTTCGTCACGTCGCCGACCAAGGCAAAAGTATTTTTACCAAGGGCGGCACTGGCTTGAGCCAACTCTGCCGACCGTCGGCCCACGAGGACGACTTTCGCGCCGGCTACCACGAGACATTTTGCCATGCCTAGACCAAGACCTGTTCCGCCGCCGGTGACCAAGGCCACCTGACCGTTAAGATTGAATGCCGAATTCATTTCGTGGCTGT
>CAINDH010000181.1 GCA_903847285.1 uncultured Verrucomicrobia subdivision 3 bacterium | reverse complement strand
GATGCTCGCGGATTGCGCGCTGCCGTCAGCAATCAACAAGTTGCCAGACTTCTGGTGCATGTCGTTCGCCGACCAAGACCACCACGGATTGCCGTTATATGCCGTCGCGCTGAGCAAGACACCAATGTTGCAACCAGCGGCGGTATTGCCCGCAGTGGAGGCACCGAAACGGTAAGTCGCCGCTGCCGAAGCAGTAGTTGCACCGGATGTGCCGATGTTGCAGTCACCAGAAACAATGCCCTGCGGATCGTTATCCGAAGCACCGGCATTGACGAAATAGCTGACCTTGGTTGGAGTCGCGGTAAGAGCAACACCAGCCGCTGCGTAGGTTTGGCCCATCAAATCACCGTAGGTGAAGTTCGTGGCGTAGCCGTTGTTGACGCTGTGGATATTGTCCGACGGGCAGTAAATGACCTTCGGAGTGGAGAGTTCATTGGACATCACCATGAACACCATCGCGGGGTTGTATTTACCACTGGTGGTGGTAGTGCCGGCGGCTGTGGCGCAAAAATCAGACGCACCACCCGAGCTGCTGGCAACGGCGTTCGGATAACGGTCGTTGTTGTCGCCCGCCCAAATCTTGGTGGCGAGGCCGAGCTGCTTGACGTTGTTGGTGCAGCTGATTTTCTGGGCTTTTTTCTTGGCGGCGGCGAGCGCGGGCAAGAGCATGGCTGCGAGAATCGCGATGATCGCGATAACGACGAGGAGTTCAATCAAAGTGAACGCCTTTTTCTGGATGGTTTTCATAATTTTTATATTAGTTGTTTGTTTATATCCGGGAACGAGCCGCGAAATCTACCTAAACTTCACGCTCAGTCAAACGGATTTCTGAATTTCCTTTAGCAATGCCGGTGCCAGCCGCCGAATCAGCCAAAACCCCAATGAATCTAACACCCAGGCCCCTGCCAAATGGGCTGTTGCGTGAAAATTTCACGCATAACGCGTGAAATTCACGCATCGCTGGGAAAGTTGTCGGGTTAGTGCGGCGTGGACCAGCATTTGGCTCCCTCGCCCCCATCGGAGGAAAGCATGCCGGAGCGCCATCGTTGACACTGCCCGCGCTTGATGAATCAAGGAAAACAAAAAAGGCCGCGATTGCTCGCGGCCTTGGAAGCTGTTTTGGCGGGTGCTTACGCGCCAGCTTTCTGGTGGCAAAGGATGAATTCGCCCCGGCGGTTTTTGTTCCACGCGGCTTCGTCGTGGCCACTGTCAGCGGGCTTGTCTTTGCCGTAGCTGATGGTGCGGATGCGGTTCGCATCAATGCCCGCGCGGTTCAAAGCTTCGCGGAGTGCAAGGGCGCGGCGTTCGCCGAGCGAGCGGTTGTATTCTTCCGTGCCGCGTTCGTCGCAATGACCTTCGATGAGCAGCTTGGCGCTCGGGTCGGATTTCAATTTTTCAGAAACGATGACGAGCTTGTCTTCTTCCTTGGTCAAAACGGCCGCGCTGTCGAACGCGAAGTGAACCGTCTGGTTGGCAAAGGTTGCGCGGTCTTGGTCGCAGTTAGCAGGATCCCAAACGTCAGTCGGGGGAATTGTGCCATTTGAATTAACCGGTGTGCCAAAAGGATTGCCATTCGGATTTCCTGCGTTCGGGTCAAACGGCTTGGTATCAATGTTCTGGTTTTCATTGATGCCGACCACCGGACGTCCCGGAATGTTGGTCAATTTCGGGCCGGTCTTTTTGCAGCCAGTGGTGGCGCTCATCGCGACCAGCGCGACCATCAGCGGCAAAATAATTTTATTCAGTTTCATAATTTTTCTTTCGTTAAATGTTTTGTATTGGTTAAAAGTTTTGGTTGAGAGAAGTCAGTGGTGAAAATTTGCATCATCTCGCCCAAGCGGGCTGGGAATTGCTTCCCGTCGCTCGGCGACAATCCTTGTATTGTTTGGTGAAAACGTCAAGCACAGACACCGTTTGATGCCCGTTGCTGCCGTGGTTGAAAACCAGTGTCCGCGAGTTCGGCGACCATGAAGGATTTTGTCCCGCGACCAACACTGTCGGCGCAAGGCTGCCGTCTGCTGGCATCACGCAGATATCGAAATCACCCGCCTGCCGAGTGAACGCGATCCACTTGCCGTCCGGCGACCAGTCCGGCTCCGTCGGGTTCGCGGCGCCGGTGGTTTTCAGATAAACGACTTCACCGCCATTCGCAGGAACTTTCGCCAATTGACGCCGCTCTGCTTTCTTCGTGGCGAAACATATCCATTTTCCATCCGGCGACCAGCAGGGCGAGGAGTCTTCCAAACCACTCGTCAGTTTTTTTAGATTTTTCCCGTCCGCATCGCTCACCCAGACATTCGGGCTGCCGGACTTGCTCAAGATCATCGCCACTTTCGAGCCGTCCGGCGAAACCGACGCGCTGGTGTTCAGGCCAGAATAACCGGCAACCACGCGGCGCTGACCGCTGGAGAGACTGTGATAAAAAATGTCCGGATTGCTGCGCGCGTAGCTGGTGTAGTAAAGCGCCATGCGTCCGGGCACCCACGCGGGCTTGGCAACGATGGCGTTGTCGGTGGTCACGGATTGCGCGCCGAAGCCGTCGAAGTCCGCGACGTAAATTTCCCCGCTGCCGCCCGCGCGCTGCGACTTAAAGGCGATTTTGCCCGCACCAATCGGCTTGAGCGTAGTGGTGGCTTGCACGATGTCGTCTGCGAACGCGTGCGCCTGCCGCCGCAAACTCGCGCCGTTGTAGCTGCGCGACAAGATTACCTTGCGCGCGTATTTGTCCGTAACGCTGCCCACGACGCTGCCGTTATCCGTGCCGTTGATGACGTATTGCGCGGCATCCGGCGCGACGAAGGAGTAGCCTTGCACGAACAAATCAAATTTCAAAACCTCCGCCGCCTCGCCGGTGAAGCCGGTCAGCGCGACTGGAATCGGCTTGGTCTGCCCAAGGACGTTGATGGTGTTTTCAATTCGTATTTCTTGCGCGCGCAAACAGTTCAGCGCGCCGACAGCGAGTGCGAGTGTGAGAATAATTTTTTTCATCCGAGCAATCTTTTGGCTTTGAGGTTAAAATTGATTTTGAATGTCCGTTCTTTTTCCTTCGCGCCTTCAGGAAAAGGCGCAATAAAAGTCACACGGTCGAGCGTGCGGCGGATGCTGCCATCCACCTTCGAGTCGCCCGACGCATCCACAACGTGTGATTCAATCACGCGTCCGTCGGCGGCGATGGTCACGCTGACCTTCACGTTCGCATCGTCGCTGGCTGTGTCATCCGGCGGCATCCACGCGCGCTCGTAAATGCTTTTCACGACCGACGCATAATTTGCATACGACACGCTGCCCGCACCGGGCATTTCAACCGTGGTGGATGTCGAGGAATTCTCTTTGATGGAGCGCGCGACGTTTTGAAATGCCTTCAATTTCTGGTCGCGCAGGCGCTTGGCATCTTTCTCGGCTTTGGCTGCAGCTTCGGCGGCTTCTTGTTTAGCCTGCTGATTATCGCGGGTAACTTTTTTTGTCAGATCAATTTTAATCTCGTGTTTTTTAGGCGGCTTGGGCTTGGGAATTTCCACGTCCGGTTTATCAACGGGTTTCAATTCCTCTTGCTTGACCGGCTCCGGCGGCTTGACCGGTTCGGGTTTGGGCTGCGGTTTAACTTCTTGCTTCGGCGGCTCGGGCGTGGGCGGAGTCGGCTCAGGTGGTTTGGCGATGGGTGTGGGCGGAGGCGGTTGTGCGCTTTTCACGCCGCTGCTCATGGCTGCATCAATCAAGTTCGCGGGGATCACATCGAGCAACGGCGTGTCATCTACTTTTGGCTTGGACGTAATAAAGCCGGAGCAAAGCACCACGACGACAATCAGCAGGTGGGTTCCTGCCGCCGCGATGAGACATTTTTTTTGCAGCCGGGTCATTTGGGGGTCGGGTCGGTGCGGAATGAAATCTTGATGCTATTTTTCTGACAGACATCCAGCAGGGCCGCAAAAAGCTCATAACGGCTGTCTTTGTCCATGCGGATATACAGAACCAAATTGGGATTCGCGTGTGACTCCTGCACGAGTTGCGAAACTATCTGCGGTAACGTCATTTGTCTGGACTCGAATTTATAATATCCCGTGTTGGAAATCTCCACGGTGCGGACGTCATTTTTGCTGATCGGCTGGGAGGACGCGCCACCGCGCGGCAGTTTCAATTCAATGCTCTGCGTGAGCAGCGGCGTGGTGATGATGAAGATGATGAGCAACACGAACGCAAGGTCGAGCAACGGCGTGATGTTGATGTCGCTCAACGTCACGAGGTGGCTGCGCTGTGAAAATCTTCTCATGGAAAACTATTCTTCCTCTTTCAAAAATTCCGTCTCCATATTCGAGACCAGTTCTTGCGCGAAATTGTCCAGCTCGACGGTGAACGCGCGTAAATTGTGGACGAGCCAGTTGTAGCCAAACATGGAGGGAATGGCCACGAGCAAACCGGCCACGGTGGTTGCAAGCGCAGCGCTCACACCCGGCGCCATCACAGCCAGCGAGGCCCCAGTGGGCGACTGGGCAATCGCCGCGAACGTGCTCATCACGCCCCAGACTGTGCCGAGCAACCCCATGAATGGCGCGCCGCTCACCGCGATAGCGAGCAAGATGAGGCCGGATTCCAGTTTAAGCGATTCCTTAGCGACGACGTTTTCGATGGCGCGCTTGATGTGCTCCATGTTTTTGAGGCTGATCTGCTGTTTGGCGCGTTCGCCGGTCGGGCCGCGCAAGCGCGCGTCGAGTTGCAGACAGCCAGATTGATAAACGGCGTAGAGCGGGCAGCCATTCACTTCGAGTTTGCGGTCGAACATTTCCAAAACTTTTTTTTGTCCGGTGAATTCTTCCGCGAATAAAGAGTTTAATTTCCGCGCGCGGCGCATCTGGACGACTTTGAAAATCATCATCCACCAGACCGCGACGGAGGACAGGAATAGCAGGGCGATGATGACCTTGGCCTCTGGTCGCGCCTGTTCCCAAACGTAAAGAGCTTCCATTTGTTTGATGGCTGCTCCGATGAATGCAAAAGATAACCCGCTCATAAAAAATCTTACTTGGTGGTGAGGAACCGGTTTTGGCCAAGTGACGGAACTCCGAGCCTTCGTCCGTCGGCGCAGAGTATCAATCCACGCGGCTGAAATTGCAAAAACTTTTTGCGGGAAAGTTGAATCCGCTTTGCCCGCGCGGAAAAATCGCTTACAACGTCGCGGTGTCTCGTCCCCGTGTCATTGCCCTGCTGCTTGCGCTCATCACGCTGACCGCGTATCTGCCGGTCACGCAGTTTGAGTTCACCAACTACGACGACTTGGATTACGTCACCAACAACCCGAACGTGCAGGCGGGGTTGACGTGGGCGGGTGTGACGTGGGCGTTCACCACCGGCCATGCGGGCAATTGGCATCCGGTCACCTGGCTCTCGCACATGGCAGACGTGACGCTCTTTGGCATGAATCCCGGCGCGCATCACTTCATGGGCGCGTTGTTTCACGCGGTGAACGCGGGGCTGTTGTTCATCCTGCTACGGCGGCTCGCGGGAAAAATCTGGCTGGCGGCGATCATCGCAGCGTTGTTTGCTTGGCACCCGCTCCGCGTCGAATCGGTCGCGTGGGTGGCGGAACGCAAAGATGTTTTGAGCACGCTGTTTGGATTGCTGGCGTTGCTGGCCTATGTCAAAAGCGTGACGAGTGAGAAGTGCTGCGTGAACGGACAAGGCGACACCTCACGACTTATACTTCAATCAACGCGCCACTACTGGCTCGCGTTACTTTTTTTTGCGTTGAGTCTCCTGTGCAAGCCCATGCTCGTCACGCTGCCGTGTCTCCTGTTGCTGCTAGATTTCTGGCCGCTGCAACGGTTTCAGGTTTCAGATTTCAGGTTTCAGGTTTTGATTGAGAAAATTCCTTTTTTTGCCCTCACTGCCGTCTCGTGCCTTATTACCTTCATCGTCCAGCATCGCGGCCACGCCGTGGCCTCGCTGGACCAGATTCCATTATGGTTCCGGTTGGAAAATGCACCGGTGGCCGCCGTTCGCTACCTGTTGAAAATATTTTGGCCCGCCGACCTTGCCATCATCTATCCCCTCGTCCGCATCCCGCTGCTCGAATTTGTTTCCGCTCTGACCGTGCTGCTGCTGGTCTCGCTGCTCGCGTGGCGCTGGCGGAATGTGCGCCCATATTTTTTCATAGGCTGGCTGTGGTTTCTGGGCACACTCGTGCCGGTCATCGGCCTCGTGCAAGTTGGCAGTGCGGCGATGGCAGATCGCTACACCTATTTTCCGTCCATTGGTATTTTTATCATGCTCGTTTTTAGTGCCGCCGAGCTGGCTGGAAAATTTTCTCGTCTGAAAATAATTTCGCCAGTGCTGGCGGCGTTGACCTTGACGGCGTGTTTGAGTTTGACGGAAACGCAGTTGCCCAACTGGCGCAACAGCGAAACGCTTTTCCGACACGCGCTGGACGTGACGCAAAACAATGACGTGGCGCACGTAGATCTCGGCACGGCGCTGGAGCAACAGGGGCGAATCGCCGAGGCTTTTGTTGAATACCGCGAGGCGGCGCGCATCAATTCCGACCGTCCGCAAATCCAATTCAATCTCGGCATCATGCTCAACCGGCTGGGTCGCCACGCCGAGTCGCTCGCGGCCTATCGCGCCGCCATCCGGCTGGAACCCGCCAATGCCCCGGCCCACAGCGCCGCTGGCGGCGAACTCGTTTCGCTCGGAAGATTTTCCGATGCGCTGCAAGAGTTTTCCGAAGCGCAACGACTTGATCCAAATTACGCCGCACCGCATCTGGAAACCGCAAAATTATTTTTTCAGCAAGGGCGTGACGACGAGGCCGTGGCGGAATTACGCGCCGCCCTGCGCGCGGAAAAGGACAGCGTGCTGGCCCTCGCCGCTGTTGCTCACTATCTCGCGGCTCATGAAAATTCAGCGGTCCGCGACGGGCGCAACGCACTAGCGCTCGCCCTCAAGGCCAATGAACTTTCCGGCCACAACCGCCCAGAGGTGTTCGACGTCCTCGGCATGGCGCTGGCCGAGAATGGCGACTACACCAACGCCGCAACCTGCGCGCAAAACGCGTTCGAACTCGCCCGCGTGGCCAAAATGAAAAACGTTGAACCGATTGGTCGGCGGCTTGAGCTTTACAAAAACCATCAGCCTTGGCGGGAAAGCTTCCGCGCCACCAACGCACCCGCGGCCGGCACCGCGGCAGATTAGCCCACATCAATACCTGCATCAGCCACGATGAAACCTTGCCGGCGCAACTTGCGGCTGGGCGGTTGTGCTGATACTTTGGCGGCGGTTGTTAAACCAATTCTTATGAAAAAAATTCTCCTCCTCCTCACCACCGCCGCCTTTTCATTTAGTCTCAATGCCCTCGCGGGCGACCTGACTGGAACCATTACCTTCAAAGGCGCCGCGCCTGCCGAAGATGAATTGACGCCCATCAAAGATGACGGCATTTGCAGTTCACTGTATCCGGCCGCCTTGCCGACAACTCATTTTTATGTCGTCAGCGCCAGCGGCGGTCTGGCCGACGTGGTGGTTTCCATCAAGAGCGGCGGCAAGTTGACTGGCGCAGCAGCAGCGCCGGTGACGCTTGATCAAAAAGGCTGCGTCTATGTGCCCGGCATCCTCGCCGTGCAGGTCGGCCAGAAAGTCATCGTTAAAAATTCCGACCCATGCGTGCACAACGTCCACACCGTGCCAAAGGAAAACACCATGCAAAACCTCGTCCAAATGTCTGGCGGCGCGGACTTGGAATTCGTTTTCGACAAGCCGGAACCGTTTCTGAAATTCTCCTGCGACGTGCATCCGTGGATGAAAGCCTGGGTCAGTGTGGTAGATAGCCCGTATTTTTCTTTGAGCGACAAAGATGGTAAATTCGCCATCAAAAATGTCCCCGCCGGCAAATACACCGTGGAATTTGCCCACCGTAAACTCGGCACCAAGACGGTGGAAGTCGAAGTAAAAGCCGACGGCGCGACACAGGATCTCACGTTTGAGTCGAAGTGATCGGGCGGGCGGCACCGCTTTCACGCGTCGCTTCCCCCTCCCCAGGGGAGGGGGAGAGAGAAACGCTTCCAACTTTTTGGCGAGACAATAACTGGATTTAGCGGCACGACTTTCGGGTTTTATAAAAACATTCAACGGCTGTTCCCTCTCCCAGCGGGAGAGGGTGAGGGAGAACGCGACTCATAAAACAAAACCGCGATCGCAAAAAAACGGAAAATGAATTCCCGCTACCAATCCGCGCTGTTCTGGTTTGCCATGCTGAACGCCGTTACTACGTTCTTGCTCATCGGCCTCGGCGGCCTCGTGACCAGCCACGAAGCCGGGATGTCTGTGCCCGACTGGCCGACGAGCTACGGTTACAACATGTTTGCGTTACCGATACAGTTTTGGCAGGGAGGTGTCATTTACGAACACACCCACCGTTTGCTTGCATCTTTTCTGGGGGTTTTAGTTGTAGTTTTGATGCGCTGGCTGGGCGGATACTCTGCGCGCAAGCCACTAGCAATTATTGCAGGCATCGAAATTTTGGCGGGGATTGTGATTTTTTTATTCTTTCCCGGCATGAAAGCCATCGGGCATTTCCTTGTTGGGATTGGCGGCGTGGTGTTACTGGCGGCGGCGGTCTGGGTTCGGAATGAGCCGTCCGAACATCTGTTGGTTTTGTGCGGTTGGTGGGCTTTTGCTTTGGTTCAACTACAGGGATTGCTCGGGGGATTGCGGGTGGCGATGGTTTTGAACTGGTTGGGTGTTCCGCATGGTGCGGTAGCTCAGTGCTTTTTAGTTTTGACGTGCGCTATCGCATTGTTTCTAAGCCGTTGGTGGAAAAATTCTGCAGCTAAAAAACAAATTCCCGTTCCGCGTGGTCTTCGCAGCCATATCCTTTATGTCACGATTCTGATTTTCATCCAGCTACTCATCGCGGCAACGATGCGGCACCAGCACGCGGGTTTGGCGATTTCCGATTTCCCGTTGGCGCACGGCAAAGTCTGGCCCGCGAGTTCGCCCGAAGCTATCGCCAATTACAACGCGCATCGTCCCCCCGGCACGATTGGCAATCCTATCACTGCTTTTCAGGTCAATTTGCAAATGGTTCACCGGCTCGTCGCGTATTTGATTTTCCTCGGCGTGGCGGCGGCGGCATTTCTGGCGCGCAAAAAATTGGGTGGCGCAGACTGGCTGACCAAATTCGCGTGGTTCTGGCTGGCGCTGCTTTCCCTGCAAATAGTGCTTGGGGCATACACGATTTGGTCGAATAAAGCAGCGGACATCGCCACCGGCCACGTCATGGTCGGCGCGATGGCTTTGCTGACTGGCGCAGTCTGGTGGCTGGTCGCCGCCCGGCGAACAACATTGACAGAAATCGCTTAAACAGGGCAAAATAAGCTTGGTTCGGCGCGATTTTTTCAGCGTCACAAATAATTTTTAATGAAAGTTTCAGCGGAAGTTTTCAACTCAAACGCCGTCGCGGAAAAAAGCTGGGCGGCGGTTTTTGCTGATTTGGTCAAGGCACGGCTAACCATGCTGGTGCTATTGACTACGCTTGTCGGTTTCTACCTTGGCTGGCGCGGCGCGATGAATTTTGCGCTGATGTTTCATGCCTTGTTTGGCACGGCACTCGTCGCCTCCGGCGCGGCGGCGTTGAACCAATTTCTGGAACGAGAACACGACGCCAAGATGCGCCGCACTGCCAGCAGACCGCTGCCGAGCGGACGTTTGCAACCCACAACCGTCGCCATTTTTGGTGGCGCGCTGACCGTTGCTGGCCTCGCCTATCTCGCGGTGCTGGTGAATCCGCTCACCAGCGTCATCGGCGCAGTCACGAGCATTAGTTACCTTTTCATTTACACGCCGCTCAAGCGCGTAACGTGGACGAACACCTTGATCGGCGCGATTCCCGGCGCATTGCCGCCGCTCATGGGCTGGACGGCGGCGCGGAATGAACTCGGCGGAGAAGGTTGGGCGCTCTTTGCGATTCTGGCGTTCTGGCAACTGCCGCACTTCTTCGCCATCGCGTGGCTATATCGTGATGAATATGCCAAAGCTGGCTTCGTAATGCTGCCGAACATTGACCCGGATGGCAGCCGCACCGCGCACCAATCCGTCGGCAACACCATTGCGCTCATCTTCGTTAGCCTGCTTCCATTCGTGATGAACATCAGCGGAAAAATTTATCTTGTCAGCGCGCTGGTTCTGGGCGCTGGCTTTTTGTTCTGTGCGATTAAATTTTCCCGGCAGCTTTCCATGCTGCGGGCGAAACAGTTATTTTTTGCCTCCATCATTTACCTGCCGCTGCTGCTGGTGGCGCTGGTATTCGACAAACTGAAATAAAATTTTATGCAGTCCAACGTTCAACAATTTCCGCCGTTTCGCGAACCGCAACCGGCGCACAGCCATGACGACCACGGTCACGAACATCACGAGCCGGGGTTCTGGACGAAATATATTTTCTCCAGCGACCACAAAGTCATCGGCATTCAATACGGATTGACGTCGCTCGCATTTTTGCTGTTCGGATTTTTTCTGATGCTGCTTATGCGCTGGCAGATCGCGCATCCGGGGCAGGCGGTTCCATTCATCGGGCCATTGCTCGCCAAGACGCTTGGACCGATGGCCGCTGGTGGCGTGATTTCCGCCGACCTCTACAATGCCTTTGGCGCAATGCACGGCACAATCATGGTGTTCCTCGGCGTCGTGCCACTGGCGTTCGCCGCGTTCGGTAACTACGTCGTGCCGCTGATGATTGGCGCGCCGGACATGACCTTTCCGCGCATCAACATGGCGAGCTATCACGCATTTTTTATCGGCGGCGTAGTGATGCTAGTGAGCTTCTTTGTTCCCGGCGGCGCGGCGCAAGCGGGCTGGACTTCGTATTCGCCTTTGGCCTCGACGATCCCGACCAATGGCCAAGCATTCTGGCTGGTAGGTATGATTTTTCTGATCACATCGTCGCTACTCGGCGCGGTGAATTTCATCGCGACCATCATCCAACTCCGCGCCCCTGGCATGACATGGATGCGCCTGCCGTGGTTTGTGTGGGCACAGTTCGTGACCGCCTTCATCTTATTGCTCGCGTTTCCGCCGCTCGAAGCCGCCGGTTTTTTGCAATTGATGGACAACGCCCTCGGCACGAGTTTCTTTCTACCCACTGGCCTTGCGGTCGCGGGCAAAGTTGGTGAAGCCAGCGGCGGCGGCAGTCCGCTATTGTGGCAACATTTGTTTTGGTTCCTCGGTCACCCCGAAGTTTACGTTTTGATTTTACCCGCCATGGGTGTCGTGGCCGAAGTCATCGCCAACAACACGCGCAAACCGTTGTGGGGTTACAAATCACTCGTCTATGCCGTGCTAGCCGTGGGTTTTCTGTCCTTCATTGTTTGGGCGCATCACATGTATATGACGGGCATGGGCCAGAAGATTGCGACGTTCTTCCAGATTACGACCATGATGATTTCCGTGCCGTCGGTAATCATCCTGACATGCCTGTTCCTTTCGTTATGGGGTGGCTCGATTCGTATCAACACGCCCATGCTCTTCGCGCTGGCGTTCCTGCCGATGTTCGGCATTGGCGGTCTCACCGGTCTGCCGCTCGGCCTCGCGGCGGCGGATTTGTATCTGCACGACACTTATTACATCATCGCACACTTCCATTACGTCGTGGCGCCCGGAACAATCTTTGCGCTATTCGCCGGCGTGTATTTTTGGTTCCCTAAAATGACCGGGCGAAAAATGAATGAATTCTGGGGCCGCGTGCATTTCTGGTGCTCGTTTGTGTTCATGAATCTGGTGTTCATGCCGATGTTCGCGCAGGGCATCAAGGGCATGATCCGCCGCATGAGCGACGGCGGAGTGAACTATTCCGCCGCGCGCGTGCCGAACGCGATTGACGCACTGCCCGGTT
>CAINDH010000180.1 GCA_903847285.1 uncultured Verrucomicrobia subdivision 3 bacterium | reverse complement strand
AGGTAAATTTTTCCTGTTTCCCAATCGTCGCTGGTTTCGCATAGGAGCGCGGTGATGAGGCGCAGGAGGGATAGTTCGTTGGGGAAGACGCGAGCGACGCGGGTGCGGCGTTTGAGTTCTTGGTTGACGCGTTCCAGTGCATTGGAGGTACGCATGCGTTTCTGGTGGGCGGCGGGCAAGGTGAACACGGTGAACCCTTGCGGTAGATTTTCCTCCAGCCACGCGACGAGTTTGGGAGCGCTCTTGGCATAGTGGGCGATGATTTCCTTGAGCCGTTGTTCGGCGGCGGGACGACTGGTGCATTCAAAGACGCTGTGGATGGCGGCGGCGCTTTCAGCACGCTGATCTAGGCGCGGGACGTAAGCCTGGGCGTTTTGCTGGAGGTGGAACTGGCAGCGTTGCCAAGGGACGGCCCCAAAGACGGCTTTGCGAGCGGCGGCCATGCCGGGGTGATCGTCGCTGACGATATAGGTGACGCCGGAGAGTCCACGCTGGACGAGGCTTTGGAAGAAGGCACGCCAATGGACTTCGGCTTCACTGAGGGCGACGCTGACGCCGAGGATGACGCGCTTGCCAGCGGGGGTGATGCCCATGGCGACGAGGACGGCACAGTCGCGGAGTTGGCCGGCGTGGCGGACTTTTTCGTAGCGGGCGTCCAAGACCAGATAGGGGCAGGAACTCAAGGGCCGGTCGCGCCATTTTTGGAGTTCGGCGTCGAGGAGTTTGGCGCAGTCGCTGACCTGGGAGGAACTGACGGAGTGGCCGCAGAGTTCCTCGACGATGGCGGAGACTTTGCGGGTGGAAACGCCTTGGACGTACATTTCTGCCATGGCGAGTTTGAGCGCCTGTTCGGAGCGGATGCCTTTGTCGAGGGCACTGGGATAGAAGGGGGTTTCACCGCGGACTTGAGGGACACGGAAGGTGATGGGGCCGACGCGGCTGGCGAGAGTCTTGGGTTTGAAACCGTTGGCGTAACCGAGGCGGGAGTCGGTGCGTTCGTAGGGCTGGGCTTGGAGGACTTGATGACGTTCGACGCGCATGGCTTCGTTGACGAGGAGGCGCAGGCCTTCGGCGAAGCCGGTGTGGTCTTGGTCAGTCAGGAGTTGCAGGACGTTGTTCAAGAGTTCAGGATCGGTGTGGTGAGCCATGTGTAGGTTTGGTGTTGGATGTGTTTGCGACACCCCAACAGGAAACCAATGTGGCCCACCCTCGACCAGTTTTTCGCTCGCGAAGCGTCCTTACCCCTCCGGGGTTCGGCTGCGCTCGGCTCGCTACGCTCGCCTTCACTCCGCCTCACCCCGGAGGGGTAAGGACGAACGGAAGAAAGACAATTTACAGAAAGAAAATTACACCGACGATTTCATCGCCACGCATCCAAACATCAAATTGATTTTTATCGCCACGGATGAAAATGCTTTGGTGGAAAAAATCCGCGCGCAGCACCCGACTTTGCAGGTGGTGAACTCTGGAGCTGTGACGCATCACAAAGAACTTGGGCGCGAAGATAACTTTGCTAAGGGCGAGCACGCCCTACTGGACTGTCTGCTGCTTTCACGTTGCCAGTATGTGTTGAAATGCCAGTCGGCTCTGTCCGCATTTGCCAAGGTATTGAATCCGCGGTTGGAGGCCTATCGCATTTCAGCGAACAAGCTGGTCAGATGGAATTTTGGCGCGCCGTATTTTCCAGATGGTTATTTGCCTCAACTCACCAGTCAGGATGACGGCTGCAAAATAATTCTTGCCCGCTTGTTTGATGGCGACTGGACGCAAAACGTGGTGGCGGCCAAAAAATTCACGAAGCCATTCCGGTATGTGAAACGCAAAGGCTATATGCGCCGTGCGAACCAAGCGAGCCAGTGGGATTTTCCTCTATGGTCATTGGACGGGCTGCACTCGCGGACGGATCTGAAAATTGATGCCCTCCGAAATCGCCTTGGGATTTAGGATTACCCAGCTCGCTTATTTCTTCGTCACGCCAGCCTTGGTCTGCGCCTGTAGATCGTCCAGCTCCGTTTGTAATTCCAATTTTATCTTTTTCTCCATGCGGTCAATGAACAGCAAACCGTTTAGGTGATCCGTCTCGTGTTGCACGGCGCGGGCGAGCAAGCCGCCGCAGCGGAAGGCAATCGGTTCGCCGTTCGCATCAAGCGCCTGCACGTCGACGGTTTCAGGACGGGAAATTTCCGCGTAGATTTCTGGAAAGCTCAAGCAACCTTCGCTGCCTTTCACGGAGTCGCCGACGCCGGTGACGATGGGGTTAATTAAAACCAGCGGCATGAGGTCATTCACATCGGCTGGCTGGCCTTTGAGTTCGAGCCAGGACGGACGGTCTTTGACCTCGCGCACATCAATCACCGTGAGCTGTTTCGCCACGCCGATCTGCTGTGCTGCAAGGCCCACGCCATTGTTCTCCGCCATCGTCTCAAACATATCGGCGATCAGCCCGGTGATTTCCGGCGTGATGGCTTCAATCTTTGCGCCCTTCTGCCGGAGAACCGGAGAACCGTATTTAACTATTTCCAAAATCATTTAAATAAAAAATAACCGCAAAGAACGCAAAGGTCACAAAGAAAAAATCGTTACGCAGGCGGTCTCCTTAGAGTCGATTCAATCGGCATTCACACCGAGAATTTCCAGCACGCTCTGCAACTGGTCGTCGTTGAAGAATGAGATTTCTACCGCGCCTTTGCCGTGGGTGTATTTCAGGTGAACCTTGGTGCCAAACTTCTCACGCAATTTTTCCTCCAGCCGTCCGATGTTTGCATCAATCGGCACGATGGCTCGCGTCTTGACCGAATCACTTGACGTTTTTGAACTGCGCGTTTGTAGCTTGGCGATTAAGCCCTCAGCCTGCCGGACATTCAAGCCGTCCTTGATAATACGCTCGGCAGCAAGCGATTGAATCTCACCGTCGGACAGACCGAGAATCACTTTTGCGTGCCCGACAGAGAGTCGCCCATCGCGCACAAAACTTTGCACCTGCGCGGGAAGTTTCAGCAGGCGTGTGGCATTGGCCACAGCGGCGCGGCTTTTGCCAACCTTCTTGGCAATCTCTTCTTGCGTGAGTTGAAATTGTTCCGCGAGCTGCGAATAGCCAAGCGCTTCTTCGAGTGCGTTCAAGTTTTCGCGTTGTAAATTTTCGATGAGCGCCAGCTCCAGCACCGAGCGGTCGTCGGCCTCGCGCACGATGACGGGAACGTCCGGCAAATTCAAAAGCTGCGATGCGCGCCAGCGGCGTTCGCCCGCGATCAGTTCGAAAAAGCCGTCGCGCTCACGCACGATGAGCGGCTGCACGATACCTTGTTCGCGGATCGAATCAGCCAGTTCCTTCAACGCATCCTGCGAAAATTCTTTGCGCGGTTGCATTGCTGTGGCGCGGATTTTATTGAGCGGCACGCGTTGAACACGATCGCGGGAATCGGGCAGGGGGGCGGGCGCGGCGACGGCTATCGTGGCCGAAGGAATCGGTGCGGCACCAGCCGGACTGCCGGCAAGCAGCGCACCTAGACCGCGTCCCAATGCAGGTTTTGACATGAAATCAGCTTGCCGACGCACCGCGGCAAAGTCAATTTCAGTCCCTGCCATTGCTTTCACCTTGCGCCGGTCCACTGACGGGTTCAGAGTTCGTGTAGCCAATTTTCAAACCCCTAACTCTATGAAAACCGTTGCCGGTCATTTGTCCGCCATCTTTGTTTGCGCGTTGCTGCTGGCCGGTTGTGCGACCACTTCGCACAAGTGGGAATACCGGACCCGCACAACGAATAACCCCAAAGGAAAATCTGTGCTCGATGGTTACGGCAAAGATGGTTGGGAACTGGTGGATTACACTTGCCGCCCCAAAGATGCGAGTGGGACAAATTTTATTTACCAATACGTCTTCAAGCGCGAACGGAAATAACGCCGAGACTTGTATTGCGGTTGAGTTTTCTGGTTTCCAGTCCGCGCGCTTAAACCTACAATCGCGCCCTTGCAAAACATGGACAACCTTGTCATCCAACTCCAAACCATCCTTGAGCCGTTGAAACTCGCGGAACATTTCCCACTGGCGCAACCCTTGGAAGTAGAACTCGGCTGTGGCGATGCCTCGTTCCTCATCGAATACGCGCGGTGCAGCCCTAAGAAAAATTTCATCGGCGTGGAGCGGTTGCTGGGGCGTATCCAAAAGCTCGACAAGAAAGGCCGGCGCGCCGGGTTGACTAACACGCGTGGCGTGCGCATTGAGTCCGCGTATTTTTTGGAATACCTGTTGCCCTCGCATTGTGCGGAAGCCATACACGTTTATTTTCCCGACCCGTGGCCGAAGAAGAAGCATCACAAGCATCGCCTCATCAATGAAGGTTTTCCCTCGCTCGCCAAAAAAGTTCTCCAACCGAACGGCATCGTTTATCTGCGGACGGACGATGTTGATTATTACAATCAGATGACCGAGGTGTTTGCTGCCGCGAAAGAATTTAGCCAAGTGGAAACACCGTCAGCACTGGCGGAGATCACTACGGACTTCGAGCGGGAGTTCAACGCGCAGGGGATTCCGACCAAGCGGTCGGCGTATCAACTGAAGTAGCAACCGACGCAATTCGGCTCTGAATAAAAAACAAGCGGACTTACGTCCGCTGCTAAGAAACTATTTTCAAACGTCAATCACTGGCCCGTTGCCTCCGCCAGGAGTTTTTGGCGGACCGGGTGGACGGCGGGAAACTTTCACGGGTGAGTTGCCAGTCAAAACATTCAACGCTACGGAAATCACACCGATGATAATCGCGCCCAGAAACGCGTAGCCAAAGCTATCCACATGGAAAAATGGCAGGAGAGCTTCCAGCACGCACAACAGCAGCGCGTTGATGACGAGTGTGAACAGGCCGAGTGTGAAGATGAGGAGCGGCAGCGCGATTAGCATCAAGATGGGGCGGACGAAGGCGTTGAGGATGCCGAGTAGAAACGAGGCGATGAGCAGGTTTGCCACCTTGTCGCCGTAGCTGATGTGGTTGCGCAAAATGATGACCGCCAGCAACACCGCGACGGTGTTGATGATCCAGCTCTGTAGAAAGCGCAGTAGTTTTTTGGTGCTCGGTTGCATGCGGCAAATATAGCGAGGGCAAGTTGCGCCAATCGGGTTGGAAAAACAAGAAACGATTTTGTTGCGTCCGGCTGCGGTTCCCCCCAGATTTCTCACGTGCATGAAAACCATTCTCGCATTAATTTTCTCAGCCCTCGCCTTGGTTGCCGTTGCCGCTGACGGCGTGGTGGCAGCAGGCGTGCAGCTTGAAAAACTCGCAGACGGGTTCGCCTTCACCGAAGGCCCGACGTGCGATGCGAAGGGAAATCTTTATTTCACCGATCAACCGAACGACCGCATCCTGAAATGGAGCACGCGCGGCAAACTCACCACGTTCCTGCAACCGGCTGGACGCGCGAATGGCCTGATGTTTGACGCGCAGGGCAACCTCATCGCCTGCGCCGAGGCACGGAACGAATTGTGGAGCATCGCGCCGGACAAAACTGTGACCGTGCTCCTCACCAATTTCGCCGGAAAAATTCTGAATGGCCCCAACGATGTCTGGATCGCGCCGAATGGCTCGCTGTATTTCACCGACCCGTTTTACAAACGCGGCTGGGCGGACACGAATGTCGTTCGCGTGGCGGAAGAGCAGGTTTATTTCCTATCCGCCGATCGCAAAACCTTGCGCCCGGTCATTGATGATTTCAAGAAACCCAACGGCCTCACCGGCACGCCGGATGGCAAAACCCTTTACGCCACGGACATCCGCGATAACAAAACCTGGCGCTACGACATCCTGCCCGACGGTTCGCTGACCAATAAAACGTTCTTTTGCCCCAAAGGTTCCGACGGCATGACGATTGATGCCGACGGGAATGTTTACCTCTGCGCGACCGGCCAGACGAATGGCGTTTCGGTTTTTAATCCCGCAGGCAAATTGATTCAACACATCGATGTTCCCGCGAAGTGGTCCGCCAACGTCTGCATCGGCGGCAAGGCGCGCAAAACCCTGTTCATCACCGCCAGCGAATCGCTCTACGCCATCCGGTTACGCGTCAAAGGCGCGAACGCCGCAAAGTAATTTATTTCTGCCCAACCGCCGAACCGCCGAGCCCCATCGACAGCCGTTCGAGCCGTTTCGACATCCGTTGAAGGCGTGTCAACTTTCGCCAAACCCGCCTCGACGGCCGTTGAATCCACGCCGACAGCCGCTAAACCCGTATCAACCGGCGATAAATGACCACCGACAGGCGTTAAACCCCGGCAAACAGCCCCTAAACGACCGCGCGAACCCGCCGGACGCCCCCGCGATTTCAATAAACTCCCGCGCCCACCCGTTAACCCCCTTCGCCGCCTGTCCAGATGACTGTAAATCTTCAATAAACCCAACAAATCCCCATTTTTTCACCAAAAGACTTGACGAAAACCCCCCAGATTTATTTTTATTTTCCCGTCCCCAAACAACAAATCAACAAGCACTATGAACATCCGTCTCACAAACCAAATAAACATGGTTGGCGCGTGTCTCACTACCGCCAACACCCCCGAAAACAAGGCCGTCTGGAATGGCAATCCCCCGCTGGATTACACCGCCGACATTGCCAAGCTGCAGACCGGCTACACCGCCGTCATCCAAAAAGCGGCGCTGGCCGATGGCGCGACCGGCGGTGCGGGCGACGCCAAGGCGCAGGCCGAAGCCGCGCTCGAAGATGCCGCGTTTATCGTCGCCCGCGCGCTGGCGAATCATTTCAAGAAAACCAGCAACCTCGACAAGCTCGGTCAAGTGGACGTGACCAAATCCGAAATCGTCCAACTCCGCCAGCAAGACCTGCTGGATAAAACCACCGCCATCCGCAATCTCGCCAATGCCACCGTGGCCGAACCCGGCGCCGCCGGACGCGGCGTGACTGCCGCCCGCATCACCGCGTTGACGAACGCCATCAATGCCTTCACCGCCGTGATGAATCTGCCACGCGGCCAGATTGTGAACCGCAGCACGCTCCTGAAAGAAGTGGACACCGACACCGCCGATCTACTGGAACAAGTCGCCGACCTCGATGACCTCGTGCAGCAATTCGACAGCACCCCCGCCGGCCAACGCTTCATCGAAGCCTGGAAACGCGCCCGCATCATCGTGGACACCGCCGTCGGCCACAATCCCAGCGACACTCCGCCCAAACCGCCCACGCCGAAACCCGGCCCCGCGTAAGCCGTGAGCCACGGCAGGCAATCATTCCGAAAACACGACAGCCTCCAGAAATGGAGGCTGTTTTTTATTTTAACCGCGAACCACCCGAACCACGCGAACCCCAATTCAGATGCCCCAACGGGGCTACGGATATTAGCCTAGGTTTGGCTTGTCGTGCCGAAATCCGATGAAGGCGGAGGTGAGGTGCCGGGGATTGACCCACAAACTCCGCCTTTCCAACCGCCGCCCGCCGCCGTAATCTTTGCGCGTTCTTAAAACCAAACGACCAGAAACATCATTTAACAAAATCATTTTGCGGCTTCGGCTGCTGTCCACTACGAAACTGGTAATTTCAACTTGGAAGACAGCGCTAGTAAGCACGCCCCAACTGGGGCGTGACGAAAGCGTTCTTCCAAGGGTATACCAGTGCCTGTAGTGGGACGTGAGTAAGCACGTCCCTCTATTTTTTAAGGCACTGCAATCCCCTTGGAGACGGTCCCCATCAGACAGCATTCCTTTGTTTGCAAAAGGAACATGGCTTTGTCTGCATGGCTAAAATTGAGGATTTGATTGCACAAATACCCGACGAACGACTCCGCATTGGAATCGCCGCCGAGGTGAAGGCGCTGAAGAAAACGAAAAAGTTCGGTCTCGTTTTCGAGGATCACCTGCCGGAAACGGTGCGGCTGCCGCGTCTGCCGGTGAAGCCGGGCGAACTGGTGTCGCTCAAACGCGAAGCCGGCAATCAGCTTTGGCGCGTCAAAACCATCCACAAAAATATCGCGACGTGTGATCGGGCGGTGATGGGCTATCCGGCGACCAGTGAGTCGAACAAAGAATTTCCCATTTCTGATTTGGTGGTGGTGCGCAGTTTTGGCGATGCGATTTATCCGGCGCTCGTGCCGGTGGATCGCGTGGAGCGGGGCGGGCCAGACAAGCCGTGGCATCTGCTCATCAATGCCGACAACTTCCATGCGCTCCAGCTTTTACTTTACAGCTACGAAGGCAAAGTGGACGTGATTTACATAGACCCGCCTTACAACACCGGCGCACGCGATTGGAAATACAACAACGATTATGTGGACGCTACCGATGCTTGGCGTCATAGCAAATGGCTTTCCATGATGAAAAAGCGGTTGCAGTTTGCAAAACGACTTTTGGCTCACGATGGAATTCTTATCACGGCAATAGATGATAACGAATTTAGCTCGCTGCGAATGTTGCTTGGAGAATTGATGCCCAACTACACGCATGAAACGGTAGTTGTAAATCACCACCCCCAAGGTTCTGGTGGCGACAATGTTTCAGCGACACACGAATACGCGATTGTAAGTGTCCTCAAGGGCAAACATATTTTCTTGGGTGATGAAGTTGAGAATGAGACGGAAGAATGGAGTTTATTGAAAGCTGGTGCAGGACGCGATTATCAGCGCGAGGGTCGCGTGAAAATGTTTTTTGCTATCCACGTTGACGAAAGCGGCAAGGCAATAGGCGTTGGCCCGGAGCTTGGCTTACAGGATAAATATCCAACAAATAAGACGCCCGAAGGCTACCGGAGGGTTTATCCAATCGATTCCAAAGGAAAGGAACGCAGGTGGCGTTACGGCCGGGAAAAGATGGAGGAGCTAGTCCAAGCCGGGATGATTGTTGCATCACTTCCGAAATTCACAATGAAGGTTGTGGTTTCAAGAAAGGGAGCGAACAGACCGCTCTACAGCAATTGGGTTGATGCTCGTTACAATGCCGGCTCGCATGGCTCAAAATTATTGGAATCAATTTTCGGTGACACCCGCTTCTCATTTCCAAAGTCGCTTTACACCGTTTTTGATTTCATTAAGGGCGCAACTCGAAAGCGCAAGGGCGCACTCGTTCTGGATTTTTTTGCCGGAAGCGGAACAACTTTTCATTCGGTAGCGCTACTCAACGCTTTAGATCAAGGAAGCCGCCGCTGCATCCTTGTTACAAACAACGAAGTTTCAGAACGAACAGCCAAAGAGTTAAACGAACAAAACCTCTTTCCCGGCGATAAGGATTTTGAAAACCAAGGAATTGCTGAACGAGTTACATGGCCTCGATGCCGAGTTGCAATTGAAGGGAAGCGAGCAGATGGCTCGGAATTAATCGGGGAATATCTGAATGGACGAGAGTTTTCCGAAGGCTTTTCAGAGAATGCCGAATTCTTCCGTCTCGATTTTCTCAACCCGAACGAAGTCGCGCGTGGCGATGCGTTCCAAGCTATCCTGCCAATTCTATGGATGATGGCCGGTTGTCGCGGCAAGCGCGAGGAATCTAAAGGTTCGCAAACTTGGTTTTTTCCAAAGCAAGCGCCGTTCGCGGTGCTCATCAAAGAAAAAGAGTTTCGGGCATTCCGCGAGGCGTTGGCGGAGCGGAAAGATATTGAGTGGATATATCTGGTTACGGACTCGGAAGAAAACTTTGGTCTGATGCGACGCACGCTTGGGCGCAAGTTCCACTGCGTCCAGCTTTACAAAAGTTACCTCGAAAATTTCCGCATCAATACGCCGGAAGTTCTGGGTGAAGGAGGTGCGGCATGAAACTGGAATTGAAATCGTTTCAAGAAACGTCAGCGCGAGACATCATTTCTGAATTGGACGATGCACGCGTGGCGGCTGTAAAGGCTAAATTACAAGCGGTCATTCTGGCCGCACCGACGGGTTCCGGCAAAACCATCACGCTGGCGCAGGTGATTGATTACACGTTTGGCGGCGGCGACGGCATTTCGGCGCGTCCTAACACGGTTTTCCTCTGGCTGTCGGATTCGCCGGAGTTGAACCAGCAAAGCAAAAACAAGCTGCTCGGCACCTGCGACCATCTGCCGTATTACAGGATGCTCACGATTGAGAGCGAGAATTTCAAAGATGATGAATTGCAATCGGGCTACGTCTATTTCATTAACACGCAACTGCTCGGCAAAGACAAGCTGCTGACGAAAGAAGGCGGCGGCGATTTCCGCAACACAACCTTCTGGCAGACGGTCGCCCGCACCATTGCCCGCGCGCCGCAGGATTTTGTCCTCATCATTGACGAGGCGCACCGGGGCGCGACAGCGACCGACCGCAACCGCACAACCATCATGCAAAAGTTCATCGTCGGCTCGCCCACCGATGGGATGCCGCCCGTGCCCCTGGTCTTGGGCATGAGTGCAACCCCGCAGCGGTTCACTGCGCTGCTGGGCAACACCAACCGGACGCAACGGCCAATCAACATTGACCCGGAGGAAGTGCGGGCGAGCGGGTTGCTCAAGGATTTGATCATCGTTCACAATCCCACAACGAATATCGCGGGAGATTTGACGCTGCTCGAACAGGCGGCGCGGACGTGGAAGCGCTTCACAAAGCAATGGGAAGAATACTGCGTCAAAGAAAAGGAAAAGGACATTGTCTGCCCGATTCTGGTGGTGCAGGTCGAGGATGGCACGGAAGGCGTGTTGACTCGCACTTCGTTGGAAGATGTCTTGCGCGTCATCGAACGGCAGACCGGCCCGCTGGCAGTGAATGAAATCGTTCACTGTTTCCAAGATTCAACCGAGCTTCAAGTGTCCGGCAAAATCATTCGCAAGCTCGAAGCATCGCGGATTCAGGAAAGCCCGGATGCAAAAGTGGTTTTGTTCAAGACGGCGCTTTCCACCGGCTGGGATTGTCCGCGCGCCGAGGTGATGATGAGTTTCCGGCGGGCGGAAGACCCGACCAGCATCGCGCAACTCGTCGGGCGCATGGTGCGCACGCCGTTGGCGCGGCGCATCGGCACGAATGAAGTTTTGGATACGGTTGAATTATTCCTGCCGCACTACAACCGGGAGGCCGTCGAGGAAGTCTTGAAGCAACTACGCAATCCGACGGACGGTTTGGGCGTTCGTGCGGAACTTGCCGCTGAGACGTATGGGCGAAATCCAGAGTTCGCAAAAGTGTTCGAGCATTTGAATACACTGCCGACGTATGCGGTGAGTCGCATTCCCAAAATGAGTGAAGTGAAGCGGGCTTTGCGGTTGGCCGGTCTGCTGATGCACGAAGGATTGAACCAAGACGCCGACGAAGAGATGCGGGAAATCTTTCTAAAGAAGCTGAAAGAGTTGCGTGACCAATACGCCCAGACGATTGCCGAGTGGGGCAGCGTGCTCCGCGAAGGCGGCGAAATCAAAGTGGAATCGTTGCGGGTGGTCACAGGCTCAATGTCCATTGATGGCGCTATCGCATCGAAATTGACGCTCTCGGTGGAAAACATCGAACAGCTTTTTGACTCAGCGGGGCGGTTGCTCGCAGCGGGTGAAGGTTTGCACCGCACTTACTGGAAACGATTCCACGACCAGGAAAATCCAAACCAAGCCAAGCTGGAACTGATTGCCGTCATGCGGCAGTCCGAAACCGTGCCGGCGCTGGAAAAGTTTGCGCGCGAGCAATTCAATGAGTGGTGGAACAAACACAAAGCCGAAATCAAAAAACTGGCGGCGTCCGTGCGGGTGCGTTTCAACGCGCTGATTCAATCCAGCGGCAAAGCGGCGGCACAAGATTGGGAATTGCCCGACCAAATTGTAGAGAAGAAAGAAGGTTCAGCTTTAGATAAGCACTTGTTCTGTGATGCTGACGGGAAGTTCTTTGCTGATATGAGCAATACCTGGGAGGCAGGGTTGCTCGCCGATGAAATGAAGAAAAATGATTTTGTGTGCTGGCTGCGTAACATGGATCGGCGTGATTGGTCGTTCTGCGTGCCTTATGAAATGGGCGGCGTGACCAAGCCGTTCTTCCCTGACTTTGCGGTCGTGAGAAAATCCGGCAAGGGTTACGTCGTGGATATCCTAGAACCACACAATGATTCGTATGTTGACGCTTTGCCCAAGGCAATCGGCTTGGCGAAATTTGCCGAGGAACATGGCGAGGAATTTGGCCGCTTCATCTTCGCGCGCAAGGTTGGTAACAATTGGCAGTATGCCGACATGAGCGACAAAGCTACGCGTGCGAAAACTTTGAAGATGCAGGCGGGAAGTGATATTAACGGGTTATTTATCTAATTTAACTCCTCACCCCAGCCCTCTCCTCGTTTGGGCGAGGAGAGTGAGAAGAATTTTTTTGGGACGTTTTCCTAGGGTAGTCTCGCTTCCGCCTTCATCCGCTTTCGGCGCGACGAGCGAACCCTGGGCTAATTTCCGTAGCGCGTGGACTCGGTCGCTCCCGCTCACTCGGCCCTCACGGGCTTTCGGCTCTGCCAAACTCCTTTCGCCGTTTCCCAAACGGCTCAAGTCAGCGTAGCCAAAGCGCGGCCTGCCCTCTAATTCGCGGAAATTCGTGCAATTCGTGTCAAAAGTTTCCCGCCTTCATTTCCGCCCGCGTTTTGATTTCCGATAACTCACCGGTTTCGCTTCCGGCTTGGTGCCAGCGACCATGTGTTTGAGTTCCTTGATCTGGTCGCGGAGGAGCGCGGCTTTTTCGAACTGCAGATCTTCGGCGGCCTTGAGCATTTCGCCTTCGAGTTCGCGGATGGTTTCGGTGGCATCCAAGTCGGTCGTGGTTTCGCGCAATAACCCGGCGGCAGCGGCGTGTTGATCTTCCTGCACGGCCAGACTTTCCTCCACGGCGCGGCTCACGCTGCGCGGTGTGATGTTGTGCTCAGTATTGTAAGCGATCTGCTTGGCCCGGCGTTTTTCAGTGACGGCGAGAAATTTCTGGATGCTCTGCGTCATCACATCGGCGTAAAGGATGACTTCGCCATTCAAATGCCGCGCGGCGCGTCCGGCAGTCTGGATCAAACTGGTTTCGCTGCGGAGAAAACCTTCCTT
>CAINDH010000179.1 GCA_903847285.1 uncultured Verrucomicrobia subdivision 3 bacterium | reverse complement strand
GGTTTGCGGTGCGGAGCTGTCCATCCCCGCTCTGGTCGGGCTTCGCCCTCCCTTCCTTGGGACTGGACAATGAAACAACGAAAACATAAACTCAAACCAATGCACGGACTAACAAATCAGTGATCCAGAAAAGTGAACCCTCTCACGCTTCTAATCCGGCTGGTGCTGCCGACGTTGGTTTTCCTGATGGTGCAAGGGCGGTTGGGCGCGCAGGTGTTGCTGCCGGAGATTCCCGTGTCGCACGATTATCTGGTTGAAAACTGGCAAATCGAGCAGGGGTTGCCGCGGAACACCATCTCTTCAGTGGTTCAGGATCAACTGGGTTATATATGGCTGGGAACACCTTACGGTTTGGTCCGGTTTGACGGCGAGCGGTTTGAGACTTGGGGGCAGAATGTCTCGCCCCAGTTGGCTAACGGCGGCGTGAAACAGTTGCTTGCCGATACCAACGCGACGTTGTGGGTCGTTTCCGATCGGTTCGGGCTGTTGCGGGTGGCGGGTGGGGAATTGCAACGCTTCGGCATGGATTCCCTGCCATTGGGCGTGCCTGTTGACTCCGTGGCTCGAGACAAAAATGGCATCCTGTGGGTGACCATGAGCGATGGAAAGTTGCTGAAGTTGGTGGGCGACAAATTCGTGCCCGTGGACGACTTGTCCCGCTTCGCCAAAGGGCCGACGCTTTTCACCCTGATTACCGACATCCATGGGGTGATGTGTTTTCAGAAGCAGAACAGCTACGGCTGGATTGAGAACGGGGTGGTAACCAACGAGACGAGATTATCTCGTAGTGTTATCCGGCTTGCACCAGCTCGGGATGGAGGCATGTGGCTTTCTACCGGGAAGGAATTGCGTCATATATTTTCAGGCCAGACGAATTCGGGGGGCATTCAGTTGCCGTCTCCATCTAGCCGCTACAATGTCGGGACGATTTATGAGGATCGGGCGGGAACACTTTGGGTGGGCACGACCCAGCATGGATTGCTCCGGTTGGTGAAGGGGCAGTTGCAGAAAATTGAAGAAGTGCATAATGCCGTTTTGAGCATCGCGGAGGACCGAGAGGGAAATTTGTGGATTGGAACGGACGGCGGCGGCTTGTTCAAGCTGCGTCCGCGCGGGTTTAAAATGAAAGGAATGTCACAAGGAAGTGTTTCGTCGGTTTCCGGAGATTGGGTTGTTTCGCTAGGGAAAACACCGATAAGGATTCGCGCCGATGGTGGTCTGGAGACGGACAATAATGTAAATTCGAAAGATATAATAAGTGTCTTGGATGATCCCGCCGAGGGAGTTTGGTTTGGCACCTCCTTCAACAGGTTGATTCATTTTTCGAAGGAAGGCTTGCGCAGCTCTGTTAGTGTGCTGGTGTCTCCAACCCCGAATCGGCAACTGCGCATTTTGCATCGCGACCTGCGGGGCAATCTCTGGATCGGAGGCAATCCTGACGGACTTTTCCTCCTGCCCGTCGGGAAGACCAACGAATTTGTGAATCTGTCGCCGCAGAAGTTCGACAAGCCCGTCACCGCCATTGCTGAAAGCAAGCAGGGCGAGGTCTGGGTCGGCACGAGACTGGGCGAAGTTCATCGATGGAATGGCCATGACTTTGTCAGCTATGGCGTCACGAACGGATTGGAAGGCTCACCCATCGGCGCGCTGACATTTTCCCGCGATGGCCGATTGTGGGTGGGCACGCTCGGCGATGGGCTGGGTTGCTGGTGGGACGGAAAGTTCAAGTTCGTCACGCTCGCCGACGGTCTGCCGGACAACGTCATTTCGCAACTGATTGAGGACGACGCCGGCTGGTTTTGGGTGGGCTCTTCGCGCGGCATTTTCCGGGTGCGCATGTCCGAATTGGTTGAGTTCATGGCCGGGCGCGGAAAAGAAGTGGCGGCGGTTCTGTTCGGGCGCTCCGAGGGTTTGGAAAACATCCAGTGTTCCGCGGGCTACCAGCCGTCCGTGTGGAAGACGGCCGCCGGGGAACTCCGCTTTGCCACGAGCAAAGGGGTGGTCACCGTCAATCCGGCTTTGTTGCCGGTGAACCTGCTACCACCGCCGTTGGTTCTGGAACAGGTGCTCGTAGACGGCGTGGCCATGACCAATAGCGCGGAACTCCAGTTGCCCCATGATTACAAGCAAATACATTTTAGCTATGCCGCCTTGAGTCTCACCGCGCCTGACCGGGTGCGCTATCGCCGGCAGTTAACGGGATTTGACACAGGTTGGGTTGAGGACGGACGGGAGCGAATGTCCACATATCCACGCCTGCCGCCGGGCCGCTACGAATTTCGCTTTACGGCGTGCAACAATGACGGCCTTTGGAATGAAAAGCCCGTGCGGTTGGCCTTCGTGGTAAAACCTGCCTTCTGGCAGACCGCCTGGTTTCGGGCGGTCGCTTTGCTTTCCTTTGCCGGCGTGGTGGCGGCAGTCGCGCGTTCCATCTCGACCCTGCGGCTGCGGCGGCAATTGCAACGGCTAGAGCAGGAGCGCGTCATTACCCGGGAACGCGCGCGCATCGCCCGCGACCTCCATGATGACCTTGGAGCGCGCCTGACCCAGATAGGTTTTCTCGCGGATATGACAGCGGTTGATCCGACCGTTTCCGGGGAGGTCCAGACGCAGCTTCGGGAAATGTCCAAACAGGCCCGGCAGGCCACCGGTTCCTTGGATGAAACCGTGTGGATGGTGAACCCGGAAAAGGATTCTCTGCCGCATCTCATTGAATATCTCCGTCATTATGCCGATGAATTTTTCCGGCGGACGCCGATCCGCTGCTGGCAACGCATTTGCCTTAATCCTCCCGAATGCGCCTTGTCCGGCGAAGTGCGGCAGCAAATTTTCTTCGCCGTGAAGGAGGCGTTGACCAACGTGTTCAAGCATTCCGGCGCCACGGAGGTCTCCATCCGCATCAATGTGCGCCGGCCGCTGCTGCGCATTGTAATCACTGACAATGGCAGGGGATTTTCCGCCGGCACCGTCGAGAAAGCGCGGCACGGATTGGCCAATCTGGAACATCGCTTGCGGGAGATTGGCGGCCGCTGTGTGGTGCGCCCCGCATTGGGCGGAGGCACGCGTGTGGCGATGCGAGTCAGCTTGCCACTTCCGCTTTCGTCGGGGCGTGACAGTCTGTATGATCAACCGGGGCGCCCATTATAAACCAACCCAGATATAACTGAATGTCCATTCGCGTTGCCATTGTGGAAGACGATCTCGGCGTGCAGCAGGCGCTCAAGGCCATCGTAACCCGAGCCGACAATCTTCGCTTCGTCGGCGCCTACGGCAGCGCCGAGGAGGCCTTTGATAAGATTCTCACAACCCGCCCCGAGGTGGCACTAGTGGATATCAACCTGCCTGGAAAAAATGGCATCAAGCTCGTAGCCGAACTCAAGGCGAAGTTGCCGGAATTGCTCGTGATGATGATCACCGTGTATGAGGACGGCGACCAGATTTTTGCCGCGCTTCAGGCGGGCGCGGCGGGCTACCTGCTCAAACGCTCCGAACCGGAGGAAATCGTCCAGGGCATTGAACAGCTTTACGCCGGAGGCGGGCCGATGTCGCCTGCGGTGGCGAGCAAGGTGATTGCTTTTTTTCAGCAAAAGGCGAAACGAACTGATGAGCTGGGACAGCTCACGGCCCGCGAATTGGAAATTTTGAAGGAATTGGCCGAGGGCTATCGCTACAAAGAAATCGCGGACCGTTGCAAAATCACCATCGACACGGTTCGGATGCACCTGCGGCATATTTACGCGAAACTGCACGTCCAGTCGCGCACCGAAGCCGTGGTGAAATTCATGGAAAACAAATCCCGTTTCGGGAGCGGTTGACGGATTTTAACCTGGTCGTTGCCACCGCCAAGGTCGCCGGCGGAATGGAATTGTTCTGCAGTGGGAATTCCCAGTCTGCTCCCCTTATTACCCAAACATGTAATAGACGCGCGGCTCGTTTCAGCGGAAATTATAAAACACCTATGCCAACCACGAAGCTGTATAAAATCAACGAGAACCGGATCACCTGCGCTCGGGCCTTCACGCTCATTGAACTGTTGGTCGTGATTGCGATTATTGCCATCCTTGCCGCGATGCTGTTGCCAGCGCTGGCCAAGGCCAAGGAAAAGGCGCGGGCGATCAAATGCGTGAACAACCAGAAGCAAATCGGCATCGGCTTCCAACTGGTGATTGAAGACGGGCCGCCATGGCTGGGCCCCGGTTTTTTTCCGGGGGCCAAAGGAGTTGATGAAGCCGGCTTAAATTACTCTTGGTATTACCTTGTGGGAACAGCCATCGGGATGAAAGCCGACCAACGCCCAACACTTCCTAGTGGGAATTATTTTACGAACAATAACGGCGGCGTGCTGATTTGTCCCAGTTCCCCGGCGCCATATATCGGCACAGGCAATGATACCAATTCCTACGGCTACTACCAGGGCAATCTAGGGAACGACCCGAAAGCCGCAAAACCACGCAACGTAAAACAATCCAGCATTCTAAAGCCCTCTGACGCGTTGGTCATCTGCGACTCAATCAATAATGGACAGCTTAACGACGTCTTGGTTCCTTTCGGGAACGGAGCTAACCGTCGGCCGCCCGGAACACTGCACAGTGGCAGTGCCAATGTGCTGTTTGCGGACTGGCATGTGGGCCGCCCGAATCCATACAGTGTCTTTGCCAATAATGCCGAAGGGAATCCCTGTTGGGACGGCTATTATCAATGAAGTCATTTTTTTCGTGTTCCGTCCGCCGCACATGCTGCTCCCATAAGTGCGTTGGATTGAAGCTGGTTGTTATTTGCATAACGGGAGACCGGAAACCGTGATTTTGAATACGTCTATTTTTCTTTGGGCGCTTGCGCTCTTTCTGACCAACGAAGTGGTGGCCAATTTCTTCGCCTTGCTCAATCGCCGAATCTTCGTGCGCGGCTGGGCGGTGCATGGCTGGCTGGCGCTGCCGGCGTTCGCCGTCGTGCTCGCTCCGGCGGTGGCTGACCTTGGGTCTGGCGCGCTGATCGCAGCGCAGCCGGCGTTGCTGCGGGCCGCTGTGGCCGTTCTCTGCACGATGGTTTCGCAGGCGGCATTGTGGGCGGAAGTGTTTCTTCTGACCGGGTTGGTGCTGGACGGTATGAGCGGCGGCGTGCCCGACCGCAACATGGTTCTCGGCAACAGCAAGAGCGGCATGCTGAAGGGCGCGGTTTACAGCGGCATTTTGATGGGGCTGTTGCAACTCGCGC
>CAINDH010000178.1 GCA_903847285.1 uncultured Verrucomicrobia subdivision 3 bacterium | reverse complement strand
GTGAAGGTGGAGTTCAAGAAAAAGGGCGTCGCGGCGATGTCTATCTATATGCGGCGCGGCGGCACAGCCAACTGGCAAAAGCTGGGCATTGATACCGAGTCGCCGTATCTGGACAGCGCGCCGCTGGCGCAGGCGGGCGTGGCGGAGGTGCGCGAATACAAGGCGCGCGGCATTCTGCACGATGTGGAGATCGGTGTGGATAGTGACGTGGTGAGTGCCACGTTCGCGGGTTAAAATGGATTTTCCCTCGCCCCGCCAAGCGGGGAGAGGGTCAGGGTGAGGGGAATTTAAGCTCGCTCCACCTCACCCCAGCCCTCTCCCCCATTTCATGGCGGAGAGGGAGCATTCCTCTCAACCATCAACACTCTCAACTCTCTTTTTTATGCCATACGACCCGAATTTTCCACCGGACCATCAGGCGCTGAACGCGGCGCCGTTTCGTAATCAGTTCCAAGGTTTGAATGACTTGATTCTGGAGCGCGTGAGTTACGCGGACTTATATGACGGTATCAATGCCAACGCGGCGGGGCCGGTCACGAGTCTGGGGCTGCCGAACTTCACGGTGAGTAATCCACCGACGCAGTCGGAAGTGCAGGCGATCGCGGATTTCGTCACGGCGTTCTACGTCGCGGCGAGCCGGACGTGACAGGTGGGTCGAGTTGCGCGGCGACTCGACTTGACCGCGCAGCGGTCATTGGGGGCGCGGGAGTTTTTTCGGCTCACGAATGATTCCGTCGCCTGACGCTCCGCTCGGCGACGGAGTTTTCGCAGCGCGAAAACTTCCACCTCGGGGCCGGTGGGTCAAGCCGCGCTGCGGCTTGACTTGCCTGCGCAGCAGGCACTTTGAGGTGGGGACACTTCTCGGCACACGAATGATTCCGTCGCCTGACCTGCCGCGACAGGCGCGAGCACGGCGGGCGCTGCGCTCGGCGAGGGGTTGCTCGCAGCGCGAGCAATGCCACCTGGGAACCAGCACACCGCCGGAACGAGAAATCGTCCGGCGGTTTTTTGCGGCCGTAGCGCAAGCAAGAGAAGCAGCGCCAATTCGCCTTATCAGCGCAGCGGATGCGTGGATTATTGCTTTCGCGGCTTGCCAAGTTTTCGTTTCCTCGGCAGATTTGACGAAACTAAATTTTGTTAATTAAAAGGATGCCATGAGTAACGAAGCCAAACTGGAACTGGACGGAAAAGTTTTCACCCTGCCCACCTTGACGGGCAGCGAAAATGAAAAAGCGGTGGACGTGTCGGCGCTGCGCGCGAACACGGGCTACATCACGATCGATGACGGTTACGGCAACACCGGCTCGTGCACGAGCAAAGTCACTTTCATTGACGGCGATCTCGGCATCCTGCGCTATCGCGGCATCCCGATCGAAGAGCTCGCGAAGGAATCTAATTTCATCGAGACGGCGTATCTGGTGATTTACGGGGAGCTGCCGAACGCGGTGCAGTTGAAGAATTTTTCCAACCTGCTCGGAACGCATCAGTTTTTGCATGAGGACATGAAGTATCACTTCGAGGGTTTCCCGACGGGGGCGCATCCGATGGCGATCCTCTCCTCGATGATCAATGCGGCGAGCTGCTTCGACGAGGGTTTGATGAACTGGAAGTGGGGCAAGATGAAACAGTTTGATCTCTACGTGGCCAAATTGATTTCGCAGGTGCGGACGATTGCGGCGTATTCGTATCGCAAGTCGCACGGGCTGCCGCTGATTTATCCGAAGCAGAATTACAAATACACGGAGAACTTCCTGCACATGCTGTTCTCGATGCCGTATGAAGATTTTGAACTGAAGCCGGAAGTGGTGAAGGCGCTGGATTTGATTTTCCTGCTGCACGCGGATCATGAGCAGAATTGCTCGACCTCGACGGTGCGCATGGTGGCGTCGTCGCAGGCAAACTTGTTCGCCAGTTGCGCGGCGGGTGTGTGCGCCCTGTGGGGTCCGCTGCATGGCGGCGCCAACCAGTCAGTTTTAGAAATGCTGGCAGACATCCACGCGTCCGGCGATGACGGCTCGAAATTCATCACGGCGGCGAAGGACAAAAACAGCGGCAAGAAACTCATGGGCTTCGGCCATCGCGTCTATAAGAACCACGACCCGCGCGCGACGATCATCAAGAAAGCCTGCGACGACGTGCTGGCGAAACTGCACATCAGCGATCCGTTGCTGGACATCGCGAAAAAACTGGAAGAGGCAGCGCTGAAGGATGCTTACTTTGTTGAACGGAAGTTGTATCCGAACGTGGATTTCTACAGCGGCATCATCATGCGCGCCATCGGGATTCCGGTGGAAATGTTCACGGTGATTTTTGCCATCGGCCGCATGCCCGGCTGGATCGCCAATTACAAAGAAATCATGGACGAGCCGAAGAGCCGCATCTACCGCCCGCGCCAGATTTACACCGGCAAGACCCAGAACCGCTACGTTCCGTTGGACGAGCGGAAGTAAATAAATCGAACGGCGGATTGAAATATCCGGCCTGGCAAGTTACAAACGTCACAGGACTGACAAGGCTGTCTTGGGCGTTTTTATTTTAGATGAGCAAAATTCTGGTCATTGACGATGAGGAATGGCTGCGCGAAATGATTCGCCGGGCGCTGGCGCAGCGCGGCTTTGATGTCATCGAGGCCTCCGACACGCAGAGCGGCCTCACGGCAGCAAGCGCGCAACTGCCCGACCTCATCTTAAGCGACGTGAACATGGAAAAGGCGGGCGCGGGCTACACCCTGCTCGCCAAACTCCGCGAGGATCCGGTGACCGCCGCAATTCCTTTCATCCTGATGACCGGTCTGGCCGATGCCGCCGGCATGCGACAAGGCATGGCTCTCGGCGCAGATGATTACCTGCCCAAACCATTCAAGATCGACGAGCTTTACACCGCCGTCGAGGCGCGCCTGAAAAAAGTCAAAACCGTCCGCGACCAGGCCGAGCAAAAGCTTTCGCACCTGCGCAAACAAATTTCCTTTGCGCTGCCACACGAGTTGCGCACGCCGTTGAATGGCATTATTTCCAACGCCGAACTGCTCGCGGGCAACACCGAGCTACCCCTGCCAGCAGCGGAAATCGCTGTGATGGGAAAGGAAATTTCCCAGTCCGGTCAGCGCCTCGAACGGCTCATTGAAAACTTTCTCGCCTACGCCCAGATCGAGCTGCTCGCCACCGACCCGCAGGGCGTGAGTGAATTGCGCGAGGTGCGAATTTTAAAACCAAGCGAAGCCGTCAAGGCCACCGCCTGCCAGATCGCTGACCGCGCAGGCCGACTGAGCGACCTGGTGGTGGAAACCTCCGGCGCACCGCTGGCACTCGGTATCGCCGAAGATTACTTCAAAAAAATCGTCACCGAGCTGGTGCAGAACGCGTTCAAGTTTTCCGAAAACAGTTCGCCCGTGCGCGTGCGACTGGCCGCAGTCGGCGGCGAAACAGAACTAGCCGTGCGCGATGCTGGGCGCGGATTTTCCACCGAACAAATCCACCGCATCGGCGCATATGTGCAATTCGAACGCAAGATGCAGGACGTGGAAGGCCTGGGCCTGGGCCTGGCCATTGCCAAGAAACTCGCTGAACTCCACGGCGGCACGCTCGCGGTTGAAAGCAGCCCCGGCAGCGGCTCCACCGTCACCGTCAAATTTCCGTCGGCGAAGTAGGAAACCAAGTTAACGGCGGAGAACGCACAGAGCGCAGAGAAAAAACGCCGGGGAAATTTTACTGGGACGGAATGGTTGGACTGGCTTCAAGATTCACCAGGCCGTGTAACGATGTGCCAGATTGCCGGCTTCACGATTCATATCTCTGCGATACATCAAAACGGTAGTTTCGTATACAGCCGCCAGAGCAAGTGCCCCAATCCTTCCGCCGCCAGAAAAAGAATCACCAGCCCGATGATCGGCGCGAAATCCACCTTGCCCACTTGGAGGGGAATTTTCCGCAAGGGCAGCAACAATGTTTGCGCGGTGACGTTGACGTATTTCCAGAACGAGTGCTTGCCGAAATAGACGTAGCTGTTGAGAAGATGCAACAGCAGCAGCGCGCCCAGCGGAAATTTCCAAAGCAGGTAACTGCCCAACCCGATGACCAGCGACTGCTCAAACCGTTCCGCCGCTGAAACCGGCGGGGGCACAATGGACGCCCAGCCGAGCAACCAGCTCGCCAGCCACCAGCTCACCGCCGCCGCGAAAAATGGCAGGATGATTTTCGCCCAACGGGGCCAGTCATCCACGCGGCCGAGCGGGATTTTTACCAGCCGGTGAATTGGATCTGGCCCGCCCAGCAGCGACAACGGCAGCAGGCAGAGATAAAAAATTCCCAACGTGAGACCGAAGCTCGCGAAGGAAAATGCCGTCATGGTTTGCAGCCCAAACCAGCTACTGCGGCAGGCGAAAGAAAGCGTGATCGCACCGCAATCCAACCGCCCCACCCAACCTGCCACGGCACCGATCCACCAATAAACTAACGCGCGCAACAGCAGCAGCCCGGCAATGAACAGAAGAAAGTGCCAGCGCTGAAGTTTTTTTGGGGCAGCGGGCCGCAACGTGCCCATCAGCGTGGCCGGCGTGCGCCGCGTGAGCGGGTCGAACCGGATGGAACGCCAGTTCAGCCACAGCAGCAGCCCCGCGAGGTTCAGGATGAAATCAACAACACTCATTCAAAAAAAATTGCGAATCCAGAATGAACCATCATTCAGAATTCGCAATTCGTAAGTCGAAAGGAATCACATCATCTTCAACAGCGTGTCGGCCATTTCACTCGGCGTCACGGCGACACCGATGCCGGCGGCCTTAAACGCGGCAATCTTGGCTTCGGCTGTGCCTTTGCCGCCGCTGACGATGGCGCCCGCGTGACCCATGCGGCGTCCCGGAGGAGCGGTGGCGCCAGCGATGAAACCGGCGACGGGCTTCTTGCAATTCGCTTTGATCCATTCGGCGGCTTCTTCTTCCGCGCTGCCACCGATTTCGCCGATCATGATGATGCCGGTGGTTTCGGGGTCGGCGTTGAACAGTTTGATGACATCAAGATGCGACGTGCCATTGACCGGATCGCCGCCGATGCCAACGCAGGTGGACTGGCCGACTCCGCGCGAGGTGAGTTGCCACACGGCTTCGTAAGTCAACGTGCCGGAGCGCGAGACGACGCCGATGTTGCCCTTCTTGTGAATGTAGCCAGGCGCGATGCCGATGCGGCAGCCGCCGTGAGAATCTTTGCCTTCGCCGGGCGTCACGATGCCGGGGCAGTTCGGCCCGATGAGGCGTGTCTTGGTGTTGCCTTGCAGCGCACGTTTCACGCGCACCATGTCGCGGACGGGAATGCCTTCGGTGATGGCGACGACAAGTTCAAGGCCAGCATCCGCGCCTTCGAGAATCGCATCGGCAGCAAACGGCGGTGGAACGAACACCGCACTGGCGGTCGCGCCCGATTGTTTTACGGCTTCGGCGACGGTGTCGAAGATCGGAACCTTCTTGCCGCCGTGTTCGAAAAATTGGCCGCCCTTGCCGGGCGTGACGCCAGCGACGATTTGCGTGCCGTAATCAATCGAGAGTTGCGCGTGCTTCGCGCCAAAGCTGCCGGTGATGCCTTGGACGAGAACCTTGGTTTGGGGGGTGACGAGGATAGACATGTTAAAAATTTACAATTATTTCGAATTAAGATTTTTTTCGCTTATGGATGCCAATGGTATTGCCGTCGGGATCAAAAAACATCGCCATGTGGCAGACGGGCGTGGGGATCGGCTCGATGCGGAACTTCACGTTGTGCGCGCGCAGATGCGCGACGGCGGCATCAAAGTCCTCGACCTCCAGGGCCACGGAGCAGCCATCGGGGCTTGGCTTAAACATGCCCGGCGCGCAGCCGAGCGACAGCGCATACGGGCCGAATTCGTATTCCGTCCACTGCATTCCGCCGGGCTCGCCGACGATCATGGTAGGTTTCAAGCCCAGCACGTCCTCGTAAAAGTTCCGTGCACGCGCCATGTCGGTGACGGCGTAGCAACTGAACGCGATTTCGGTGACTTTGAGCATGGCCGGAAACTATTTGCCCACGGCCTTCACAATTTTCTGCGCCGCGTCGGACATGGAATCGCCGTTGATGATAGCCACGCCAGATTCCGCCAGTGTCTTTTTGCCGGCGGCGACGTTGTTGCCTTCGAGCCGGACAACGAGCGGGAGTTTGAGACCCGTCTCCTTTACTGCCGCAACGATGCCGGTGGCGATGACGTTGCAATCCATGATGCCGCCGAAAATGTTCACGAGGATGCCCTTCACATTCGGATCGCTCAAAATGATTTTGAACGCGGCCGTCACCTGGTCCTTGCTCGCGCCGCCACCAACATCGAGGAAGTTCGCGGGCAAGGCACCGAAATGTTGGACGATGTCCATCGTAGCCATGGCGAGACCGGCACCGTTCACGAGACAGGCGATGCTGCCGTCGAGCTTGATGTAGTTGAGCGCAAACTTGCTGGCTTCGATTTCCAGCGGCGCTTCTTCATTCAAGTCGCGCATCTCCAGGATGTTCTTGTGGCGATAGAGCGCGTTGTCGTCG
>CAINDH010000177.1 GCA_903847285.1 uncultured Verrucomicrobia subdivision 3 bacterium | reverse complement strand
CGGATGCGCCGAGTATTTGCCGAGGCTTTTCCAGTTCGTCGCGCCGCGATACGCCTGATGGTTTTGCACGACCACGCCGTTGAGCGTCGCGGTGAGATACGCGGGCGAAATTAATTTGCCGTCAGCATCAAAGCGCGGGGCGGTGAAAATGCAGTCGTAAGTGGACCACTCGCCGGGCGGGCGGCAGGCGTTCGCGAGCGCCGGATGCTGACCGTAAAGCCCACCGGTTGCGCCATCCGCGTAGGTCTTGTTGATGTAGCAGTCGAGAATCTGAATCTCATAAAGCCCCATGAAATAGATGCCGCTATTGCCGCGGCCCTGGCCGCTTTCCTTCGGCGGAACCGGCTCCTTGAACTCCAGGTGCAGTTGGACGTCGCCAAATTTTTCCTTAGTCTCGATGTCGCCCTTGGCGGAAATGGCGACGCCATCGGCCACCGACCACTGCGGTTCGCCGCCGGTTTTTTTGTCGCGCCAATGCAACAAATCTTTGCCGTCGAACAAAACCACCGCGTCGCTCGGTGGCGTGGCTTGCTGGCTGAAAGTATTTCCGGGCGTGACGATCACGGGCTGCGGCCGCGCCGGGTCGTGGACGTGCCACTTGCCATCCGGCTGCATCGGCGTGTCTTGGAAACCGGCCACGCCGTCAATCGTGACTTCGACATTTTTCGTGGCCTGCACTCGTGCGGCAGGTTGGGAGACCGCAACCTGCGCGGGTCGGGTTCTCTCCATCAAAAGTTGGGCACCTTTTTTTTGATTGTTGGCGGAGTGAGGTTTTGAATCAGCAATGGCACAGCTCGAAAGCACAACGGCGAGAACGGGAATAATAATTAATTTTGTCTTCATTTTAATTTTAGAGCTTGGGAAATTTCGTCCATTTGCCAGACGCGGCGGACTTCACGCAGGTTTCGATGAACGCCATGCCTTCCACGCCGTCGTCCACCGTCGGATGATCGAACGATCCGCGTTTGCCGGCGATGCTCGCGCGAATCGCCGCGACGGCTTCCAGATAAATATTCGCGAACGCCTCGATGAACGCTTCGGGATGGCCGAACGGCAGGCGCGTAAATTTCTTCGCCACATCGGAAACGTAGCCGTTGCCGCGACGGAGAATGCGTGCCGGTTCGCCTTTAGGAACGAATTTCAATTCATTCGGATGCTCCTGCTGCCACGCGAGCGCGCCCTTGGTTCCGTAGACGCGGATGTTCAAATTGTTTTCCTCGCCGCAGGAAATTTGCGAGCAATGCAGCACGCCCTTCGCGCCGCCTTTGTAGCGGAGGAGCATGTTGGCGTCGTCTTCCAGCTTGCGGCCGGGAATGAAGCTCGTGAACTCCGCGCACAGTTCGTCAATCTTCAAGCCGGTGATGTAGCGGCCAAGATTTTCCGCGTGCGTGCCGATGTCGCCGACGCAGCAGCTCGCGCCGGCTTTCTTCGGATCTGCGCGCCACGCGGCTTGTTTTTGACCGTCGGCCTCGATCTTGTCGAGCAGCCAGCCCTGCGGATATTCGGCGAGGACTTTCAAAATCTTGCCGAGCTTGCCGGTGCGGACGAGTTCGCGCGCTTCCTTCACCATCGGGTAGCCGGTGTAATTGTGCGTGAGCGCAAAAACTTTTCCCGACTTGCGAACGGTATCACGCAACGCCTT
>CAINDH010000176.1 GCA_903847285.1 uncultured Verrucomicrobia subdivision 3 bacterium | reverse complement strand
TGCCGACGTGTAAAGAATCCGCCGTCGGGTCGAATCCGCAGTAAAGCGTGATGGGCGCGGCAATTTTCTTTTCCAATTCAACCGCGTCGGTGCAATCGGCCACGAGGCCGCGCCATTTCAATTCATCAATGATGCTCACACAGGCAGGTTAAATTGCCGGTGAGCAAATGCCAATTTCCAATTGAACCCGAAAAAGGTCGCACGCAATGGCGCAACGGCGCGAATGAATTTGGCTTTGCGTCGTTGCGACTTTGCGTGAGAATCCGCGCGTGTCAAAAATGCTGAAAGCCTCCGGCGCGATGGCCGCCGCGACGTTGTTGAGCCGCGTGCTCGGCCTCATGCGTGAGCAGGCCTACATGTTTTTTCTCGGCACAACGTGGGTGAATGACGCGTTCCAATACGCTTTCACGGTTCCGAATCTTTTCCGCCGGCTGCTTGGTGAAGGTGCGCTCACGGCGGCCTTCATCCCAATTTTCAAAGCGAAGGAAAAATCCCACGGGGAAGTCGAAATGTGGAAGGCGGCGAACGCGGTCATCTCCGGCTTGCTTGTGGCTGCGAGTGTGATTGTTGCGTTGGTGCTGCTGCTCGTTTCGCTGGCACTGGCGTTTGGAACGCCGCTGGAATTTTCCATGCCGGCAGCCAGTGCGGTTCACGAAACCATTTCTGCCACCACCAACGCCGCCGCCGCCGGTGCCGCGCCTGCCGTTCACTTTTGGCAACCCGGCCAGTTTCCGCCAAAAATCATCCTCATGCTGGAGCTGCTGCGCGTGATGTTTCCCTACATGATCCTCGTCTGCCTCACGGCGGTAATGATGGGAATGCTCAATGCGCGCGGCCATTTTTTCATCCCCGCGATGGGCGCGACGATGCTGAACGTCGTGATGATTTTTTCCGTTTACTGGCTCGCGCCCAAGTTTGGCGCGGACTTGCCGAAGTTGCGACAGTTGCCCGTGCAGGTTTTTGCGCTCGCCTACGGCGTGCTTGTCGCCGGCGTGGCGCAGGCGGCGTTTCAGATGCCCGCGCTCTGGCGCGACGGCTTCCGCTACCGCTGGGTCTCGCCGTGGCACAACGAAACCGTCCGCCGCGTGGTGAGCCAGATGATTCCCGGCACCATCGGCGTGGCTGCATTCCAGATCAACGTCGCGCTCGTGCAACTCGTCGCGCTCTTTGTCGGCGAAGGCATTGTGTCGTCGTTCAACGGCGCGGTGCGGCTGATGGAACTGCCGCAGGGAATGTTCGGCATCTCGCTCGCGACGTTTTTGCTGCCCGCGCTTTCCGGGCTGGCGCTGGACAAAAATTATCCCGAATTCCGCGCCGCGCTCCGCAGCGGCCTCGCGACGCTCATGTTTGTAAACCTCATCTGCTCCGTGTTGCTCGTCGTGCTGGCGGAGCCGATCGTGCGGCTGTTGTTCGAGCATGGCGAAAAATTTACGGCGGCCTCGACCACGCGCGTGTCGTTCGCGCTCATTTGCCTCGCGCCGGGGCTGGTGGCATTTTCTACGGCCAATATTCTTGCACGCGCGTTTTATGCGCTGGGCGATACCAAGACGCCGATGAAAATCAGCCTCGTCGTCTTGACCATCAATTTTGCCGCCGCGTGTCTGTTGATGCCGCTGCTCGGCGAAGGCGGGCCGGGCATCGCAAACACCTTCACCTCCGCGCTCAACGTCGGCCTGCTGTTTTTCGCGTTGCGGAAAAAACTTGGCAAGTTGGAAATGGCGTCGCTGCGCGACGCGCTGCGGCCGCTGCTGCTGGCGGGCACGCTGGCTGGCGTCATCGCGTGGGGCGGCGGACGGATTTGGGAAACACAACTTGGCCATGGCAACGTCGCGTTGCAAATCGGCGCGGTGTTTGTGCCGGCGGGGATCGCGGGTGGAATCTACTGGCTGCTCGCGCTACTCTGCAAAATTCCGGCGGCGAAGGAGATGACCGACTTTGCACTGGCCAAATTCAAACGATGGTAAGGACGGCCTGCCGGTCGTTCAAGGCGCTGCAGCGCTATTCTACCAAACTCAAATCTTCACCGTTGCCAGCCAGCCTTGGTCGCCGAACTGGGATTTGAATTTTTCCGCCAGATTTTCCGCCGCCGCGAGATTTTCGGCGATGGCAAAGGTGGTCGAGCCGCTGCCGGACATGAGTGCCGCGAGCGCACCGTTCTCGCGCAGGAATTCCTTGTAGAGTTGCAGCACGGGAAACTTGTCGAACGCCGGGGCTTCGAGGGAATTGTAGATGCCATCAACGCTGGCGGGCCAATCGTTCAGCTGCAAAGCTGCCACCAATTTTTCCGCGCGGCCGGGCGTGCCGTTCTGGTCTTTCGGAAAGCGCGCGAGGTTTTGATACGACCACGGCGTCGAAATACCGAAGCCCGGATGCACGAGGAAGAACGCTTTGCCTTTCAGTGCCGGAAAATTTTCCAGCGTCCGCACTTTTTCGCCGCGTCCCGTGGCCAGCGCCGGTTTGTCATAGAGAAAAAATGGCACGTCCGAGCCGAGCGCGGCGGACAGCTCGTGCAGCTTTTCAATTGGTAACGGTGAACCGAACAGTTCATTCAGCGCGGAGAACGTCACTGCCGCATTCGCGCTGCCGCCGCCGATGCCGCCGGCGAGCGGGAGATTTTTTTGCAGATGGATTTTTACGCCGTCAGAAATGTTTGCGGCGGCGAGAAAGGATGTGGCCGCGCGGTGGACGAGATTTTTGGAATCGCACGGCAGTTCGGGATGGCTGCACGTGAGTTGCAGGCTGCCGCCGGCAC
>CAINDH010000175.1 GCA_903847285.1 uncultured Verrucomicrobia subdivision 3 bacterium | reverse complement strand
CTGACGGCAGCGGCAACGCGAATTTCACCGCCGCCATCGCCACCACGCCGGACACCAATTTTGTCATCACCGCCACCGCCACGGACGCGAGTGGCAACTCCTCGGAATTTTCCGCCGGCATCGGCATCGTCTCGAACGGCGTCGCCAGTCCGTCGCTCGTCGTAGCCAAGAGCGCCGCTGGCGGCGGTGGTGGCGCGACCACGACGAGCGTTTCGTGGCCGAGCGCGGCGACATTTTTCTCGCTGGAAAAAACGCCATCGCTGGCACCGCCGATACAATGGACGCCTGTCACATCTGGCATCGTGGATGTCAGCGGCACAAAAACTTTCAGCGTCACCAATGGCGCGGGCAACACGAACGCGTTCTTCCGGCTGAAAAAACCGTGAGCCGCAACTTGTCTCAAATCTTCCCTGATGGTTTTCAATTAGCGGTTATAGGCCGCGACATAGATCGGCATTTACATTACTTAAGCCGGTTCGCGCCTGTTCAACTTGAAAAGACTTCCATTTTAGAAATCCCTCTTACTTCACCCCGGGAAACGCCATGTAGTTTTTGGCGTTCGCGTAGCAGATATTTTTGATCATCGGGCCGACGAGTTTTTCGTCATTCGGAATCAAGCCAGCGGCGATGTCTTTGCCGATGAGATTACAGAGCGTGCGACGGAAATATTCGTGCGCGGATAAAGCCCTCTCCCCCCAACTCTGATCCAAATTTGACCGGATTTGGGAGTTGGGAGAGGTATGGAAAAGGAGGTCGAGAATTAAAGTCATCTTAGGGTTGGAAAGTGAAATGTGGTAAATAAGGTAAAGACCGCCACGATATGGCGCGTTTCTGCAAACCACCTTGAAAGAATTACCCCCGCTGGCGAAGCTGAAATAAGGAAAAAATTAATGATTCAACCGAAAGAATCGGTAACCGTTTGTCGAACTGACATCAACGACATTGGTGCCGAAGGAATAGGTGGTCCAGTTTGTCTCAGATTGGAGTGAGTCACTGCTTTCTACGGCATAGCCGACGTAGTTGGTCGCATAGGCGAGTTGGAAAGCTGTATTATTTTTCACGAGGTAAAGCAGCGGCGGGACATGTGTCGCCGTCAGGCGCAGGGCTTGTAAACCGTCGTTGCGTGCTACGACGTTGCCGGTGAAAAAAAGCCCGTCGCCCCAGAGCAATCCGCGCAACTGCACCTTGTCCACGAAGATGTTGGTGGCCACCACCACATCAAAAGTCGACCCGTCAGGCGGCAGAAAAACATCCGTTCGATTGGTTTGCTCATTGGGATTAAACAAGCCGAATGCGATGGTTCCGCCGACGAGATTAGCATTACCATGCACGACGAGTTGGTCGAATTGCTGGACACCGCTTGGCAGTGTGTTGGTCCCGGCTATGCCCACGATGAGCGTGCCAGCAAATTGATTGTAGTCGCCGTTAACAATCATCTGTCCGGTGAAATCCGGTTGGAATAGGTTCTCAGGAGTTTTGCCTCGGGGAGAGAATGTGTTGCCTCTGCCCTGCGCCACAATGTTACCAGCGCCTTGGGCAACGATATTACCAGCGCCTTGGGCAACGATATTACCAGCGCCTTGGGCAACGATATTACCAGCGCCTTGCCCGACGATGGCTGCTTTGGTGGGTTGGTGTTGAGTCAGATTGCCACCCTCCAACGTGAGTGGTCCATTGACGGTGCCCTTGTTTTCCAGCGTAGCCCCATTTCTCATGTCTGTCCGGGATGAATTCAACCGCCCGTCCGCTGCGATGTTCAGATTTACACCGCCACAACCGCTGCTGCCCTGCAATCCTATGGTGGAGGATATGGTGGTATTGCCAGAAACTGAAAGTTGCACCGTGGCGCAGTCGGTAGCGGTGATGCGCAAATCATGACCTGAATTCGCCCCGGGATAATTTGAAAGTGACAGGCTGAGGTCGCCGGTGATCTGGTCGATTTGCGGCGGCAATGGCGGCGTGATGTTATATGGGCCTTGTGCGCTGGAATAAGAATCGAGATAGCCCGGCGCGCTGGCGACGGCTCTGAAATAAATCGTGGGGCCGACCGACACATCCGTGGTGTCCAGCTGCCAGGTTCCGGAGGGATTGGGGCCGTATTGGCTGAACGAAATCAATTCGCCGCCGCCAGAAAAATTATTCCAACTGTTGGTATCAGCGGGATTGGTGCTCACTTGCAAGTGCACATGCAGGCCGGGCGTGCTGAAGGTGAGCTGGTGCAACACGAATGTCCAGGTGCCGACCGGATAAATTCCCGAACCGGAATTGACCGCCCACGGCACAATGCTCAACTGATCAATGGGTGTGACGTGACTCGACTTTTCTGGACCGTGTGAAGTGTTAGTCTGGGCCGACCAAGAAAGGACCAGACGATGAAAGGCAAACGGTATACAACGGAAGACAAGATTCGCATCCTGCGGGAAGCGGATGGTGGGGAACGCAGCG
>CAINDH010000174.1 GCA_903847285.1 uncultured Verrucomicrobia subdivision 3 bacterium | reverse complement strand
ATTCGCGAGAGCTTGGTGCTGGTGAAACGTTCGTAGTGGCCAAGATCAAGGTCGGTCTCCGCGCCGTCGTCGAGCACATAAACCTCGCCGTGCTGATACGGCGACATGGTGCCCGGATCCACGTTGAGATACGGGTCGAATGTCTGCAGCGCGACCTTGAGGCCGCGGTTTTCGAGCAGCGTGCCGAGCGCGGCCGCAGTCAAACCTTTGCCGAGCGAACTCACCACACCGCCAGTTACGAATATGAATTTCATTTCAAATTATTTTTTGCCACTAATCGCTAAACTTCACGCCTTTTGTTGGCAATTTTTTAAAAGTTACCCAGCAAACAATGTATGCTATCAAACCTAATAAATAAATGAGAGCGAGAATCAAAAAACCAAATTGAAGCCCACCTCTACTTACGTTCCATTTATGAGCTAACCCACCACAGACACCACCAAAAGTTGATTCATCAGAACTACGATAATATCCCTGATACGCAAGCGGGCGTTGGCTTCCTGCTGTTGCAGAACCCAAATTTTGTTTGTCCCTCACTTCATATATTGCAATCGCATTTCCAGCTTGCGGAGAAAAATCCACGCGCATCCCTTTGGTTGGATATTTTTCTGTTTCTCGCCACTGTGCGCCTTGAAACGAATATCGCTGGCCGTCATCGCCAGAAATAATTCCGACATTTGTTTGAATTGTATAATCAAGAATTGTTCCTTTGACGGATTTTGAAAGTTGTGGCGGAGTTGATTGATTTGAAAAAGAGAGAAGCGTCACATTGTTGCAATGAGGACACACAACGGTAGTGTTTGGCTCAATAGATTCCGCCTCAACTTCAATGTGTCCATTGCAATGTTGGCAGTAGCATTTTGTAATCATATTTCTCTCCAGTTTAGTTAGCGAAAAATGTGTTTCATCCGAGGCTTATAAGCCTTTCCACCCGTTGCACATCTTCCGGCATATCCACGCCGATGCTGTCGTAATCCACTTTCACCACGGTGATGCCGATGCCGTTTTCCAACGCACGCAACTGTTCCAGCTTCTCCGCGTTTTCCAACGGCGACACCGGAAACTTCACCAGCCGCAGCAACGTTTCGCGCCGGTAACCGTAAATACCGAGGTGCTTCAAAAAAGGAAACGCCGCCAACTGCTCGTTACTCGGACGGTTGGCGGCCTCACGCAGATACGGAATCGTGCGCCGTGAAAAATATAACGCCCGACCGGCGGCGTTGACAACGACTTTTACGACATTCGGGTTGTCCAATTCGGAAAGATTCTTGATCCGTGTTGCTGCCGTGGACATTTCATCGTGTGCCAGCGCCTTCGCCACGGCGTCCACGACGTTCGGATCAATCAACGGTTCATCGCCCTGAATGTTCACCACGGCATCGCCGCCGCAGCGTTCCGCGACTTCCGCGATGCGGTCGCTGCCGCTGGGATGTTCCGGTCGAGTCATCTCCACGCGGCAGAAATTTTGCGCCACTTCCCAGATGCGCGTGTCGTCCGTAGCCACAATGACTTCCGAAAGCGACTTCGCCTTCTGGCATTGCTCGACGACGTGCTGGATGAGCGGCTTGCCCGCGATAAGTGCGAGCGGCTTGCCGGGGAACCGCGTTGAAGCAAAGCGCGCAGGGATGATTCCGATGATTTTCACCCGTTTATTTTAGCCGCAGATCGGCACAGATGAAACACAGATTTTGCCGATGATCTGTCTCCCTACTGACGTGAATTAAACTTCGCTAAGCGGCGCCAACGGTGAGCGTTTCTGTTGCCGTAATTTCTCCCGTGAAAGCAGCGCCTCGTTTTTTTCAGTGTCGCTCGACTCAGGCATGCCAGCTCTCTGAGTGAAAACTGAAACTTGCTGGTCGATAAATTGATTCCGCAACTTCAAGACTACGTCAGCCATCTGCGTTTGCGGATTTGGCAGCGCACGGCCATCCGCGACGGCTTCGGTGATGAGGCCACGCATAAACTCCGAACCGCAAGCGTCCAAAAACGCCGCGAGGTTTTGCCACGTCCCCTGCTCTGCTGTGACTAGTCGCGCTGAGAGAATCTGCCGCACGAGCGGATGCGTCAGCCAATCCAAGTCCAAATGTTCGGCGAGCCACGGCGCAAGTTCCTCGTGGATGAACAGCAGTTTGAGCAGATGCAATTCGTGATTGGACGGACGCGTCGGTATTTCATCTTCGGCTTCACCGGCGAGAACAGAATCATCCGGGCCATCGTCTTCGCGAGTAAAAGTGGCAGGCGCTTTGACTTTGGAAAACTCTTTCCGCACCGCGTCCACCGCCACGCCAAGTCTCAACGCGGTTTTTTGCGCATGCGTGTCGAGCAAGACGGAATTACCTGTTTTGTGTAGCGCCTCGGCCATGCTACGAAGAATTGTAAGCCGACCTTTGTCCGTGGCCGCATCGTTGGTGGCACAAAGACGTTTCAGCAAGTAATCAAAAAACCCTTCCGCGCTTTCCACGAGCTTTCGATATGCCTCACCGCCGAAATTTTTGATGAAGCTGTCCGGGTCATGCGGCGCCGGCACGACGGCCACGCGCACAGCGAGTTGCGCGGCGAGCAGATGATCCAGCGAACGCACGATAGCGTTCTGCCCGGCGTTGTCAGAATCAAAACACAGCACAACTTCGTTGGCATAACGCTTGATGATGCGCGCATGCTGGTCGGTAAACGCGGTGCCTTGCGGTGCAACAATATTCTGCACGCCACCCATGAAACACGCGATCAAATCCAATTGGCCTTCACAGATGATGGCGTAACCGGCATCAAGAATCGCACGCTTGGATTTATCGAGGCCGAAGAAAATTTTACTCTTCGTAAAGATTGGCGTTTCAGGTGAGTTGACGTATTTGGCAGGACTTTCGTCTCCAGGTAATACACGCCCGCTAAATGCCACCACACGGCCTTGCTCATCGCAGATCGGAAACATCAGGCGACCACGGAAGCGGTCGTAGTTGCGTCCGGTTTCTTCTTTCTTGATGATAAGTCCCGCCTGCTCAACGGTGGTCAGGTCAAAGTTTTTGCCCTTCGCCCAGTTCACTGTGTCGTCCCACAACTCTGGCGCAGCCCCGATCCGAAAAAATTTTATCGCCTCAGCCGTGACACCGCGGCTGGCAAGGTAGTCGCGTGCGCGCTGACCGGCAGCTTCGTTCGCGAGACAATTTTGCCAACGCTGCGTGAGCTGCTCGTGGATGTCGAGCAACTGATCCTTGAGATGCCGCGATTCCTGCGCGCCGAGGGTATTCTCAAATTCCAGCGGAATTTTCGCGCGCTCAGCCAGCCGCCGAACGGCGTCCATGAAACCGATGTTCTCGTAGTCTTTGACGAACGTGAAAACATCACCGCCTTTATGGCAGCCGAAGCAGTGAAAGATTTGCTTGTGCGGATTGACATTGAAGCTGGGCGACTTCTCCTTGTGGAATGGACAGAGCGCGGTGAAATTTGCGCCGTTTTTTTTCAGCGGAACATAGGAGCCAATTATGTCCACAATGTCACTGGCGGCGCGAATTCGTTCGCGCATATCGGGGGAGAGAAAGCCGGCCATGTCTCCAAATCAGGGCTTACCACCGGTTTTTTTGGCCGGAGCGGAGCTTTGAATGAGCAGTGGTTCGAGATATTGTTTAATCGCTGCGCCGGCCATAGATTTTTTGAAAACGTCCGACTGGACTTCATAGACGCTGGGGAAGAAATCGCCGCTGAAATTTTTCAGGCCAGCGCCGAATACTTTGTTCTTATAGGCCTTGTCCGCCACAATTTCTGCAGTGGAATAAAACGGCGCGTTCAGCAGCGCCAAGAAAAAAATCGTGATGCATGTGTAACGAATCATTCCCGATATGATGCCAAGATAATATTCGCCACTACCGAAGGCATTGCTGCCGGCGATTTTTTCCCGAAAGACGTTTTTGAGCATTGAATGAATGATGAATGCCACCAGCACAATACCCACATAACAGGCCACCAGCGCCATCGTGTGCTGGTTGAAAGAAGTGCCGAAAATTTTCCCCATGTAGCCAGTTTTTTGCAACAGTTCGCCCAGCGGCACGCAGCCGAAGCCGCCCGCAATGACGATGATGAGCCACATGATGGTGGGCAATGCCTCACGGCTCATACCGTGCTTGCGCCCGCGCCAGAAACCAAAGGCAAGGATGAGCAGAAACGCGACATCGAACCAGTTTAAGGACAGGTTCTGCCACCACGGAACCGTGGAACTAGTTTTATCAACGGAGGACCAAGTCATAATTCAAAAATAGTTTTACCACGCCCAATAGCCAGCGAAATCCGTGCCGACCAACCATTCATTTGGGATTGGCTGAAAGCCAGTAGCGAATGTCCTGCGCCTGGGCATTGGCGGGATCCAGGGCCAAAACTTTCTGGTAATGTTCACGCGCTTGCGCATGGTCACGCAAGGATTGTGCAGAAAGGTTCGCCAGCGCCAAGTGCGCGCGAACTTCTTTGTCATCGGCGGCGAGAATCATTTTCAATTGTTCCGCCGAATCCACGGCATAGCCGGCGGCCTTGAGAGCCAGTGAAAAATTGTAGCGGGCATCAGCCGAGTCTTTTTGGATGGCGAGCGCCATTTCGTAACGCGGCAGCGCTAACGCGTAGTTGCGCAGCCGGTGCGCTAGCACGCCAGTATTGTATTGCGCCTCGAACCACGCAGGGTCAAGCGCAGCGGATTGCTGATACCATTGCAACGCATCCGGCCATTTTTCCTCCTGCTCAAATAACCGCGCTTTCGTGAACGCTCCCGTGGACGCCGTGCGATCACCTGCTTGCGGCTTGCGCGGCGAAAAATAGTTGTAGCGTGCAAACACCGGCGCGGGTTCGACGATGGGAATTGGTTTGGCTGGCTGAATGACGGGCGGCAACGGCTTCGTTTCTGAAGCCACCGGCAACGGGGTCAAACCCTGGCCGCGATACTTTGCATCGGCTGGCGGAGCCGTTTCAGGTGAACTGAAAAGTTTACCCCAAAAACCTTTCTTCTGCGGTTCACTGGGCATAGGGGCGGCAAGTGGCTCAACGTCCGGCGGAGGCGAAGTCTTGGTAACGACTGGATTCGTCGCTAGCGCAAAGGGTGTAACCACGATGGCCGCCGCGGGCTGAACCTGGACCACTTGCGTTGGCAATGGCTTTGGCACGGGTAGCGCTGAGTTCGCGGGTTTGACGCTGGGCAACGGCTTGGTCACCACGGGCAGATGCTGCGTGACAATGTTGGCAGTTTTTGGGGTTGGCTTCACTTCCAGCGCGGCGAGATTAGGTTTTTCTACCGGCGGCGTGACGACGGCGACTTTTACCTCCTGCGGTTCCAAGGTAGCGACGAGGGAATTCACTTCCTGCCAGTTCGCCGGGCGCGGATTGAGCGCGAGATATTTTTTATAATTTTCGAGCGCGGTTTTGTTGTCGTGCACATACTGCTGCTGCACGGTTGCGAGATTCAAAATGGCCGGAGCAAAGTCTGGGCGCGACTGGATGGCGGCGGCAAAAAACTTGGCGGCATCACGCGGCACGCCGCTTTTGATGCGCGCAAGGCCGAGGCTGTTGTAAGCGACGGCGTCTTTCGGTTTCAAGGCGAGCACGGTGCTGAAACTTCTTTCTGCGGAGCCGACATCGCCCAATTGCAATTGAGCTGTGCCAAGTTTGAGCCAGCCCGCCGCATCGTTCCGACGAAGCAAGGTGTAAGCGGATAATTCAGTTTTAGCCACATCAGCCTTGCCTTGTTCCAGCGCAAGATTGCCGAGATTGAAATGCACTTCTACCAAATCACGGTCGCACTTGAGCGCAGTCTGATACGCGGTGGCCGCCTCCTCAGGATGCCCGGCCAGTTGCAACGCCACGCCGTAGTAATTCCAAGCCTGCGCATTCTTGTCGAGCAGCGTAGTCGCGGTTTTCAACTGCTCCACGGCCGCGGCGTAATCCCCGCGATCGAGAAATTTTTTACCTTTAAGCAAAGCACGCGGACCGGGCGGCGTGCAGCCAGCAACGACCACGGCCAGCGCAATCAATATAATTGCGCCGCGAATTGATTTTTTTTTGGCGAGCATCCGCCGTGGTGTTATCATCGCCGCTTGAAAGTGTCAAGAATCGCACGCATCCAATTCGCTTTGCTCGCCCTGTCTGGCGGGCTGCTGACCAGCCACGCGCAGGTTTTTTTTGCGCCACATACAACCAACGCCGCGGCTCGCGTGGTGATTGTTCAGGGTGAGAATTTGCTGAATGCTTTTCTTCCCTACGATGACCGGGTAGAAATCGCCTTCAATCGTGGCCTCACGCGCTTCACCGGCAAGACTAGCGTCGCCGCCGCTTGGTTGAGCCTCGTCAGCACAAACGACACCGTCGGCCTCAAGGTTTTTTCCATTCCAGGCCCGTTGTGCGGCACGCGGCCGGCTGTTATTACCGCCGCCGTCCATGGCTTGCTCGCGGCGGGTCTGCCGCCAGAGAAAATCATTCTCTGGGACAAGCACGCGGCGGATTTGCGGGACGCGGGAATTCTTTCCCTCGCCCAAAAGCTCGGCGTGCCTGCTGTCGGCGCGGCGGAGAGCGGTTACGATACGAATACTTTTTACCTACCCGAATCGCCGGTCATCGGTGCGCTGGTTTGGGGTGATGTGGAATTCGGCAACACCAATTTTGGGATCGGGAAAAAATCTTTCGTGTCCAAGCTTGTCAGCCAGCGGCTTACTAAAATCATTTCGCTCGCGCCGCTGATCAATGAAAACGACGCGGGGATCTGCGGACATTTTTTCTCGCTCGGCACAGGCAGCGTGGACAACACACGGCGCTTCGAGGGCAGCGGTGAGCGGCTGGCGCTAGCCTTGCCGGAAATCTACGCACTGCCGGCCGTCGGCGACCGCGTGGTGCTGCACGTCACAGATGCATTGCTCGGTCAGTATCAAGGCGGTCCTGCCAGCTACGTGCAATACTCTACCAGCTTGCAACAACTCTGGTTCAGTCGTGATCCGGTGGCGCTGGACACGCTCGCCTTGCGGCAACTGGCACGAGAACGCCGCGATCTGGGCGTGCCGCCAGCGAATTCCAATTTTGAAATCTACACCAACGCCGCCCTGCTACAGCTTGGTATCAGCGACCCGACGCGAATTCAAGTTGAGCGAATCCGCTAGTTCTGCCTCGACGCTCACACACACAAAGTTTATCGTTCAGTCATGTCTACGGAACTGTCCGCGCCGAACAAAAAAATCAATCTCCGCCGCCCCGACATCATGGAGGCGGTGTCTGCCCAGGTGCTGACGCACTACCGCAGCGAAATCGTCGAAAACATCCGCGCCAACGGCGGGGTGCTGGCCGCCGACGGGATCACGGTGAAGCTCGCGAAGGAATTCGGCTTCTGCTACGGCGTGGAACGCGCGATTGATTTAGCCTACGCGGCCAAAAAATATTTCACCGAGACAGCCCCGAACACGCCGATTTATCTGCTCGGCGAGATCATCCACAACCCCGAGGTCAACGACCAGATCAGCAACCTTGGCATTCAGATCATTTCCCCCAAACCGACCGATGAAGAATTATCGAAGTTGAATTCCGGTGATGCCGTCATCATTCCCGCTTTCGGAACCGAGGTCGGCACGCGGAAAAAAATTGAAGCCAAGGGTTGCATCATTGTGGACACGACCTGCGGCGACGTGATGAGTGTCTGGAAACGCGTGCGCCAATACTCCAAGGAGAGCGTCACGAGCATCATCCACGGCAAGGCCAAGCACGAAGAAACAAAGGCCACCACCTCGCAGGCGCGAGCCTACGGGAGCGGCCATTACCTCGTCGTCTATAATTTGGCAGAGACGGACTACGTCTGTAATTACATCATGGTCGGCGGCGACAAGCTTGCGTTCTTGGAAAAATTCAAAGGTGCACACTCCGATGGCTTTGACCCCGATTTGCATTTGCAAGCCGTCGGTGTGGCGAATCAGACTACCATGCTACGCGGAGAGACTGAGGAAGTTCAGCGCCGCTTCAAAGCCGTGATGGAAAAGAAACACGGCGCAGGCGCGATCGAAAAACATTTCCGGTTCTTCGATACGATTTGCGGCGCGACGCAGGATCGTCAGGATGCGTTGCAAAAGATGTTGAAGGAGCCGATGAACTTGCTCATCGTTGTTGGCGGTTATAATTCTTCCAACACCTCGCACCTCGCAGAGATGGGCGAACACGTCCTGCCCACGTTCTTCATAAAAAATGCGGCAAAGATGCAGTCCGATAAGCTCATCGTTCACTACGACCAGCACAAGAAACAAGAAGTCGAGACGCGCGATTGGTTACCGTCCGGAAAAATCACCGTCGGCATAACCGCCGGTGCAAGTTGTCCGAACAATCTTATCGAAGACACCATCCGCCGGTTATTCGACTTGCGCGGGATTGCCATTCAGGAACTGCTGCCGAAAAATAATTAGGAAGAGGCTTTCGCTATGCCGCGCTACCGCCAAGAACTAGAAGCCAACGAACGCCAAACGCTTGCGCCGTTTGCCCAATTCAGCGGCAGCACTCGCGGGCGGGCACACGCCGAAGAATCACCGCTCTGGCGCACCCAATATCAGCGCGACCGCGACCGCGTGATTCACTCGCGCGCCTTCCGACGCCTCGAATACAAGACTCAAGTTTTTCTAAACGGCACGGGCGACCACCTCCGCACGCGGCTAACTCACACGATCGAAGTCGCCGCCATCGCCCGCAACATCGCCAGCGCGCTCCGCCTCAATACCGACCTCGTCGAGACCATTGCGCTCGCGCACGACCTCGGCCATTCGCCATTTGGCCACAAGGGCGAAACCGTTCTGAACGAACTCATGCGCGGCCACGGCGGGTTTGAGCACAACCACCACAGCCTTCGCATCGTCGAAGAGCTGGAACAGAAATACCCCAAATTTTCCGGGCTGAACCTTTCTTGGGAAGTTCTCGAAGGCCTTGCCAAGCACCAGACCGCATTCGACCGCCCTGGAGTGAAGAAAGGTTTCATCGCCAAGAATCCTTCGCTCGAAGCGCAAATAGCGAACCTCGCGGACGAAATCACTTACTACAGCCACGACCTCGACGACGGACTCGACTCCGGTTTGCTTACTGAAAAAGAATTGTGTCGGCACGTCCGCGTCTGGGCGCACGCTACACAGCTAGTGAAAAAAGAATTTGGCAATCCGCCGGAAGAATGCCGCCGTTACTTCATCATCCGCACCATCATTGATATGCAGATCGCCGACGTTCTGGCGACGAGCGAGGGATTGATTGCCAAGGCCAAGGTGCAATCCGCCGACGATGTCCGCAAATTTTCTAAACCGCTCATCGCCTACAGCCCGGAGCGTCGCAAGCTCAACATCGAGCTGCGGAAATACCTCTACAAAAATTTATACTTCAACGCCGTCGTCAACGAGCCACACATCCGCGCCAAGCAGTTATTGAAGGATTTGTTCCATCACTACGAGCAGCATCCGAAAGCCATCGGTGAATCCGCGCGGAAGCAAATCCGCAAAATCGGCCTGCACCGTGCCATCTGCGATTACATGGCTGGCATGACCGACCGCTACGCCATCGCCGAGCACAAGAAACTGTTCGGCGACACGCTCAAGTTCTCTTGATTGTCTCGTCCGGCGTCAAAGCGGCCAGTAGTTCTGCAACCGTCTTCGTCTGCCCCGGCAAAATCAATTCCGGCGCAATTTCTGCAAGCGGCTGCAGAACAAATCTCCGCAAATGCGCACGCGGATGCGGCAAAATCAATTCCGGCGTATTCCGCATCTCATTGCCGAATGCGATCAAATCCAAATCCAATGGCCGAGGTTCGTTGAGAACTTTTTTAGGCTGACGACCGAGAATTTTTTCCAAGTCGTGCATTTTTTTCAGCAGCGACTCCGGCGTTTCCCCTTTCTGCGGAACGAAGGCAACGACCGCATTCAAAAAATTCGGCGAGCCGGGCGGACAATCCACCGGCATAGTTTCCCAGATAGACGAGCGCAGAATCGGATGGTCGGTGATGACCTTGGCGTGGGTGAACGCCGCCTGAATAATTTCATGCGAGTTGCCGAGATTGGAGCCGAGAGCGACAATGGCGCGCGAGGGTGGAGGATGGAGGATGAAGGATGGCATCAGTTATCATACCACTTTAAACCATTCGGTAGTTTTTGCGTGGCGTATTCGAGGTGTAGCACGCGACGATGGCGCGGGCTTTCGGCCGGTGATGAGGCGTGCAGCAGCAGCGGCCGCATCAGCAACGCACCGCCTTTGGAAACTTCGCAGATGGTTTGAGCGCTCGCTGATGTCCGCCGTGAAATTTCTCCCGCTGAAATTTTTCCTAGATGGTGTGATCCAGCAATAACCTTCAATGCACCATTGTTTGCGTCGCAATCATCAAGGTGCAGCCTGAGCGTTATCATGCCGGCTAGGATTTCCTCCGGCGGATGGACGTGCTGCGTTCCGTCCTTGAGCGACCAACCAGTGAAGCCCGGAGTCTCGATTTTTTCCACGACTGTGATCGCCAAATCTTGATGCCACGGCACGAGCCAGTTGGCATCTGGGGTTTTGTCGAAAAAAATAGCGCGAACTGGAAAGACCTCGCAGCACGCCACCTGTTTCAATAAACCAGTCACAGTGGGAGATTTTGAAAAGGACGAAACCAGTTGGTTTGTCCTCAGCAAATTTCTTAATCCGCCGATGCGGTTCTTGGATATCGTAGTTTGCTTTTCAAATAATGGCGACAGCTCGGCGACCAAGCGATTGCATTCGTCGTCAGCGACAAGTGATTGTATAATTTGAAAACCGTCGTTATCGAAGCGGTTAAGACCGTTTGATTTTGAATTCTGAGTTCTTAGTTCTGAATTCATTTCAACCCTAGCACGTCCTGCATGTCGTAGAGACCGGTTTTTTGCTGGACAAGCCATTGGGCGGCACGCAATGCACCATTGGCGAAGGTATCGCGACTGGATGCTTTGTGCGTCAGCTCAACGCGTTCGCCGACGTTCGCGTAGATGACGGTGTGATCCCCTACCACATCTCCGCCGCGCACGGCGTGGATGCCGATCTCGCTGCGGGTGCGTTCGCCGACGATGCCTTTGCGACCGTGACGAAGTTCTTTCTCCAACTGAACTTTGCGGACATCGCCGAGAATTTCGAGCAAGGTCGATGCCGTGCCACTGGGTGCGTCCTTCTTCAAGCGATGGTGCATCTCGACCACTTCAAGGTCGAAGTCCGGGCCGAGAATTTCCGCCGCCTTGCGCGTGAGCCAGAAGAGGGTGTTCACTCCGGTGGAATAATTTGTAGCGAGCACCATCGGAATCTTATTAGCGCCGGCAGTGATGCGCGCTTTTTCTTCGGCGGAAAATCCCGTGGTGCCGATGACGATGGCTTTGTTGTGCTTCACACAGGTTTCCACGAACCCGGCAGTGGCGTTATGCGCGCTGAAATCAATGACGACGTCGCCTTTGGCGATGACTTCAGCGAGGTTTTGAGCGGAATCGACCGTGGCGACAACAAGGAGGCTAGAAAAGTTTTTGGCGCAGTTGATCAAGGCCTGCCCCATGCGGCCTTTGGAACCAGTGATGATGACGTTTGTGCTCATGTTTGAATCAGGCAGAAAGTTCCACGAAGGTGTCTTTGTTGGCAAGCATTCCAATCAACTCACGTTTGTAGCAATGTTCATCCGCTTCGACGATGCCCTTGGTGTTTTTTACAACCACGAATCGAACGGCCAGTTTTTCAGATTCTTCCCAGTCCTTAAGTTTCAGGCGGGCGGATTCGCTGGGCTGGCAATACAAAACGTGGTCGAACTTTGCGCGGGCGTGAACCTTGCCATCGTGTATATGAACGGTTGGGAAAAATAATTTGTCCTTTGCGGTGGGAAATTCAAACGCCATCGGATGCACGGTCTGGGATCCGGGCTTCAGTTTGAATACGGCAAAGCCATAGTGGGCGTAGTCGGGCAGCTTGGTGAACAATTCCTTCGGTAGCTTGAAACGCTTGTCTAGACGGTTGAAATCATTGACGGTCGGGACGAAAGACGCTTCAAAATTTCCAACCTGGACCACTTCTAACTGATGAGCGGAACCAGAGATGGGCATAGTGGCGGCAAAACTATCAGCCCCCTTTGTTACCGGCTTCGGAAATCCCGCATCCAAATCGCTAAAGAAATTTTTGTAGTCTTCAAGGTTGATGAAGCGGACGGCTTTTTCGTCCGAGCCTTTTTTTACCGGCAGCGGCAGCACCATCGCCAGCGGTTTCGTCATGTTGACCGTCATCGAATAGACCACGAACTGCCGGCCAGCTTCGCCCATGCGCGCGAAGATGTTCGTCGCGGACACGGATTTGACAGGGCCGGAAAAACAGCACATGGCTTACTCCAACACATCGCACCGCTTGAGCGTGGTTCGGAGGACTTCCCAATTCTTCGGGGACATCTGGACGAGCGGCAGCCGGTATTCTTCGTTGATCATTTTCATCATGGCGAGCGCGGCCTTCACAGGCGTGGGGTTCGTCTCGATAAACAAGTCCTTGAACAGCGGATAAAATTTTGCGTGCAATTGATAAGCCTTTTTCGCGTCACCGCGTGCAAAATAATTCACCATCTGCGAAACCTCTTTCGGAATCACGTTGGACGCTACGCTTATGACGCCATTAGCACCGACGGACATGAATGGCAGCGTGAGCGAATCATCGCCGGAGAGAATTTCAAACTTTGGCCCGAGCGCGGCGCGAAGTTGTGACACGCGGTCGCAGGTTCCGCCGGCTTCTTTGATACCCACGATATTTTTGCAGTCGTGAGCGAGGCGTTTAACCGTATCCACGGCAATCTCAACCCCGCAGCGTCCTGGAATGCTGTAGAGAATGATCGGCAACTGCGTGGCCTTGGCGATGGCTTTGAAATGCTGGAATAAACCTTCCTGCGTGGGCTTGTTGTAATACGGCGCAACCTGCAACGAGCCGTCAGCCCCGGCTTTCTCGGCTTCTTGCGTGAGATAGATGGCCTCTTTGGTGGAATTGCCGCCGGTGCCGGCAAGCACTTTGATTTTGCCTGCCGCAAATTTCACGGACAGCGAAATGATTTTGATGTGCTCGGCGTAATCCACCGTGGGCGATTCGCCGGTGGTGCCAACAGGCACGATGCCATCGACACCGCCTTTGATTTGAAATTTGACGAGGCGTTCGAGCGCGGCTTCATCCAGTTCCCCGTCGCGAAACGGCGTGACAATTGCAGTGTAGGTTCCCGTGAACATAATCAATAAAGGCGCGCAAAATAACAGAAACCGTCCGCTTGGCGAGAATGATTTTGTGGTGAGACAAATTGGTCCAGGACCGTGTCTATCAATGACCGAACAGCTTCTGCCAAATTTCCCCGCCGTTCTGCCAGAAGATGATGGCCACCCCCATCAACGCGCCGCCCGCCATGACGCCGGAGGCCACGGGCATCAGAAATTCCTCCGCGCTGAGCTTGGATTTTTTTTGCCACCCGAACGCGATGAGTGCGCCAAGAAAAAACAGCACGCCATAATACCACTGAAAAATCCAGGCAAGTCCGAAGCCGGAAGCGGATGGCAGCAGTTGACCCCGTTTTGGAAACATCACCGGCAAGATCGTCAGCAATAATCCAATCCCCCCGCCCACGCAGATGCTCCAGACTTTCAACGGTGCAATTGCCTCGAAACCTTTGCTCAACGCCTGCGCCACCGCCGCCCAGGTTTGCGCGGCAGGCGCGGGGAATTGTTCCGTGCCAAGCACTTCCGGCTTGGTGACGATGAGCGTAAACGCCAACACGCTCACAACCGTGCCGATGAAAATGCCTGCGAACTGCGCGAGAAATTGTTTGCGCGGATTTGCGCCGAGCAGGTAACCGCTCTTCAAATCCGTCAGTAAATCCGCAGCGGAACCGGCGGAACCGGCGGTGATGTTAGCACTCATCAGGTTCACATCCATGTTCCCTGGATTCAGCGCGCCGAAAGTGAGTTGAGTGACTTTGCCCATAGGACCGATGGGCGTGGTGTCCGTTTCACCGGTGACGCGGCACGCCACGAGCGCGAGCGCAAACGACAACACCACCGCGACGACGCTTTGCCAGTAGGGCATTCCGAATGACTCATGCGCCAGCAACGCCAGCGCAACGAGCGAAACGAGTTGCCCAATGGCGAACCACGACATCGGGGTTTCAATCTCATCCATCTCACTGGTGGCATTGGATTTCGGCGAAAACATTTTGGCAAGGTCGGTGAAGGCGCGAAGCGAGATGCGCCATTTCAAAATCAAGTCGAGAAGACTTGCGAACACCATGCACGCTACGCCCGGCCACAGCGTCCATTGCACGCATTCCTTGAAACCGCCTTTCACAATCAGCCCGGCATCTTGAAGCGTGGGCACATAGAACATCCAGCACACGATGCTGCCCGCGAGAATGCTCAAGCACACGCGCATGCCCATGATGGCGCCGGACGCGATGAAAATTGGTTCCCAACTGAAGGTCACCGTGCGCGAAGTCCAAGCCGGACCGAAGATGGCGGAACTCAACTTTGTGCAAATTGCATCACTCGAATACGCGGCGAGTCTAGGGATGGCGGCAAAACCGTCGTGGATAAAATTATCGATCGCCGCAATCAATCCTGCGACCCCCAGCGCCTTGGCGGCGCGGATTCCTTTCTGGCCGTGCGAATGAAGGGCGCGCAATGTTTCCGCCGCCGCCACACCACTGGGGAAACGTAGTTGCTCGATGTTAATCATCTGGCGTTTCATCGGCACAGCCATCGTCACACCGAGAACCGCGAGGAAGAAAACCCAGGCGAACGTGAACAGTAACGGCATGGCATGACCATTCAAGATGATGAACGCGGCGAACGCCGAGATAAGCGTGCCACCCGTAGAATAGCCCGCCGAACTGGCGCAAGATTGCATGCAGTTGTTTTCTAAAATCGTCATCGGCGTGCGTGCGAAGCCGATTTTTACGAGGGTCGTCCAGATGGTGTAGGAAAGAATGCACGCGGTAATTGCTACGCCCATGCCCCAACCGGATTTCAGACCGATGTAGAGGTTGGTGAGCGAAAGCACTGCGCCGAGGACGGACCCCATCAATACCGCGCGCCAAGTGAGTTGCTTCATCGAGTCGCCGCGGCCGCGATAAACTTTTTCAAACCACTGGCGTTCGATTTCCTCTGGCGTGCCGGTGAAGCCGGCGAGAGGGAGTTCAAATTTCGCCTCGCCGCCGGGCTTGTTCTCGGTTGATTGGACTTGTTTCACACGCGGCAATTTGGAAAAACGCGGCCGGTTGCGCGAGTTCTTTTTCCGACGCTAAACTTTTTCAGAAGCAAAGGCATTTGATGATTAAAAGATATGTCAAATCAGTCGCCCCATACACGAAGTGTTGAACTTGGGGGATTTGCCAGATGATCGCAACGGGGATGAAGCCTAGCAACGTGAGCTTGGCATAGTCATCATGGCTCATGCCAATCAGCGCGCGGACGATGCGCGAGCCGTCCAGCGGCGGAATGGGCAGCAGCAAGTTGAAGAAGCAGAGGATCAGGCTCAAGTGCGCGAACTTGGTGAGCAGTTCAATGACCGTGTCGTTCACGGAAAATAAAACTACAATCCGCAAAACGACGAGCGGCAGGATTCCAAAAATCAAATTCATCGCCGGACCGGCGAGCGTCACGAGGATGTCGTCGCGGTCGCGATGACGCAAGTTATACGGGTTGACGGGAACGGGTTTCGCTCCGCCAATCAGGAATTGGCCGCCATATGGCAGCACCAGTTGGAGAAAGGGAATGAGCACCGTGCCGACCGGGTCAATATGGACAACGGGATTAAGCGACACGCGCCCCATGAGTCGCGCGGTGTCATCGCCACATTTCCAAGCCGTCCACGCGTGTCCGTATTCGTGGAACGTCAGTAACGCGAGGAACATCAGGTATTGGATGAGCCAGTCGTAAATATCCATTTAGCGGCAGCTTAACTTTCGACCTTACGCGAGTCGAGACTGGACGCGGCAGGAAATTTTTTTACACTGGCGTCATTATGTCATTGCTCACCGGAAAAACTGGAATCGTCTTCGGCGTCGCCAACAAACGCTCAATTGCCTGGGCCATCGCGCAAGCGTGGGCCAAGGAAGGCGCGAAACTCGCGTTCACTTATCAGGGCGAACGCCTCAAGGAGAACGTCACTGAACTCACGTCCACGTTTGGTTCAGACACGCTGCTCCTGCCATGCGACGTGACTAAGGACGAAGATATCGCCAGCGTCTTCAAAGCCGTTGGCGACAAATTCGGTAAACTGAATCTACTACTCCACTCCGTCGCCTACGCGCCCAAAGAAGCGCTCGAAGGCGAATTTGTGAACACCACCCGCGAAGCCTTCCGCGTGGCGCACGATGTCAGCGCCTATTCACTGGTCGCGCTCGCTCGTGGTGCCGCACCCTTGATGACCGATGGCGGCAGCATCGTGGCGATGAGTTATTATGGCGCGGAAAAAGTTGTGCCTCATTACAACGTCATGGGTGTGGCCAAGGCCGCACTCGAAGCCAGCACTCGCTATCTCGCGTATGATTTGGGCCCCAAGAAAATCCGCGTGAACTGCATCAGCGCTGGCCCCGTTCAAACGCTCGCCGCGCGCGGCATTTCCGGTTTCGGCGAAATGATGAAGCATTACGAAGCACACGCGCCACTTAAGCGCAGTTGCACCACGGAAGAACTTGGCCAGACCGGCGCGTTCCTTGCCAGCGATGGAGCGGCGTCCATCACCGGTCAGGTGATATATGTTGACGGCGGCTATCAGATCATGGGGATGTGATTGATGCCCTCAAAAAAACGAACGCGTTGAACTTCGGCCATTCGCCTGAAACCATTCAATTCTGGAAACGCCTCGTTCGCGAGGCGTTTTCGTTTTCGGCGTCAACCCCGCTTTACGTCCTTTCCGCACTACCAATCGCCGAAAGAATTTCGGAATTGGACACGGCGTTCACCGGCGCAGGTTTTCAATCGGCAATCGGTAATCCAAAATCCAAAATTGTCGTCCGTCATTGGCTCTCCTGCAAAACCCAACCGGTTGCCCCCCTGCTCCGCTGGTGGCGCGAGCAAAGGCGGGACATTGAAGTCGTCAGCGAATTTGAATTGCGCGCCGCACTCGCCGAAGGTTTCGCGCCGGAAAATATTTTAGTCAACGGCCCCGCCAAACATTCTTGGTTGCCACAATTCGAACTGCGTGAGTTGTCGGTGAATTTTGATTCATCCGCCGAACTCAACGCGCTGCTGCCGTTCGCCAAAAAACTGAACTGGGGCTGCGGTGTTCGCATTTTGACGAGCGAGGAATGCGACCCGGAGCAGCCACAGTTCCCAACGCAGTTTGGTTTCACCCCGGACGAAGCTGTGGCAGGTCTGAAAAAACTTCTGCGAGCCAAAGCACGTGTTGAGACGATTCATTTTCATCTACGCACAAACGTTCCTTCTGCGCAAATGTATGAGCGCGCCATTTCCGAGGTCGCGAAGATTTGTCAGGCAGCGAAATTTTCTCCGCTGCATCTCGACATCGGCGGCGGTATTCCCGTGCGACATGTGCTGACGCGCGGTGGCAAAGTTTACGGCGGAGAATTTGGATTGCGGGCATTCGCGGAAAAGTTGCGCCAAGCGGTGAAACAGTTTCCGAATTTGCGCGAAGTCTGGATGGAGAACGGACGTTTTATCAGCGCTGGAAGCGGCGTGTTGGCAGTGAAAATTCTCGACGTGAAAGAACGGCGCGGTTTACGCCAGCTCATTTGCGACGGCGGCCGCACGATGAATGCACTCCACTCACTGTGGGAACAGCACGCGCTTATCACCCTAGAAGAAAGCAGCGGCGCGGAAGTTCTCACCGCAGTGTGCGGCCCGACTTGCATGGCGTTTGACCAGCTCGCGCGCATTCCGCTGCCGCGTTCGTTGAAAGCGGGCGACCATCTGCTGTGGCTGGATGCCGGCGCGTATCACATTCCGTGGGAGACGAGTTTTTCGCACGGTCACGCGGCAGTTTGCTGGCAAGATAAATCTGGATTACGCCTCGTTCGTGAGCGACAAAACTTTGAAAACTTTTGGGGAAACTGGCGGTGAATCAAACCAATGCCACCAAAGCCTCCGGACGCGACTTTAATTTCTTTTGCGCTGGCGTCTGAAGCCGTTGCGGTTTCGCGGGCGTAATTGAAGCAAGCAATGCGCCTGGCCGCCAATGAAACTTGGATTCGTAAATCCAACACACGCCGGATTGGGCCGATGACGCTGTCGAGCGCAGACGCGGCGCTAGACCTTTGTCCTCATGTAGTGAAATAAATACTGCTGGGCGTAGCCGGCGTGCGGTCCGAAATGCGTGGCGGCAAATTTACGGAGCCGCTGCTCGCTGGCGCGACGGCGCGGAAAATAAAGTTCCTGCAAGGCGCGTTCAATCCACACATCCACCGGAAACGCAGAATCATAACCGTAGCCGAACAGCAGCACGCAGTCGGCGATTTTTCCGCCTACGCCGCGCAATGTCATCAGTTCGGCGCGGGCGGCGGCGTAGTCGAGCGCGTGGATGCGTTCCAGATCAAAACTGCCATCCGCAATCCGTTGTGCGGCGGCGAGCAGGCTCGGCGCTCGGAAACCCATCTTGCAATCACGCAACTCTTTTTCTGAGCAGGCGGCGAGACGTTGCGGGGTTGGAAAACTACGGCGGCACTCGGTGAGCGCCGAACCGGACGGCGGGCACAGACCGACGCTACTAGGTTCGCCAAACCGTTCGCAGAGCAGCCCGACAATCTGACGGATTTGGACGATCTGTTTCGTCGAGGAGAGGATGAATGAGGCGAGACATTCCCACGGGTCTTGTCGGAGCAACCGCAGGCCGCGACATGCCGCGACAGCGGCACGCATCGGATCGTCATTGGGAAATGTTTTCAGAATGGCGACAAGATTAATATCGCTCTGTAAAAATTCGCGGAGAAAATGCCAGTCATGGACGGGTCCGTCAGCCTGCGCGTGGATGCCTTCGGGCGTTTGCGCGAGGCGAAGAAAATGTTTTCCCAGCACTCCAACCCACGCATCCCCTTCGCGCTGCCAGCGGAAGACCTGACCGGAATCCAGCGTGGCGGCGAGATCGTAGTCGCGCACTGGGAAGAGAATTTCACTGGAAGAATTCATTTTCAGATTACCTATCAGCGCCACAAAAAAGCCGCCGACAATTTTTTGCCGGCGGCATTTGAAAAACTTCCGTTCAATAAACTACTTTGTTCAGCGGATACTCGATGATGCCTTCGGCGCCGGCGGCTTTGAGCTGCGGGATGAGTTCGCGCACGATCTTCTCGTCTATGATGGTCTCCACGGCCACCCAGCCTTTGAGGGACAGGTTGGCGATGGTGGGATTGCGCAGCGCGGGCAGATCCCGCAACAGCTTGGCGAGGTTCTTCTCGGCGATGTTCATCTTCAGGCCAACGAGCGCCTCGGCGTCCAACGCGCCTTTGAGCAGCAACGCCATGGTCTCGATCTTCCGGCGCTTCCACGGATTTTTCCACGCGTCCAGATTCGCGATGAGTCGCGGGGTGGAAACCAGAAGTTCATCCACGATGCGCAGCTTGTTCGCGCGAAGCGAGGAACCGGTTTCAGTCACGTCCACGATGGCGTCCACTAATTCATGTGCCTTGGTCTCGGTCGCGCCCCAGGAGAATTCCACCTCGGCCTTCACACCATTCTTTTTGAGATACTTCTTGGTGAGGTTGACGACTTCGGTGGCGATGCGTTTGCCCTGCAAATCTTTCACGGACTTCACGGAAGAATTCTCGGGGACGCACAGCACCCAGCGCGCGGGGCGGCGGGAGACTTTGCTGAAAAGAAATTCGCCGACCTCGTGAACCTTGGAGCCGTTCTCGATGACCCAGTCGTGGCCGGTGATGCCGCAGTCGAGATAGCCGTGCTCGACGTAGCGGGAGATCTCCTGCGCGCGGAACATGCGGATGTCGAGTTCCTCGTCGTCCACATAAGGCACGTAGGAGCGGCTGCTGACGGTGATGTTGTAGCCCGCCTTGCCCAGCTTCTGGATGGCGGCTTCCTGCAAACTGCCCTTAGGCAGACCGAATTTCAGTTTCTTGCTCATTTTATTTTTGCCACAGAGACACAGAGGACACAGAGTAAACATAATTCAGACCCTCTGTGCGCTCTGTGTCTCTGTGGCGATTATTTTTAAAAATTCTGATTTGCGTGCGTGACGGGATAATTGTCCAGTTCCCGCGATGCGAGGCCAACTCTTTTTTTGCGGTTCTTAGCGCAAGAGTTGCGTCGCGGTGAGATGAATCTTACTTGTCGAATTCATGGAACAACCTCAATGGTGACCGGCTCGCTCCAGATTGGCTGGTAGTATTCATCGCGGCTTTGATCTTTGCTATTCAAGAAGTCTTTGAATGAGCCAAAACCCATACGAAAAGAAATTTTACCAAGAGCAGCAGAATCCTTAACAATGGCTAGAAACGTATTTGTGTAAGCCTCACCTGAAGAAATGATGACAGAATGTGGAAAGTTAGAATTGCAACTCATGGAGTTAGCAGAAAAAATTCTCTTGTCACTACATTGCCAACCGAACTCCCAACTGCAAGTCCATGCAGCAACCGATTGATTTATCTGGGAAATATTTTCAACACGCAACTCCAGTTCAAATTTTTCTCCGACACGAATCGTTGTTTTTGATGGAATGACCACAACGCGTAAAGCATTAAAATCTGGCGCAGGGTAAACATCCTCCCGTTTCAAAACGGTGATGTTTTTGACAATCAAGCAAACCGCCGAACTCGCCACCAATAGCATGACTGCAAACTTGATTGTCCTAGCATTCATTTTTTCCAGATCACTTTTCTACCCACCACGGAAATCTCCTGCCGCGCGATGGCGGCGACGCATTGCGGATAGAGCGCGTGCTCGGCGGCGTGGATGCGCTGGTGCAAAGTTTCCGACGTGTCGTTGTCCAAGACCGGCACGGCTTGCTGGCCGATGATCGCGCCGGAATCCACGCCCGCATCCACGAAATGCACGGTGCAGCCCGCGACCTTCACGCCATGATCGAGCGCCTGCTTCCATGCCTCAAGTCCGGGAAAAGACGGCAGGAGCGAGGGATGGACATTCACGATGCGTCCCTCGAAGGCGCGAAGAAAATCACCTTTCAACACACGCATAAAACCGGCGAGGACAATCAAATCTACGTTCGCCGCTTGCAACGCGGCGACAAATGCGCGCTCGGCGTCTTCATCCAGTTTGGTGCGGAATTTTCCCGGCGGGATGAATTGCGCGGGCATTTTCCGCTCGCGCGCGTGCGTGAGGATGCCCGCCGATTCGACATCGCTCAACACGATGCCGACTTCCGCCGGGATTTTCCCCGCCGCAATCGCATCGGCGATGGCGACGAAGTTTGAACCTTTGCCGGAGCCGAGAACGCCCAATCTGAATGTATTGCTCACCGCGATTTGAATAGCAGAATGCAGCGCTGAAACAAAGTTGAAAGCACGACGATCAACCGCCAAGACGCCAAGTTCGCCAATGAAAAGCAGATTCAATTCTGTTCCGAAACTTATCCTGGCGTTCTTGGCGGCTTGGCGGTTCATTAAGCCCGCATTAAGATTGGGCGTTTTGCAATTCTGCCGCTTGACTTTTATTCATGTCGAATGCACGGTAGGCGCACCAGCACCATGCCCCGCCACACCATGAGTCAGAAATTTCCCGCCTTGTTTTTGAGCATCGCCGTAGCCGTTCTTTTCATCCTCGGGGCGGCGAGTGTTCACGCCCAGCGGATTGACCTCAACACAAACGGCATGAGCGATGTTTGGGAAACCATCTACGGCACGAACGGAGTGAACCCCAACGTGGACTCGGACGGGGACGGCATTTCCAATCTCCAGGAAGCGACCGCCGGCACCAGTCCTTACAGCGCGGCCTCCGTCCCGAAAATTTCCCTCGCCGGTTTGTCCGGCACAAACGGCAGCGTCGCGCTATCGGGACTACTGGGAAAATTTTATCAGCTCCAAAGCATCACCAACCTCGGCAGCACGAACTGGCTCACCGAGACCAGCGTGCTGGTAACGGCGGGAACGAATTTCAATTTCCCCGCACCGCCGAGCTACGCAATGAAATTTTACCGCGTCGCGATTTCCGATGTGGATTCGGACGGCGACGGCGTGAACGACTGGGAAGAATACAAGCTCGGCCTCGACCCCAGCAACGCCTTGAGCAACGCCACGCTCGACAGCAACGGCAACGCGATGCTCGACTGGGCGTTCGTCACGAACAAGCTCGCGCAGCAGAACGTCATCACCGTCACCGCCACCGATCCGGCGACGGTTGAGCCGGACCCCGGTTCGTCCGCAACCGACCTCGGTGTGTTCACTTTCACTCGCGGCGGCTTCGCGCTGAATCCGCTCACCGTCAACTTCACACTCGGTGGGCAGGGCGCGGGCTATGCCGTTGAAGGCACGGATCACGTCACGATGGCGCGCTCCATCACGCTTCCAGCAGGAACAATTTCCAAAACGCTTACCGTCACACCTCTGGCGAACACGAACTTGCTCGCTCCCGTCATCGCCCAAGTCCGTTTGTCACAGGGCTCAAAATATTCCGTCGGCACCGCCAGCAACGCTAGCGTGGTCATCTACCCTTCGCCCACAGTGAATGGCACCGGCTTGCTCGCCCAGTATTTCACGAACGCCAATTTGACTTACGCCAGCACGACCAATTTCAACGCCACCAATCTTTTCCTCACCCGGGTGGACCCCGTGATTGACTACACTTGGACCAACGGCTCATCACCAAACTTGAGCAACGGCCTTTACTCCGTGCGTTGGACCGGGCAGATCGTGCCGCAGTATTCTGAGATGTATTATTTTGACGTGCGCTCGGACGACGGCGTCAAGCTCTGGGTCAACGATCAGTTGCTGATTGATAAATGGGTTTCGCAGAGCGTCGTGGACTGGACGAACACCATCACCCTGCAAGGCGGTGTGCGCTACAACATCAAATTGGAGTATCTGCAAAACGGCGGTGTTGGTCAGGTGCATCTCTACTGGTTTAGTCCAAATCAATCCAAGCAACTTATCCCGGCCAACCGGCTCTATCCAACAAACAGTCTTGGCGGCGGCAGCACCAACGCCTTGCCGACGATCACGAGTTCACTGACAGCGGTGGGCTTTGTCGGTCAGCCGTTTAGCTTTACAGTTTCTGCAGCAAACACTCCGCTACGATTGAGCGCCACGAATCTGCCGCCGGGAATCGGCTTCAATCCCACGAACGGCATCATGAGCGGCACCCCGTTACTCGCAGGCAATTATCAAGTGCCGCTCACCGCGAGCAACGCGATTGGCGTCAGCGCATCGGTGGTGAACGTTTCCATCTTCGACACCGGCAGCGCGTTGTCGCGCGAGGTCTGGACGAACATTTCCGGCATCAATATTTCCGACATACCAGTTGATACTGCGCCGAACATCACTGGCGCCTTCGGCGGATTGGATGGCATCACGAACTATGGGGACAATTACGGCGAACGCGTGCGCGGCTACTTCACCGCCCCCGCCACGGCAAATTATTATTTCTGGATCGCGGGCAGTGACTCCGCACAGCTTTGGATTTCGGACGACATTGAGCCGGCAAACAAAATTCTCCGCTGCTGGGTCATGCCAACGAACAATCCGACAGTCATCGGCCAGAATGGAACTTCGCCGCGCCAGTGGAACCTGCAATCCGAGCAACAGTCCGGCTGGCTCACGTTGGTCGCAGGCCAAAAATATTACCTCGAAGTTCTGCACAAAGCTGGCGTCGGCACGAATGACCACTGGGCGGTCGGCTGGCTGCAAGATCCGTTTGGCACAAACTCGCTTCCGGCAGGCATCACGCCAAGCTACCTGCTCTCGCGCTATTTTACACCGCTTGCCGTCACCATTCCCGGCACACTTTACACGGCGAACATGCTTGCCATGCCTGGCGTGAGCAGCACGGCGGTCGGTTCGGCGACTTTGCGTGTAGCGGCTAACGGCGGGACGGCGGTGCTGAGCTATTCGTTGACGGGCATTCCGGGCTCGCACGTTGATCATATCTATATTGACCCGATCAGCCCGACGACACTTGTCTACGATATCGCCGCTGCGACACCGCAGGCTGACGGCACTTATCTCTGGCCGATAACCGCATCCGGCTCGCTCTCGGTGGCGGATATTCAAGAAGCAATCACCGAGGGCAAATGTTCCATCGTCATTCAGACGGCGGCGAATCCGGCGGGTGAAATCGCCGGTCACTTCACGCTCGTAGGCGGTTCGCAAACTTTCACTGCGCCCCCTGCCCCGCCCGCGTGGACGGATGATTCCAACACGACAAACGGCGCATCGCGTTTCTTAACGCAGGCGACATTCGGCCCAAGCCTCGCTGAAATAGCCAACGTGAATTCGCTCGGCTACTCGAATTGGATCAACGCGCAACTTTCACTACCGGTCACGCACAACCTCGGCATCGTGCTGACAAATAAGAGCGCGGATCCCTCAAACCCGTTGCCGAGCAGCCTTTGGTTTGGATCGTGGTGGCAGAATGCCGTGACCGCGCCTGACCAGTTGCGGCAGCGCGTGGCGTTTGCTTTTAGCGAAATTCTTGTCGCCTCCGAGAGCGGTTCGTTGCAAGACCATTCCGACGCGCTCGCTTACTATTACGACGTGCTGCTAGACAATGCGTTCGGAAATTTCCGCTCGCTGCTCAAATCCGTCACGCTTTCCCCTGCGATGGGCATCTATCTCAACATGCAAGGCAACGACAAGGGCAACATCGTAGCAGGCACACACGCGAATGAAAATTATGCGCGCGAGATCAACCAGTTGTTTTCCATCGGCCTCAACCGGTTGTGGCCGGACGGCTCGCTCATCTTGAATTCCGCCGGCAACCTGGTGCCGACCTACGATCAAAATGTCATCAACGGTTTCGCGCAGACGTTCACCGGCTGGAACTATTACCAAACAAATCAGTCGAGCGGACGTTTGCCCACCGGCTTCAGCCCGGCTGTAAATTACACCAACCAGATGGTGCTCGTGCCATCGCATCACGACCTCACGAACAAACTGGTGCTTGATAACGTCGTGTTGCCGGCCGCTTACGGCAATGCGCTGGTCGCCTCCACCAGCACGAATGATAATTACTGCACGCAGGACTTGGAGCAGGCGTTTGATTCCATCTACATGCACCCGAACGTGGGTCCGTTCATCTGCCGCCAGCTCATTCAGCGCCTGGTCACAAGCAACCCAAGCCGAGCTTATCTTTACCGTGTCGTGCAAAAATTTAATGACAACGGCAACGGGGTTCGTGGCGATATGTCGGCGGTAGTGAAGGCAATCCTCCTCGACTACGAAGCGCGGAGTTCCGCGCTGCTCGCCCAGCCAACCTTCGGCAAACAACGCGAGCCGCTGCTGCGCGTAACGGCGGTGGCGCGTGCATTCCCATCGCCGTCCAGTCAGACCGGCACCTATTCCGAAACCGGCAGCCAGCTCATCACCATCACCACCCCTGCGCCGCACCGGCTGAACAACGGTGACGTCGTGAACGTGAGTTTCACGGACACTTCGAGCAATCCCGCGCCTCCCAATCAGAGTTACACCGCCACCTACACCGGAACGAATACTTTTACCGTCAATTGTCCGAACCTTTTGTCGGGCACCTATACTCAGACCAACGGGATCATCACCGTGAACATCAGTGGACATGGGCTGCTTGCTGACGACCTTTGCTATGTCGTATTCGCGACTGGCAGCGGGGTAACTAAGCGGTATCAAATCCTCTCAGCTCCTAATGGCAACCAGTTTACGATCGCCACCACCAACACTGCCAGCAGTGCCGGGATTTGTGTGATGCCAAGGCTTACCGCCGCCGGTTACGTGCAAAGCGGCGGCAACGTCGTCACCGTCAGTTGTGCCGCTGCCCATGGGCTGAGTTCCAACGAGTTGTTTTATATTCCTGGCAATGGCGTTCTACTCACGCCGAACATTTACTCCGTCAGCAGCGTAATTGACTCTAAACATTTCACTTTTCTGGCCAACGCCAATAACACGACGCAGAGCGGCTTCAATCTCTATCCACTGGGCTCGCCGCCGCCACCACTGACTCGTTCCGGCATCGCTACCATTTCCTGGAGCACCTGGGTGCTCGGCTACACCGACAACGGTGCGACCTACAATCTCTCGCAATCACCTTTAAGCCCGAACACCGTGTTCAATTTCTTTTTCCCCGACTACGCGTTTCCCGGTGCGTTGTCGGCGGCGGGTTTGGACACACCTGAATTCCAGCTCACGTCGGACACCAGCGTGGCGTTGCAGATGAACTTTCTCGCCAGCGGCATCCTCACGAACAGCGCCAGTAACGCCAACAGTGCTAATACGAACGGCCTCTCAAGCTTCACTGCCGGCGACGGCGACATCGTGATGGATCTCGGTCCGTGGATGACGACCAACTACGCCGCATCCACCGGCATCCCCGCGCTGGTCGATAACATGAATTCACTCCTCCTCGCCGGTCAATTGTCTGCCGCCGCCAAGACTAGCATCGTCAACTACGTCACGAACACGGTGAACTTTCCTTTCAGCGCCCCGCCTACTCAAACGCAAATCCGCGACCGTGTGCGCGCCGCGGTTCACCTCATTACCGCCTCGCCCGACTTCACTATCCAAAGATAATTTTTATGAACGAAAAAGAATTTCAAGCATACTCACGAAGGGAGTTCATCCGGCGCGCCGCCTGCGCCGCCGTCGGCACGGTGGCCATGAGCTCGGCCATCCGCGACCTGCGTTATATGAACGCCGCCGTCGCCCAGTCAAACATCAGCGACTACAAGGCGCTCGTCTGTATTTTTCTAGCTGGCGGCAATGACTCAAACAATCTCATCGTTCCCACCGTCACCTCGGAATACAACAATTACTCCAGCATCCGCACGCCCGTTATCGCGCTGCCGCAGGGCGCGCTTTTCAACCTGCAGACGCCAGGCACCTCTAATAATTATGTAGACGCCGCCGGTCACACCTTCGGCGTGCATCCCGCCTGCCCGGAACTCGCCACGCTCTTCAACGAGGGCAAGCTGGCGCCACTTTTCAACGTCGGCACGCTTGTTTATCCGATGACCCGCGCGCAGTATCAGACCAATAGCGTCACCAAACCGCCGCAGCTTTTCTCCCACTCTGATCAGGTCACACAATGGCAAACTTCCATCCCTGACCAGCAGCCGCTCACTGGTTGGGGCGGACGTTGCGCTGATCTGCTGAACGCCGCCAATACCGCCAACTCCATTTCACTTTCTGTCTCCATCGCCGGGGCGAACACATTTGAAATTGGGAACGTCGTCTCGCAATATGCCGTGTCCACCAGCGGCGCGATTGCGTTGCAAGGTGTCACCGGCGCCCGCCTCGCCGCGCTCACGAACATCCTTGGCCTGCCCTATGGAAATTTGCAGACGAGCGCGTATGCTGGCGTCGCCGGACACTCCATCAACACCGGCACGTTGCTCAATAACGCTATTGCTGCCACCGCCGCATCAAACTATTGGACCACGCCGTTCGCAACCAGCATCGTCGTGCCAAACGGCGGCACCGTAAATAATTCCTCCTTGAGCGCACAGTTGAAAATGGTTGCTCGACTCATCGAGGCTGGCAGTCGCGCGGCGGCCAGTGGCGGCTTTGGTATGAAACGTCAGATTTTTTTCTGCCAAGTCGGCGGCTACGATTTGCACAGCGGCCAGACCAATTACACCGCTGGCTCACCAAACAACGTGATCATCGGCGCGCACGCCAATCTGCTCGCAGAATTGAGTCAATCAATGCTGACCTTTCAGCGCGCGATGGAGCAGCTCGGCCTGGCGAACAACGTGACGCAGTTCACCTCCAGCGATTTTGGGCGCACGTTTCCCGGCAACGGCCAAGGCAGCGATCACGGCTGGGGCAGCCATCACCTCATCTGCGGCGGCGCGGTTCACGGCGGCCAAACCTACGGAAAATTCCCGACGCTTACCGTCAATGGCCCAGACGACACTAGCACCGGCCGTTGGATTCCAACCACCGCCACCGATCAGTATTTTGCCACGCTCGCGTCATGGTTCGGCGTGGACAGCGGAAATCTTTCCAGCGTCTTCCCGAACATTGGCCGCTTTTCTACGCCAAACCTTGGATTCATCTGATGAAAAATTTGGCCGTCGTCATCGTTGTCACTCTCGCCCTCGCCCTAGGTATTTTGACGCTACTCGTCTTCGGAACGAAAAGCTCGACGCAGTTCGTTTCAATTGTGGCGGCAACAAACGACGTTTTACCAAGTGCCCCGACTCAAAATCCCCATTTCCCCCTTTCCGAAGCAGAAGGTCGGGGTGTAGAGAAAACAAGCACGACCAACCAAGACATACCCACCCAGCTAATCCGCACCAACCTTAACAGCCTTCTCCCTGCACCCGCCGAGCCATTAACTGATGCGCCGCTGCCGCCGCTTACCATTATAGACAACGCCCGAGTGGTGATTCACAACTACCATGACCGCTTCGGCGAAAACCCCGTGGGTGAAAACTCAGAAATCACCGCCGCCTTGATGGGCAAGAATCCAAAGCAAGTCTCGTTCATCACCGAAGAGTCCGGCCTGCGCACGAACGACAAAGGTGAATTGCTGGATGGCTGGGGAACCCCATTTTTCTTTCATCAGGTTTCCAGCAAAGAAATGGAAATCCGCTCCGCCGGTGAAGACCGCAAACTCTGGACGTTTGATGATCAGGTAACGCGGTAAAAATATTTTATCAGCATTTCACTCCTCGCCCCAAATCCGTTTCAAATGCGCGATGCTGCGGGTCACGGAGTCGAGCGGAACCTTGGGGCTCAACTCGAACACCTTGATGTGCTCCGGCTTCACAAACGGTTTTAGCGACGCGAAATCAATGTCGCCACCGCCAGGCGGAAAATGGTCGCGCGCGGGAGCTTTCACGTCATGGATGTGAAAGCCTGCCAGCCGATCTGCTAGCGATGCGAGGTGCGCAACATGGTTGATGAAGCCCAAGTCTTGCTTGATCTGCGCGTGGCCGGTGTCGTGCCAATAAAAAATCGGCTCCGGAAATTCCGTAAGTAGCGCCTTGAAATCAGATTCCAGCGGCAGCTCCTCGACGGCTTCACGGATTTCAATGCCCAGTTTGAGGCCGCGAAATTTCGCCTGACCGATGAGTTCGCGGAGCATATCGCATGAGCGGTCGTAAAAACCTTTCTTCTTCGCCTCGCGCGCGGCGTTGGCCTCGGCCACGACTTTTTGGAATTCCGGCGTGCCGCGTTTGCCGCGTTCGAGCATCTCCTTTAATTTGCCGGTGTAGTCTTTCAGATTCATGCTCCCAAAGTGCAGCACGACGAGCGGCGCTCCCACACGCACGGCAAAGTCCAGCGTGGTCAGCGTGTGCTTGAGAGCGAGCTGACGGTCGCGCTCGCGGTCGGAGGAAAACTCGTAGAGGTTTGGCGACGGCCCGGTAATGCCCACTGGCAGGGGACAAAAGTTATGCAGGGTAGAAATCTTGATCTCGTCCGCCTTCACCGCATCGAGGATGCCCGGCATTAGGCTAATGCGTATGCCGTGGCTCAATTCGGCGTGGCTGAAACCCAGGTCGCGAATTTCGCGGAGCATCGGCCGGCCATCGGTGTGGCGCGCAGAATTCCAGCAGGTTGAAAACGAATACATAAAAAAGCCGGGCGCATCCTAGCGGACACGCCCGGCGTGGGAAAGCAAATCACAGCCTAGTCATCAGCATGGCGTGCGGAAAGCATGGCGGAGAAACGGGCGACTTTTTCCTTGCGACGGCGGACGGCGGACGGCTTTTCAAATTGCCGGCGCGCGCGCACGTTCTTAAGCGTGCCTTCGCGATCGACTTTTTTCTTAAGCCGACGCAACGCACGGTCAACGGGTTCGCCTTTTTTCAGTTTAATCTCTGTCATTACACTCACTTCCT
>CAINDH010000173.1 GCA_903847285.1 uncultured Verrucomicrobia subdivision 3 bacterium | reverse complement strand
GCCTTCTTTCACCTTGGGACCTTCCTTTACCCGGCACCCCCCCGCAGGGGTATGGCGCTCCTAATGACGCAAGAGAGAGGGTGTAGCACAGGCCTAGGCGTCAGTCAAGCCCCCCCCACTGGCCGCAGGACTCCACTGCCGGGCCGCAGGGGACGACGGGTTCGCCCCCCCCCCGGCCGCTTAGGAGGCCTTGTTGGCGGGGTCCTCGGTGCCAAGTTCCTCCAGCTTTTTGCGCGCCTTCTCGTAAGCAGGACTGAGTTTAATCACTTGGAGAATGACCTTTTTTGCGCGGATTTTATCTCCCATATGCATTTCAATTTTACCGCAGATTAACGCATGTTAAAATCAGGCCGTCATTGATTTGCCCGCAATGAAACCCGTCGTCCAAGCGGCTTGAAAATTAAAGCCGCCGGTAATGCCATCAATGTCCAGCAACTCGCCTGCAAAAAACAGTCCGGAGCAAGGCTTGCTCTCCATCGTTTTAAAATTCACCTCACCCAACTTCACGCCGCCACAGGTCACGAACTCATCTTTGTTTAAACTTTTACCCATGACTTGAAATTCCGTGCGCGTGAGCTGTTGGGTGAGCGCGTGGATTTGCGACCGCGTGAGCGCCGCCCAGCGCGTCTCGCGAGCGAGTCCCGCCGCTAGTATAAGCTGCTCCCATAGCCGCGCGGTCAGCGGAAATAGTGGGACATTCACGAGCAGTTTCGCGCCGCAGTTTTCCCGCCGGGCTTGAAATTCATCCACGATTTTTTCCAGGTTGGAATCCGGCAGCCAGTTCACAATCAGCGGAAATTGATAATTCAAGTCATGCAAGGCGCGCGCCCCCCACGCAGACATCTTCAAGATTGCCGGACCACTCAAGCCCCAGTGTGTGACGAGCAGCGGACCGCGTTCACGTAACTTGGCAACGGGAACAGAAACTTCCGCCGTCGCCAGCGAAACGCCCGCTAGCGAACGCAGCCACGGCGTCTCGACTTGAAACGTGAATAGCGACGGAACCGGCGCGACAATCGTGTGGCCCAGAGAAACTGCGAGTTGCCCCGCAATCGCGGCGCGGCAACCGCCGGTGGCGAGAAGCAGTTTGTCGCACGAGATTTCTTCACCGCCCTCTACCTGCCCAACGGGGAACGGGCTGAGGTGATGAGCAATCGTTAATTCAAACTTCCCCTCCGCAGTTTTTGCGACCGATTCCACCGCGCAATTCAATCGGATTTTCACGTCCGCCTGGTGCGCTGCATCCATCAGGCAATTCACAATCGTCTGCGACGAATCCGTTGAGGGAAACATCCGGCCATCGCTTTCAGTTTTAAGTTTTACACCGCGCGCCTCGAACCATGCAACGGTGTCGCGGGCGGAAAACTTCGAGAACGGCGAGAGCAATGCGCGTTCACCGCGCGGATAGCGGGCGGAAAATTCTCTCGGTTCGAAACAATTGTGAGTCACGTTACAACGTCCGCCGCCAGAGATTCGCACTTTGTCCAGCACACGTGCCGTCTTTTCGAGGATGGTCACATCTGCCCCCTGCTCTGCTGCCGCGATAGCTGCGAAGAATCCCGCTGCGCCGCCGCCGACCACGATGATTTTAGGAGCCATGTTTCAGCGTCGGAAAATTCCGTCCGTCAGACCGTAAGCAATAGCGTAGGAAATAAAAATGGCCACACCACCAGCCAATCCCAACGTAATCGCCGAACCAATCGTGCCGCGGCGGGATTTTTTCACCAGCAATGCAAAGGCCATGGCGATAAGAAATTCCCCAACGATGATGTAATATGGCGTGCCTGAAAACATCCGACAGCCGCTGTATTTCCACCAGTGAATGCGCCGCGCCATCTCTTCGTAATACGGAATATTAGTCGCGCCCAGCAATCCGATAATGACCAGACCGAAATGCCCGAAATGTTCCTGTAAGCGTAGTCCCAGATAGCCGAACTGAACCGCGACAACCTGCCACGCGAACGGCATCCACAACGGCGAACGCCAGAGCATTGGCCCGCCGCCGAGAGAATAATCTAACGTATGCGTGAAATCTACGAGCCAGGCATCCGCCGCGAGTTCGGTAAAACCTGCGACTAGTCCGAAAATCATGAACCGCATGAGCAATCCGTCGCGGTGCAGGAGGATGAAGCCGAGGAGCACAGCGTTGTCGACCAGATTCAGCGCAAGTCCGGTGCGCCAGTCCGACCACGGCGTAAACGTAAGCAGCGCGACGGCGACGACGTTGATGACGATAGTGGCGATGACGACGCGCAATCGTTTGGGTTCCAACGGATCAAACGAGAGACTGGAGATGGGTTTAAGTCGCAACATTCAACGCTAAATTCTAACAAACCAACACCGGTTAGTCACACCCAGTTTTTTCAAGGCTCGCAACAATTCAACGTTTACGCCAATCTTCTGGCGTGACTGACGAAACGCTTTCCAATTCTCCCGCCGCTGATTCTGCACCTGCCACGCCGCACAAACGCCGCGTGCGTTACAGCGGACGCAATCCGCGCCGCTTCGAGGAAAAATACAAGGAACACAAGCGCGATGACACGACTATCGCCAAAGTTCTTGCGTCGGGAAAAACTCCGGCAGGAACGCATCGCCCCATCATGGTTGCTGAAATTGTATTGGCGCTCGCGCCGCAACCCGGCGAACTCGCGGTCGATTGCACGCTAGGCTACGGCGGTCACGCGGCGGAAATTCTTACCAAACTTGCACCCGGCGGAAAACTACTGGGCCTCGACCATGACCCGATTGAACTCCCGAAAACCGAGGCGCGGTTGCGGGCGTTGGGCTTTGATGAAAAAGTTTTCACCGCGCACCGTAGTAACTTTGGCGGGTTGCCGAAAATCCTCGCGGCAAGTGAAATTGGCGGCGCGGATATGATTCTCGCCGACCTCGGCGTTTCCTCAATGCAGATTGATGATCCGTCGCGCGGCTTTTCTGTGAAACACAATGGCCCGCTTGATATGCGGATGAATCCCCAGCGCGGCCAGCCGGTTTCAGCCTATCTGGAGAAAGTAAAATCAGACGAACTCGCGCGCGTGCTGATGGGTAATGCCGATGAACCCAAGGCCGTGCAACTTGGGGCGGCGCTCGCCGGTGAAAAATTTACCACCACGCACCAGCTCGCCGATGCCGTCCGCGATGCGTTGCCACTCGTCGCCAAGGAAGATTGCCACCTGCACATCCGCCGCGTATTCCAGGCGCTGCGCATCGCGGTGAACGACGAGTTTTCCGCACTGGAAACCTTGCTCCGCATCCTGCCGGAATGTCTAAAGCCCGGCGGCCGCGTGGCGATTCTCACGTTCCATTCCGGAGAAGACCGGCGCGTGAAAAAAGCTTTCATCGAAGGTCAGCAGGCGGGTATCTATTCTCAAATTTGTGACGAAGTCATTCGCGCCACGCCTGAGGAACGGAATTTTAATCCACGCTCTGCCTCCGCCAAACTGCGCTGGGCAAAGCGGGCGGCTTAAAAATCAACACCAATGCGCAGAGCAGCAGAGTCGCCATGTTTTTGCAAGCATAGCGTCTTGGCTGCTTTGAGTTGAATCGTTTTCAGCGCAGTTCCTCCAGCGCATCGGACACCGCAGAAATTATTTTTCGCGGGCCGTCACCTTTCAGACGCACGTCCAAATCCTCCAGTCGCCGGATGAGATCCAAAACCTCCTTCCGTGCATATGGCCCTCCTGCAGCAGCGCAAAAATGTGTGCGGCAACTAAATGGCCGGTCCAAATAAATCATGCACTTGCCGGTCTCGCGCCGGAGCAACGGACACGCTCCATCGTTGGTTTCAGGCAGTTCTTTTCGTCCGGCAGCACGGAAGGCTTTGGCCGCAAGCAGCGCCTCGCCTTTGGTGAGATGCGGCGTTTGACCGGTGAGTTGAAATTGGCAGCATTCAGTCCGCGCGAGACAATTGCGCGCCACTGGCCGCTTGGCCAGTTCCGAATAAATCGCCCGCACTTCGGCGAGCACATTGGAGATTTTTTTGCCGACCATGGCCGCTGCATCGTTTTAATTTTGATCCACGGAAATCCCCAGCACGTTCGCTACGGCGCGTTCACGGCCGTCGGTCGGCTGGTTGAAAATTTTTAATTTACCGGCTTCGCGCACGGCCAGCACGGAACTACCACCGCCATCTAGGTTTAGTGCTTCCGTGCAGCCGAGCCGCAACATCTCCGCCGCAAGTTCATCGTAGCTCATGCCCACGGCGATACCCGGCTTGCGGCCGTCCACGACAAGGAGAGTGAGCTTGGTTCCCGTCGCATCCAAACCAGCTACGGTGCGCGGATGGCGAACGGTGCTTTTGTGCGGCACAATTTTGCCTGAGCGAACAAGGATGACATTGCCGCCAACCACTTCGCGATCATCAGCCGCCGGCTGTTTCAAAGTCTCGATTGTCACCGCGCCGTTCATATGAACGACCAGGCATGGCCGCGCATTGGTAGAAGTGGACCAAGTGATTCCATCCGTCATTGCTACACCTTCGGTGATCGCCCATTGTTTTGCGCGAAACGCGGCATTCGTTCCCTCGCCGTCGTTCACGCCTCGGGCGATAAAAAAATCACCATTCACTACGAGATCAAAATGTTCGCGCTCGGCGATTTTAGTCGGCTCCATCAAAGTGGTCTGCCATTTGCCGTCACCATCCGGATCTTGGCCGCCGCGTGATACGCACAGGTGCACCTTGGGATTTTTCAAGTCCACTTCCGCGACGAAGAGGCGCGTCGGCGGGTTGGTTCTGGTCTCGGAATGAATGACTACGCCCGGCAACATTTCCTTGGCTGGAGAACTTTCAGCCGTCCCTTTTTGCGGCCAAAGCAAGGTCAGTAGCGCGAGCCAGATGGAGGTGAGAAATTTTGAATTCATCACGGCAGCTTGAAGGAGTCGCCGACAAGTTTCAACCTGAACCAACCGAGGTTGATTGAAAGCTAGAGCGCCCGTTTGGAAATTTTACCAGCTTAACCTAGCCGCCAAACGATGCGGGCCTTGTTGAGGTCGTAGGGGGACATCTCCATTTTAACACGATCACCGACTGTGAGGCGCACGAATCTTTTGCGCATCTTACCGGAGATGGTGGCCAAAACAGGGTGCTTGTTGTCCAGTTCGACGCGGAACATGGTTCCCGCCAACACGGTAGTGATGCGCCCTTCAACTTCGATATGCTCTTCCATGCGAAACTAAACTTGAGCGGCTCCAGAATAGAAGCCAGTTAAAAAGCGGGCGGTGTCCATCAAAGACACCGCCCGCCGAGAATATAATTTTTAGTAACGGTCGCCACGGTCGCCGCCGCCGCCGCCACGGAAATCACGGCGCGGGCCACGGTCACGGTCGCCACCACCGCTGCGCGGGGGACGATCTTCTTTCGGACGTGCGATGTTGACAGTGAGGGCGCGGCCATCAACTTGCTTGCCGTGAAGTCCTTCAATAGCTTTGTTGGCTTCTTCCGCTGTGGACATGCTCACAAAGGCAAATCCACGGGAACGGCCGCTCATGCGGTCCATCATGATGTTGGCTTCTTGCACCGTGCCGAACGCGGCGAACGCGTCGTGCAGGTCGTTTTCAGTGGTGTTGAAGGAAAGATTTCCTACAAACAGTTTATTGTTCATTTTTCGTTGGCTGTTCCAGCAACTTGCTTTTCGGACTGTTCCCGACAGCCGGGTTTCAAATCGTCACTGAACCAGCGTTCACTTGAAGATTCACCATGTTCGGAAAGGGCTCGTTCTTTCACAGACAGGAAAATTCTAGTGAAACAGGTTTTGCTGGCAAGCGCTTTTTGGCGATGTCAACGGCCAGAAACCAGCGTGTCGCCAACACAGAAAAAAACCTTTAAAACTCGGAACGTGCCGACTTGCTCTCCCTTAAAAGTCGCTGCTCAAGATCGTTTTTATACGCCAGCGGGTCGGCGTCTGTGCCCCAAAGTTTTTTCACCATCTCGCGCTGCGGCACGAACGGACATTTCGCCTTCGACTTTTTGAATTCACCCTCCAGCGCGTGGAGCGCCAGTTGCGCGCCAGTCATCAGGCTCAACTTGCCAAATTACGAATTCAATTTGTGCGACGCATCATCCAGCGCACCCCAACGCTCCTCTCCCGTGCGACCCCACAACGTCGTCTGCGTGTCGAGCCGCGAAAGATTTCCTCGATGACCGCGTTGATGATTCAATTCTGAAACTGCGAATGTTGAAAACGATGCGAAGCCCACACCTCGCTGAAATCATCAAAGCGAATCGTTAGAGAAATTTCCCGCCCCTGCAACTGCTCGCGACGCAACTGACCGGCAAGCCGCGTCGTCTCACTCAACGCAAACGTCAGCGCAGCCTCGTAATCCGGCTCGTCATAGGGCAGCGTGGTGTTGCTGGAAATCGTCGTGCGGTCTTTCACTTCCAACAGCAACGGCTCGTTCCACAGGCCGTTCGCGAACAGCCAGAGTTGTGTTCCCCAGATACCGAACTTTTGTTTCAGTAACGGCGACGGCAGTTTAGCAATGTGGCCAAACGTCAATGCTCCCAAGGCCGCGAGCGAGCGCTGGCGGTTTTTGCCGATTCCGGACAAGTCACGCACGGAACGGTCTTTCAGAAATTCCTTTTCGTCGCCGGGCTTGATTTCGAGAAAGCCCGGCTTAGCCGCATCCGTCGCGAGCTTGGCGAGCCGCGAGGAATTCGCAAGACCGGCAGACACGGGAATCTTCACCTCATGCGCGATGCGATCGGAAATTCCCTTCACATACTTTTCTGGTGTCGTGTTGCGCCAGACGACGCTGTCCATTGTGGTGAAATCCAGAAAGCCCTCGTCAATCGAGGTCGGCACAAGCGTGGGCGAATACTCCTCCAGCACGCGGAACATCTTTTGTGAAATCTCCCGGTCAGCGTCGTAGTGCGGCTTACACAACACGCCGCGCGGGCAAACCCGCTTCGCCTCCAAGTACGCCATGCCCGTCGTGACACCAAATTTTTTTGCTGCACGATTCGCCGCGATGACAATGCCATCGCCGCGCCGCCCGCCGCCGACCCACACGGCGCGGCCTTGCAATTTTTCATCGAGCGCGATTTCGCAGCTCGCAAAAAAACTGTCGCCGTCCACGTGGAGAATACGGTTTTTCAATTCGGCTGACATTAAGCCGTCACCTGCCGCCTCGCCATGCGGAGTTGGTCACAGCGGTAGTTGACGGGAAGATTTTGACAGGGCGGGACGGACAACGGCTGTCCAAGCCGAAAATAAAAAAACGGCGCGGAAATAATTCCGCGCCGTTCGTGATTTCAAATTGCGATCAGGTCAAAGTGATCTTGTCGCCGTCCTTCAACGTGACGATGGCTTTTTTCCAGTTCGACGCGTTGCCGGCTTGCGTGGTGCGCTGGCGGCGGGCTTTGCCGCGCACGTTCAGCGTGTTGACGCGAGTGACCTTGACCTTGAAGAGTTCCTGCACGGCCTGACGGATCTGAGTCTTGTTGGCGCGCGGGTCGGCTACAATGGTGTATTGGTTATACTTCTCGGCTTGGCGCGTGCCTTTTTCCGTGAGACGAACCGTCTTGATGATTTCGAAAGCGTTCATGTTATTCCTGGTTTAAACGGGCTTCGACTGTTTCAAACGCGCTCTTGGTAAAGAGGAGTTTGTCCGGACGCAACACATCATAGGTGTTCAGCGAATCGCCGGTGGTGAGGGTGACACCCACAATGTTGCGGGAAGCCATCATGAGGTTCTTGTCCGCCGCCGCAACGATGAGCGTCGTGCCATCCAAATCCAGCGCGGAAATGATCTTCACGAAATCTTTCGTCTTGTGCGAGGCGAGCTTCAAGTCGTCCACGACAATCACATCACCGAGCTTGAGGCGTTCGCTCAAGGCTTTGCGAAGTGACAGGGCGCGGGTCTTCTTGGAAACTTTTTTACTGAAGTCGCGGGGCTTCGGACCGAAGACCACGCCGCCGCCCGCCCACAACGGTGAGCGAACAGAGCCAGCACGGGCGCGCCCCGTGCCTTTTTGCTTCCACGGCTTCTTGTTGGAGCCTTGGACTTCGCCAACGGTCTTGGCGCAAGCAGTGCCACTGCGCTGCGCCGCGCGATACGCGGTGACAGTGTCATGGACAGCCTGTGTGCCTTTGCCGTTTTCAATCATGGCGAACTTGACTTCAAGCTCACCAGAATTTTTTCCGGTAGTATTTTTAATGGAAATTTTCATGGCCTAATTATTTCTTGGCGGCTTTTGCGTCCGCTTTTTTCTTGGAAATGTTGGCGCTCACCGGCGGCTTCCAACCCTTCGGACGTTTCTTGGATTCACGGATGACGACATAATCGCCTTCCGCACCGGGAATGCCGCCTTTGATGAGCAGCAAGTTGTCCGCTTCACGCACTTGAACGATTTCAAGGTTTTGTGTGGTTCGGGTGACTTGACCCATGTGACCGGGCATCTTCATGCCACGCATGACCGTGCCGGGGAACAAGCGCTGACCAATGGCGCCTGAACGACGATGCCAGCCTTTGGCACCGTGCGTGGAATCACCGCCAGCAAACTTATGGCGCTTCACAACACCTTCAAAACCCTGCCCCTTGGTCGTGCCGATGGCGTCAATGTAATCACCGGGCGCGAACAATGTCGGTCCGACGATATCGCCGGGCTTCACGTCCTTGGAGAAATCGCGGAACTCACGGATGCGCTTCACGGCGACACCGTTTTGTTTCTTGATGTGGCCGAGCAACGCCTTGGTTAGGCGCTGTTCTTTTTGATCATCGAAGCCGAGCTGCACGGAGTTATATCCGTCCTTGCCCGCCTGCGTTTTGACCTGCAACACACGGTTTGGTCCGCAAAGGACGACCGTCACGGGGATGATCTCGCCGGTCGCGCTGTAGATGCGCGTATGGCCGAGTTTTTTTCCTAAAAGTCCTAGTGGCATGGTATGGCTCCTTCAGATTTTGATGGTGATGTCCACGCCAGCAGGCAAATTGAGCTTTTTCAATTCGTCCACGGTCTTGGCGGTCGGATCGAGAATATCAATCAGCCGCTTGTGGGTGCGTTGTTCGAAAGTTTCCTGGGACTTTTTGTCCGAGTGCGGGGAGCGCTGGACGGTGAATTTTTCAATTCGAGTCGGGAGTGGGATGGGGCCAGCGACGCGAGCACCCGTGCGTTTCACGGTGTCGGCAATTTCGCGAGCCGATTGGTCTATGACCCGGAAGTCATAAGCCTTGAGGCGGATTCTGATGCGTTGTGCAGCCATACAAAGAACAATTGTCTGTTAATGGTTAATTACCGTTGCGCTCCCGAACCATCGAAAGCGGACACGGACTATATCAATTGCGCCTTCATGTGCAATAAAATTTTTAAAAAATTTTGATTGGCGCCCAAATAAAAAGAGCCGGAGTCTTTCGACTCCGGCTCGTGCTGGAAAAATAACTTCCTAAGTGCGCGCCGCAGGCTTCTTTGCAGCGGCATCGAGGATGGTCGTGAGCACGCTGTTCGGCACTTGTGCGAAACTCAACGGCTCCATCGAATACGATGCGCGGCCTTTGGACAATGAACGGATTGCTGTGGCGTAGCCGAACATTTCTGCGAGCGGCACGTTCGCGTTCAGCACGGTCTGGCCGTTCTTCGCTTCGATGCTAACGATGGTGCCGCGACGACGGTTGATGTCGCCGAGCAAATCGCCCTGATATTCGTCGGGCGTCGTGCATTCCACTTTCATCAGCGGCTCGAGCAAAATCGGGCCAGCTTTCTTGAAGGCGTCTTTCATGGCGAAAATACCGGCCATGCGGAACGCGAGTTCGTTCGAGTCAACTTCGTGGAACGAGCCGTCCACGACTTCAACCTTGATGTCAATGACCTGATAGCCAGCGTAGATGCCGCCCTTGATCGCTTCTTCGCAACCGGCGATGACAGCGGGAATATATTCCTTGGGAATCGAGCCGCCGACAATTTCGTCCACGACTTCCACGCCCTTGCCGGTTTCATTCGGCGCGACTGTGATGCACGCGTGACCGTATTGTCCTTTACCACCAGATTGACGGATGAACTTGCCTTCGCCTTCAGCCGGCTTGGTGATCGTTTCGCGATACGCAATCTGCGGCGCACCCGTGTTGGCCTCGACTTTGAATTCGCGTTTCAGACGATCAATAATAATTTCCAAGTGCAATTCACCCATGCCCGCAATGATGAGCTGGCTGGTTTCTTCGTTCGTGAAACAGCGGAACGTAGGATCTTCTTCCGCGAGCCGTTGCAAGCCTTCGGACAACTTATCGCGGTCTTGTTTCGTCTTCGGTTCGACGGCCATCGAGATGACCGGTTCCGGGAAGGTCGGCGGTTCGAGCGTCACATCAAAATCTTCATCGCAGAGCGTGTCGCCCGTGGTGATGTTGCGCAGGCCGACGAGCGCGGCGATGTCGCCGGAGTAAACCTCGTTGATGTCTTTACGCTCACTGCCTTGAATGACCATGAGGCGGGAAACACGTTCGCGTTTGCGCGTGCGTGGATTGTAAATGTTGTCGCCTTTTTTGAGATGGCCGGAGTAAACGCGGAAGAACACCAGTTTGCCCGCGAACGGATCGGTCCAGAGTTTGAACGCCAGCGAGCAGAATTTTTCGTGATCGTTCGTTGGCACTTTGACCGGGACATCCAGATCGCTGATTTCGTGACCGGTCGCGGGAGGAATGTCCAGCGGGCTGGGCAGATAATCAATGACCGCGTCCACCAGAACCTGAACACCCTTTTTCTTGAACGCCGAGCCGCAAAGCACGGGCACGAGTTCAATCTTGCACGTCAAACGGCGAATCGCCGCCTTGAGCACCGGCGCGGTGATCGGCTTTTCTTCGAGCACGAGATTCTCGATTTCGGAATCCTTGTTGGAGACGGCATCAATCAATTCTGCGAGCGCAGCCTTGGCGCGTTCCTGATCGGCCGGAGCAATTTCGCGAATCTCGTAATTGAGACCTTCGTTCGCTTCGCCCGGTCCCCAATAAATGGTCTTCTGGTTGACGATATCAATCACACCTTCAAAACCACCTTCGACCGGCTTGCCTTCAAACTCGCACGGACCTTGGCCGAGCGGCAGGAAAATCGGGAAGGCATACGCGCGTAACTTCGTGCGCATATCGTTCAACGCGTTTTCAAAATTCGCACCGATGCGATCCATCTTGTTCACGAACGCGATGCGCGGAACATTGTATTTCGTCGCCTGACGCCAGACGGTTTCGGATTGCGGTTGCACGCCCGCCACGCCGCAGAACACGGCGACCGCGCCATCCAGCACGCGCATGGAACGTTCGACTTCAGCGGTGAAATCCACGTGTCCAGGTGTGTCAATGATATTGACGCGATGCGGGACGTTGTTGAATGCCTTGAAAATTTTGTCTTCGCCGGCCTTCACCGTTTTCTGCGTCCAGAAGCAGGTAACGGCGGCGGAGGTAATCGTGATACCGCGTTCTTTTTCCTGCTCCATCCAGTCGGTCACAGTATTGCCGTCATCCACGTCGCCGATCTTGTGAATCAGGCCAGTATAAAAAAGGATGCGCTCCGTGGTCGTCGTCTTGCCGGCATCAATGTGCGCGGCGATGCCGATGTTGCGGGTGCGTTCGAGGGTGTATTCGCGGTTGGGCGAATTGGCTGGTTTGGCGTCTGCTGACATAAATCAATGGTTTTATTTGTGTTTCTGTTGGGGAAAATTTCAAAAGAAAACTTCGCCGTTCATTCAACAAAATGGAGCGTGGATAATACGCGAGAAACAGGTCGGGGCAATAAGATTTTTACGGAACAAACGCTTTCACTGCCTGTTTTTCCGCCAACGACCCGCCTACGGATATGAAATCGCCGGAAAATCTTTCCGCAGAGTTGCAGAGACACCGTAGCACTGATAATTTTCGCCCGTCACTTTTTTAATCATGAGCAAAAACAATTCTCCCCAAGTCGGCATCTTGATGGGTAGCGATTCGGATTGGCCCACCATGAAGGCTGCCGCCGAAGCCCTCAAAGAATTTGGCGTCGCCAGTGAAGCCAAGGTCATCTCCGCTCACCGCGATCCGCACGGGTTGGAAGCATACGTTTCCAGCGCCATCACGCGCGGCCTGAAGGTCATAATCTGCGGTGCCGGCGGCGCAGCGCATCTCGCGGGTGTCACGGCGGCGTTCACCACCCTGCCCATCATCGGCGTGCCCATCCTCGGCAAATCCACCGATGGCCTCGACTCATTGCTCTCGATGGTTCAGATGCCGCCAGGTGTGCCCGTCGCCACCGTCGCAATCAACGGCGGTCGAAACGCGGGAATTCTGGCCGCACAAATCATCGCCACCGGCAACACGGCGCTGGCCAAGGAATTGAAAAAATTCAAGGTGCGGCTGATGGAAGAATCCCGCGCCAAAAATAAAACGCTCGCGCAATAAAATTTCATGCAACGGCTCATTGAAGGCGTCCACAAATTCCAGACCGACCAGTTTGGGAATTACCGGAAGCTTTTCCGCAAGCTGTCGCAGGACGGGCAGAACCCGCACACACTGTTCATCACCTGCTCGGACTCGCGCGTGCTGGCGGAACTCATCACCCAGAGCAAGCCGGGGGATTTGTTCGTCGTCAAAAACGTCGGCAACATTGTCCCGCCCGCTGGTGTGACCGGCGACACGAATTCCACCGCCGCCGCCATTGAGTTCGCCGTGGAAAATTTGCGTGTCAGCGACATCGTCATCTGCGGCCACTCGCAATGCGGCGCCATTTCCGCACTCCTTGGCCAGTCCCGCGTGGGCGATGACTTGCCGCACCTCCGCGACTGGCTCAAACTCGCAGCGCCCGTGCTGGAGACGTTGAAAAAAAATTACGAGCATCTGGACAACGCCGAGCAACGCTGCACGGCGGCGGCGGAAGAAAATGTGCTCTTTGGCTTGGAAAACCTGCACAGCTACGCGTGCGTGCAAAACCGCATCGCCGATGGCACACTGCGGCTACACGCGTGGTTTTTCACCATTGCCACTGCGGAATTATTCGCCTTTGACCCAGAGTCGCGCCAGTTCGTGCCTCTGGTGAACGATCAGGTTTAAACACGCAGTTGGGCGTGCAACTTGATCCAGAACGCCGGGAATTGCACTTTCCCCCGCCGAATTTTTCCCGCTACACTCACCGCAATGCACTGGCTGCTGTCCCTCGATCACGCGCTGTTCCATTTCGTCAACACCACGTTGAGCAATCCGCTCTTCGACTGGCTGATGCCCATCTTGAGCGGACACGGCGTGCCTTGGCTGCCCACGGCGATCATCGGCCTCATCGCTGGCATCTTCTTCGGCTCCACCCGCCTGCGCGTCTGCGGAATATTTATACTGCTCGTCATTGCCCTCGGCGACGGTTTTATCCTGAACATCATCAAAGACACCGTTGCCCGTGGCCGCCCGTGTGTCGTTCTCAATGATAGCATCTCGCGCCTCGGCTGTGGCGGCTACCGTAGTTTCCCTTCCGCGCACGCCGGCAACTGGTTCGCCATGGCGACCGTCGCTTTCTTTTTTTACCGGCGCAGCGCGTGGTTCATGTTTCCGCTCGCGGCCGGCGTGGCATTTTCGCGCGTCTATTGCGGCGTGCATTTTCCGATTGATGTCACCGCCGGAGCCATTCTCGGCGCCGGCTACGCCATTGCCATTCTTTTTGGAACCCAGATGCTTTGGAATTCCGCCGGTAAAAAACTTTTTCCCGCGTGGCACGAAAAAGTTCCCGTGCTGCTGAATCCTGAATCACGCACTACTTCGCCCGCGTCAGAACAATCCAAAATCCAAAATCCAAAATCGCAAATCGAATGGCTCCACCTCGGCTACCTCGTCATCATCGTGGCGCTGGTCGCGCGATGGATCTACCTCCGCAGCGGGCTGCTCGATTTGAGTGGCGACGAGGCATATCAATGGACTTGGTCCAAGCATCTCGCGCTGTCGTATTACAGCAAGCCCTTCGGCATCGCGCTGCTGCAAAAGCTCGGCACGCTCATCGGCGGCGACACGGAATTTGGCGTGCGCTTCTGCTCTCCGCTACTCGCGGCGCTGTTGAGTTTTATCGTGCTGCGTTTCCTCGCGCGCGAAACCAGCCCGCGCACCGCGTTCTGGGCGCTCATCGCCACGCTCGCCACGCCGCTGCTTTGCGTCGGCTCGGTGCTGATGACCATTGATCCGCCGCTCGTGCTCTGCTGGATGTGGGCCACCGTCGCCGGCTGGCGCGCGGCGCAACCGGACGGCAAAACGCGCGACTGGCTTATCGTAGGCTTGGCGACCGGGCTGGGCTTCCTGTGCAAATACACCGCGGCGCTGCAAATCCTTTGCTGGATGATTTTCTTCGCCCTCTCGCCGTCCGCCCGCGCACATCTGAAAAAATCTGGCCCGTGGCTCGCACTGCTCGTCGTCGCGCTTTGCACGCTGCCGGTGGTGATTTGGAATTCCCAGCACGCGTGGGTCACGCTCGGCCACGTCGCGGGCAATGCCCAGCTCGATAAAGATTGGGAGCCGACGCTGAAATACTTTTTTGAATTCATCGGCGCCGAGGCGGGCTTGCTGAATCCCGTTTTCTTTTTCGCCGCGCTCTGGGCCAGCCTAGCCTTCTGGAAACGCCGCGCCGCGCAACCGCTAATGCTGTTCCTCGCCTGCATGGGCGGGCCGCTGTTTTACGGCTACTGGCTTTATAGCCTGCACTCGCGCGTGCAGCCCAACTGGCCCGCCGCCGCCATCCCGCCGCTCTTCTGCCTCGGCGTCTTATTCTGGCACGAACGCCTGCGCGCCGCGAAAATCCTTCTGCTCACCGGACTCTTCATCGGTATTCCCGCCGTTGCCCTCATGCACAACACCGGCCTGACGAAAATTTTACTCGGTGTGAAATTGCCCGGCGATGTCGACCCCGCGCATCGTTCCCTCGGCTGGCGCGAAACCGCACTCGCCGTTGAAAAGGAACGCCTGCAGTTCGACCCTGACGCTTTCATCATCGCCGACGACTACGGCACGACCGGACTTTATTCGTTTTACTCACCCACCGCACGCGCCGCCGTTGGCTTGCCCACGCCGCTGGTTTACGTCAACCACTCCGACAAGCCAGCGAACCAGTTTTATTTCTGGGACGAATACGACTACCCGAAGCATCGCGCCGGCGGCAACGCCATCTACATCAGCCAAGTTGGCTACTACAAAATGGAGTCCGGCTGGATCTGGAAATGGCTCAGGCATCAGCCGTTCAACTATCGCGAAATCCCGCCGGCTGACCCGGTGCCGGACTTTCTCGCCAACCACTTCGCCTCCGTCACCAACCTCGGCATCCGCGAGATCAAGATTGAAGATGGCCGCATTTTCCACCGCGTTCAAATCTTCGGCTGCTACGGGTTGAAATAATCTTGGACCGCAAACTAGGTGGACTGCAGACTTTGCGGCAGGATTTGCAATTTGGATTTTCGAGGCTGTGTAACACGCTGCAACTCTCCCCCGCTCTGCCAACGCAGTCAGGAGAAGGGACAAAATCAAACCGACCCAGCACCGCCACCTACTATAGTTTGCCCTTGGTGCTGGGCAGTTGCCCGGCTATGCGCGGGTCGTGGCGGCGCGCCGCATCCACGGCGCGAGCGAAAGCTTTGAAGAGACCCTCGACAATGTGATGCGGTTCGTCACCGTAGAGCAGTTCTAGATGGAGGTTGCATCGGGCTTCATTCGTGAAACCCTGAAAAAACTCTCGGGCGAGGCCAAAACGGAAAGTGCTGGAAACGTCCTGATTTTTTTCCGCGTCGGAAATTTTCTTCTGTGAAAACTTGTCAAGTCCGCGCCAGACCAGGAACGGGCGACCACTAAAGTCCACCACGCAGCGGGCGAGACATTCATCCATCGGCACATAGGCTTCACCGGTAAATGGATTATGCGGATGAAAGCCGTGACCGTAGCGACGGATGCCCCGTTTATCGCCGAGCGCGGCGGCAATGGCTTGACCAAGTGCAATGCCACAGTCTTCGACGGTGTGATGAGCATCGACTTCAAGATCGCCGTGGCAATGCAATTCTAAATCCACCGTCGCGTGCTTGGCGAACAAGGTGAGCATGTGATCGAAGAAAGGGATGCCAGTGGCGATTTTGGATTTCCCTTTGCCGTCCAGATTGAGGCGGACAGAAATTTGCGTCTCCAGCGTGTGGCGTTTGATTTTGGAAGTGCGTGCTTTCACGCGGAAATTAAAGCAGAGTGCGGAAATTTGTCACGGCTGCTTGGCGGAAATTTTTTTCTGGAGCGCGTCAATCTGCCCCTGCAACGCGCCGGGGACGGGCGAAACTTTTTGGGCGACGTGAAACCAGTTGATGGCTTCCTCGTAACGCCCAGCATCATCTTCCAGCCGCGCGAGGTGCACGACAATTTCTTCAAAAATGAGTTTGTCTTCCTTCTGCCGGTCTGGCGCGAGCTTGAAAAATTTATTCACGCCGAGCAGCCAGATATTACGGGCGCGGTCTAAATCGTGGCGGCTTTCGTAGTAGATGCGGCCCAGTTCGAAGATAAGTTCGCAACTATCCGGATTGGCCCTCAGCCCTTCGCGGAGAAAATCCACTGCCTGATCTGGACGCTGCAGATGTTCGCGCAGAAAAAACGCGCCGACAGTGTAGGTTTCAATCTTCTGCGGATCTAGATCGGCGGCCAGGCGCAGCCACGGAAGGATTTCACGCTCCTTGCCCGCTTCCAGATGCGTGTGCTGGACGATGCGAAAGTTGCGGCCAAAGGCATCCAGCCAGTCCTTTGGTTTGCCGAGGAAGTCTTCGTTTTTTTCATCCTCTTCCGATTCTTTTTTTCCGTGGCTGGCGGCTATGATTTCTTTTTGCTCCTCGGATTTTTTATCGAAGATGGACGGGTAGTAGCCGCTGTGAAAATAAACATCGGCCATAGTAAAAAACTGGTTGGCGAAAAGTTTGCGACCATCGCCGAACATCATGCCAAAGAGGTTGCCAGACTTACCGTGCTCGCTCCAAGTTGGAGCTTGCGGCAGGAGCCGGGTGGCCAGCGTGAATGCCAGCACCAGCAACAGCACAAGGATGGCGAGCGGGGAAAATTTCATCAGGTGGTCAAACCTTTACGACGAAAACCTAGCAAAGCGAGCAACAGAAAAATTCCCGCCCACACGATGGCGTAAGCCGTTGCCTCGGCCATTGCCAGCCAGGGAACGGCGGGCTGGTTATAGACCACAAAATCGCGCAGGTCATACAACTCCAGATGCGGCATGGCAAAATAGATTGCCGAGAGAATGCCCTGGATAGGCTTCGGCTGGGAGAGTGCGATCGTGTTCAAGTGCGTCCCTAATGCCAGAATGCCCACGACAGTGATAAAGGAAATCGTGGTGGTGGATGAGGGTGCCGCAAAATAAATTGAGCCCAGCAACACCATCGCGGTGACGATGCCGAGCATGAACCATTGCATCCAGACGGCTTGAAAATAAATCACGAGCGGCCAGATATGTTCGTGCGAGCCAGTAACGACGGCAAAGAATAAATAGAAGACAACCAGCGCCACGCCGGACGCGAGCCAGCAGCCGAGAAATTTTCCAAGGATGACCTGTGCGCGTGAAACTGGTTTGGCCAGCAACGGAAAGATAGTGCGCGCCTCACGTTCGGCCGGAATTTGTCGGGCGGTGGTCGTGATGGTGATGACGAGAGCGGAAATCCAAATCAGCAGCAGGCACGCATCTTTGACGATGCGGATGATTTTATCGTCGTGGAAAAAGTTAATTGCCCCCGCACCGAGCGTGAGCAGCGCGGTAAGGAAAAAGAGGACGTAAAAATCTTTGCGGCGATAGAGTTCCTTGATAACGACGCCAGCAAGCGCGAGAATTTTATTCATGGCAACGGGGTAGGTTGAGCGCCAACGATTTTGAGAAATGCTTGTTCAAGATTGGTGGAGCCGACGGAAATTTCGGCGACCGTGCCGACCGCCTTGAGTTCGCCTTGATGAACGATCGCCACGCGGTCACAAACCGTTTCAACTTCACCCAATTCGTGGGAGGAGAAAAAAACGGTTTTGCCCTCGTTCTTTAGGCGCTGAATAATTTCGCGCACTTTCATACGGCCCAGCGGATCAAGGCCGCTGGTGGGTTCATCGAGAATGAGTAAGTCGGGATTATTTATCAGCGCCTGGGCGAGGCCGACGCGCTGCTGCATTCCTTTGGAGTAAGATTTGATTGGCCGCTTGGCCGCATGTTCCAGTTCAACAAGTTTCAAGAGATTGGCGATGCGAACATCCAGTTCACCCCGTGCGATGCCAAAAATGGTTCCATAAAACCGGAGGATTTCTTCAGCTGTGAGAAATTTATAATAGTAAGTAAGCTCTGGTAAATAGCCGATGCGCTGCCGGGAAATCGGCTGGCGGACATCAATTCCAAACAAGCTTGCCTCGCCGCCGGTCAAAGGAACAAAACCCAGCAGCACATTCATCGTGGTGGTCTTGCCGGCACCATTCGGCCCCAGGAAACCGAAAACCTCCCCTGCCCTGACTTCAAGATCCAGCCCATGCAACGCCACTTTTGCGGGCTGGCGGAGTTCGCGGCTGCGATATTCCACGCGCAGTTTCTGGGTTTGTAAAATAGCCGTCATTTCAAATCAATGAATCCTAGGTTCACGCGCAATTTCCTAACGAAAATAAGTCGACGAGTCAAACACATCGCACCAATAAAAAGGCGCAAGGCCCAACGCCTTGCGCCGTGATTTTGACATCCAGTTTACTGCTGGACGTGATTCGGTGTGACCGTCGAACCCAATGAACAAAATGCCGACGGCTGTTTGCCGACGGTGTTCAGGGAATAATCGCCCCTGGCCGGGCACGGAGGAATCGAACCGTTTCGATTCAGCCGGATGTATGCCGTCAGGTCATTCGGATAATTGACCACGTCGCCAACATGCTTTCCGTTTTCAACGGAAAACTGCTGAATGGCCGTGTCCAGTTGGCGAAGGTTGTTGATGCAGGTGGTGGCCTGCGACCGGGCACCCGCCCGCATCAAGTTAGGAATCACAATCGCCGCCAACAATGCAATGATGGCCACGACAATCATAATTTCTACCAAGGTGAACCCTCCCAAACCAGTTGTCCGGGTGGTTTTCATTTTATGTCTGTTGACGATGTGAACCCCCGGCAGGCGGGTTGATATGATGATAACGTTGTTGTCCACAAAATTGCCCACCGGAATCGTCGTTCCTAAATTAGCATTCAAAGTGCCAGAATCGAAAGTTCAAAAACTTCAGATGGAAAACAAAAAACCCAAGGCTTTCGCCTTGGGTTTGATGAATTCCTAACAGCTTACGGGAGTTTGTGAGCCGGCGTGAGCGTGCTCAACGAGCAGGTCGGGCTGGACTGAACCACCGTGGTGGTGTAGGCGCCGCCTGCGGGGCACGGAGGAATGCTGCCAGCCGAGTTCAACTTGATGTAGGCTGTCAAGTCGGTCGGATAGGCCACGGTGTCCGTGGATTTCTTGCCGTTTTCCAGCGCGAACTGGTTAACCGCCGCATCCATCTGGCGGAGGTTGTTGATGCAAGCGTTGGCCTGCGATTGAGCGCGCGCTTTCACAAAGTTCGGAATCGCAATCGCCGCGAGGAGGCCGATGATGGCCACGACGATCATGATTTCCACCAGGGTGAAACCCGCATTACGGAGGTTTTTGTTCGTTTTCATTTGATGTTTGCTTTCTTTTATTACGCGGCGTGAACGAACAGCAGGCGGGTTTATATAATTACGACTTTGTTCACTTGATTGCCTTCTGCAACCGCGACAGCACCGTTTTAGCAAACGTGATGCCAGTGTCCAGAATAATTATTCACAATCTATTAACAACCGGTAAAACCCAGGAAAAACTAGATAACCATTCAATTATTTTTTTATTCTGGGGGGAAACTCCTCTGTAAACGTCAAACCAAGCGCTTAAAATACACTTGGCAGCCTTGCAATAGGACACATGTCCACCGTTATCCTTAGAAAATTGGACAGCTCCGGGAAAAATGTCAGCCTAATATATCTGTTATATCTGTGAGCTAAGAAGAAAACCTGCCTTGACGAACACCAACTACGCTGGCACGGTTTGCGCCCCTCGGAAGCCAGCTTAGCTCAGCGGTAGAGCAACGGTTTTGTAAACCGTCGGTCGTCGGTTCAATCCCGACAGCTGGCTCCACTTTCTCGAAGCCTCAAATCGAACACGGCGACAGCACCGCGTCCGACATCCCGTGAACAATTTTTTTATCAGCTGGAACAATCGTCGCCAGCACACCACCGAGCGTCGGACGCATCGCATCCCCTTCCCCGCTGACAAAATAATAGGGACAAAGTCGCGCCCGCCCCGGCATAGGCACGACTTCGTTTTTGGTGAAATTAAACCAGCTGCTCTCGACCACCTTCGGTTTATGGAAACGCTGCAACACGCTCGGCGACGTTTCAAAATTTTTCAGAGCCGCATCCACCGCCACGCTCCAATCGGCCAGCGGCAAATCGCTGCCAAGAAAAACTCCACGTGCGCCCCAGGCGTTCTCCGAAAAACCAGACACCTTCAAAATCAAATCGCGCTCCTTCTGCGACATAGCACTAAGCTGCGTCCAGTCCGTGAGGTTCAGTTCGGGGATAGCGGCGTGCGGCGGCAACGGCGTTGGATCCACAAGCCAAGTGTAGGGAATAATTTTTTTGAGCCGGACAAGAAAACCTGCGCCCAACTCCTGCCGCCAAAAATGCTGCAGGTTCCGATTCCACAGCAACGCGAATAGCATCTTTTCCTCGAACAGCGGCTTGGGCGGCGGCGTGAGGCGAATTTTCTTATCCGCCGCGAGCTCAAATATCTTTCGCGCATTCGCCACGTTCGGCAAATCGAACAACTCAAAAAATCGGTAAACGGCATCGCCCTCCACGAAGTCGTCAAATTCCGAATCGTGAACCGTAAAGCGTGAACCTAGTTGCGCAGCCACCCATTCCATTTCTGGCCGGTAAGTTTTAGCTTCTTCCGAGATGATGAGGCGAACGCGTTTCGCATCGCCGAAAATACTTTCAAACCCGCGCAACATTCCGTCCGCACCGCCCAGAATTTCTGGTTTCAGGTTTCCAATTTCAGGTCTTGAATATGTCTGGTTCAACCACCCAGTCAGCCCGATGCCGCCCGGCACAGAATCCAACTCCGTGATGCTAAAACCAGTTTCTTTCAGCAAAATGTCCGGACGGATCACGCGCGGCACATCGTTCTTGAATGCCGCCGAGCGCTGCATCGCGATGAGTTCGGCGGGCTTGCCAAGATCGAGCCAGCGCGCAACCCACTCCGGCTGTTTGCCCTCGACGCTTTTGCGATAGAGCAGATTGGCGGCGCGATAAAATTGCAACAGCACCCGCCCCAAAGAATCAATTTCCTCCGCCAACTTTTCGCCTAGCGGAAACGGAGTCGGAGAGACGCGCCATTCCAGCCCGGCGAATAGGCCGCTCTCGGGCATCTGACTGCGGACAAATTCGGCTGATACTTGGGGAGACATATTTGTTCAAAGCGAACCGCCGCAGTTTATGAAAAACAAAATTCAACGCGATACAAACCTGCTCCCGCAGCAAAGTAAGGTAGCAGGCCAATCATCGAACTCAGCATCGAAGACTCGGCCGAAGGCCATGGCACATGCTGAATTTATTCCTCGGTGAAAAACCTTGAGTGCGAGCCGGAGTGATCCGCACGGGCAAATGTTTTATCTGTGGCTAGACAGGTTAGAGATGGCCGAAGTGGGAATCCGTCGCGTGAACGAAATGGGTTGGAAAATTGGCTGATCAATCGCCGCCGCCACCGCACCCACCGCAACCTCCACCACAGCCGCCGCCGCAACTGCTTCCGCAGGAACTTCCGCACCCGCTGCTGGATCCGCCGGGAGGTCGCAGATCTTTTTTAAGATTATTCCAAGGCGTGTTATCCAGCGCAGCCATGCCAAAAAGTCCAATGCCGGTGGCGAAGAGCATCGGGTTCATTGAATTATCTCCGAGCGAATCTTTCAAGTTGCCTTGCTCGGATTGACGATGTTTCAGCACGGCGTCGCCTAGACGCGAACGCAATGGCCGACGCGCCAGTGCAATCAGACTGATGATGAGGCTGATGAACATCAGGGCTACCAAAAATCCGACGGGCTTTCCGCGGTTGATACCGACGAAGAGTTTGATCCCGCCGAGGGCGATCGGTGTGAACGCTATCAAAAGGGGAAGCCATATCGCTTTGCGAGCTTGCATGTCATCGACGACGACGCCTAAAGCTTTTAGCTGTTCGGAAATCTCTCCGACGATCGTTTTTGCTGCCACCCGCACTTCACCGATCTTTTCGCCGCCCGGACGCGCAACGGCGGTGCAGATCACTCGTTCCAATTCACTCAGTTCACCGGGTTTCTGATTTCCTGGAAGCAGCCGTTTTTCCTTCGCGTCCAAAAATAAAATCCGTTGCCGGACAAGGTTGGCGATGGCGGTGTTCACCGTCAGGATTTTCCCACCGTTCAGATACGCCAGTTCATACGCTGACAGATTCAGAACCGGCAGATCACCATCCGCCGTTGGCACGCGCAGCCGTCCTCTCAACCAAAACGCCAGACACAGGCACACTCCGAACAAGAGAATGAAAAACGCGAGAAAGTCCGGTCCGCGCCAGTCGAGCGGGTTGATGCCGTTGGCGAACATCGCGCCCGTGCCGCAGAGCGTCAGAAGAATCAATCCGGTCGCACCGACGAACTGCGGATGGATGCGCCACTCCGGTTTGCGGATGACCCAATGGGTTTCCCGATCCACGCGCACAAAATGTTGCCGTGTCTGCTGGCGTGATTCCAGAGAAGGCCAGATGTCGGCCGGCGGTGGTTCGCCGAAGAAGTGTTCGTAGCTGGCAAGTGTCCGCGCATACCAATCGTTGAATTTGGAATGTTCATTCGCGCCACCTTTCGTCGGCGAATGATGAAATGGTTTTTGCAACACATCCGGGCAGAACACGCGCCAGTAATTTTGCGAATAGGTCAGGTGCAGATGCCACGCTTGGTCCACATCCTCCGAAGGCGAAACCGGATGCCCCGCCGCCACGGCGAGAAAGGCGAAGCGTTTGTATTCCTCGATCACGCGTCGAGCGTAGGCGGGCGACCATTGATTTTCCTTAGCCAAACGACTGGAGAACGGGAACGTGGCATCGGGGGCATCCAGGTTGAAGTGGTTCAACCGTTGCAGGAGTTCGGCATGTTCAGTGTTCATACAGTCTCCGGAGAAGTCGCCGCATACTAGGGATAGCCCGCCAACGGCTCAAGCAAATCAGTGCAAACTAGACCAAATGAGGAGACGACAATATTCTCCACCTCGTCAGCCATGAAAACCTTCATCGGCTGACAAGGGAATGTCGTCCGCTGACTAGGAAACGTTGTCCGCAAGTCTGGAAAAACGACCAAAACTTGGGAAAATGCGCTTTTTAGGCGAAAAACCTTGGTTTTTACCAGTTCATAGGCCGCCATCCTCGACAGTCATCGCCACGGCCAGAAGTTCCGCGATTTCACCCGGAGCGCGATGCAGGCGGGCGTGCAAAGATATTTCGCCTTTCTGCGAGGCCAACGCGTCACGTATTTCGGTCGGCAAGGCGATCAACACACTAAATGGTTTCCCGGGCGCTGGTGCGAATCGGCAGCAAAATTGAATCATAGAAACTCAGTTTATTAAGCCATAGATTGTCACAGATGAAACACAGATATAAATAAGGCGACTATTGAACTGTGCTTGTGACGGCACTCCGCGAGCCTTGATTCCACAAGAACTTATCCGGCTTTGTGCGGGCCGAATTGATTAACTCAATCGCGGCTTGAACCCCATCGTGATAACAACGAACTACTTCAGTGGTCAATTTTTCTGCTGGAAGCAAATAGCAAACCGCGTCGTGAGGTGGAAGCGCTGACCTCTTTACCTTGCTCTTCGTGTTTTCCGTTCGGCCATGTGCAAGTGCATCACGAAGTTTGAACAGCTCTAGGATGGTTTTCAATGGTGGTTTTGAAAGATCTTTCGCAAAACCTAGTTGTTTGCTTAGAACGGAAAGTTTCTTCTGATATGAAATTCGCTCAATCTCATCCCAAAATTCGATTTCCTCCGACCCAACATGGTTTAGGTAAGCCTCAAACGTAAACGCAAAGAACACTGTTGCTGCTTGAAGGTTCAACAACCTGCCTGTCTCGTGTTTCATTGCCATGTCGAGCAGATGCCATGCTGTATGAAAAATCGCAGCATACGTCTTTGACTCGACTTCAAATGTGGTCTCATACCTTGGCATACAAGGTTTTTTTCATCCGTGTTTCAACTGTATGAATCTGTGGCCAATAAACTTTGTGTCTCTGCGCCTCCGTGGTTCAGCTTTGATACGCTTCCATCCCCACGCACGAACACACGGGGTTGCGGTCGCCGAATACATTATCCACGCGGGCGACGTGCGGCCAGAATTTGTAGTCGTGCAGGCTTTTGGCCGGGAACGCCGCGGCTTCGCGGCTGTAAGGTCGATTCCACGCGTCGCTGGCGATTTGGTCCGCGGTATGCGGGGCATTCTTGAGCAGATTATTCTTCGCGTCAGCAGTGCCGTTTTCAATAGCGACCATTTCCGCGTGGATGGAGATCATTGCGCCACAAAAGCGGTCGAGTTCGTATTGGGATTCGCTTTCGGTGGGTTCGACCATGAGCGTGCCAGCGACGGGCCACGAGAGCGTCGGCGCGTGAAAGCCGTAATCCATCAGCCGCTTCGCCACGTCCTCGGCGGTGGTCTTGTGGAAGGCGCGCAGGTCGAGGATGCATTCGTGCGCGACGAGGCCATTGCTGCGGTAGAGCGTCGGGAAATATTTCTCTAAGCGATTGGAAATGTAATTCGCGTTGAGGATGGCAATCTTCGTCGCCTCGGTGAGTCCGTCCGCGCCCATCATCGCGATATACATCCACGAGATGGTGAGAATGCTCGCGCTGCCCCACGGCGCGGCACTGACGGCGCCGATGGGACTTTCGCCGCCGAGATTGATGACGTTGTGGCCGGGCAGAAATTCCACGAGCTGTTCCGCCACGCCGATCGGTCCGACGCCCGGTCCGCCGCCGCCGTGCGGGATGCAAAACGTTTTGTGCAGATTCAAATGGCAGATGTCCGCGCCGATGAACCCTGGGCTGGTGAGGCCGACTTGCGCGTTCATGTTCGCGCCGTCCATGTAAACCTGCCCACCGTTCGCGTGGATGATGTCGCAGATCTCGCGGATGGTTTCCTCGAACACGCCGTGCGTGGACGGATAGGTAATCATCAGGCACGACAAGTCAGCTTTGTGCGCCTCGGCTTTGGATTTCAAATCGGCGACGTCAATGTTGCCATTCGTGTCGCACCCGATGGCGACGACTTTCATGCCGGCCATCACTGCGCTGGCGGGGTTTGTGCCGTGCGCGGAGGTGGGAATCAAACACACCTTCCGGTGGGGCTCATTGCGCGATGCGTGGTAAGCGGCAATTACCAGAAGTCCGGCGTATTCGCCCTGCGAACCAGCGTTGGGCTGGAGCGAAATGCCAGCGAACCCGGTGATTTCAGCAAGCCAGGTTTCGAGCTGGGAAAATAACTTTTGATAGCCCCGCGTCTGCTTCGTCGGCGCGAACGGATGGATCCTCGCGAACTCGGGCCACGACACGGGGAACATTTCCGCCGCCGCGTTGAGCTTCATCGTGCACGAGCCAAGCGGAATCATCGAGGCCGTGAGCGAGAGGTCGCGCGATTCGAGCCGCTTGATGTAACGCAGCATCTCGGTCTCGGAGTGGTAACGATTGAAGACGGCGTGCTGCAGGAATTTGCTGGTGCGGAAATGGTTAAAGATGGAAGGAGGCACGAATGCTGAATCTTCGATGCCGGCTACCGATCCTGAAACAATATTCGCAATATTGAAAACTGGCGCTTTGTCGCCATTGATGATTTGAATTAATTTCTCGACGTCACTTTTCGTGGTTGTTTCATCGAGCGAAATGCCAATGGTCTTTTCATTGATCACGCGCAAGTTCACTTGGTGAGCTTCGGCGGCTTTCAAGATTTCCGAGGCCGATTTGCCCGCAAGTTCAATACTGATCGTGTCAAAAAAGCTATGCGCAGAAACCTTGTGGCCCAACGCGGTCAAAACTCCGGCGAGGATTTGCGTGAGAAGATTCACGCGCTTAGCAATCGCTTTCAATCCCTCCGGCCCGTGATAACAGGCGTAGAGCGAAGCCATGTTGGCGAGGAGCGCCTGCGCGGTGCAGATGTTGCTCGTGGCCTTCTCGCGGCGAATGTGTTGTTCGCGGGTGCCGAGTGCAAGACGCATGGCAGGCTTGCCGCGCGCGTCTTTGGAGACACCAACGATGCGGCCAGGCATCTGGCGCTTGAATTCATCCTTCGTGGCGAAGAAGGCGGCGTGCGGTCCGCCGTAACCGAGCGGCACGCCGAAACGTTGCGCGCTGCCGACGGCGATGTCCGCGCCGAATTCGCCCGGCGGCTTGATGAGTGTGAGTGCGAGCAGATCGGTGGCGACAGTGACGATCGCACCCGCGGCGTGTGCTTTCGCGGTGAAGCCGGAATAATCGTGGATCGCGCCGAACGTGTCGGGATATTGCACGAGCGCGCCGAACACGTTTTCGCTGAACGAAAAATCTTCGTGATTGCCGATGACGACTTCGATCTTCAACGCCTCGGCGCGGGCGCGAACGACTTCGATGGTCTGCGGATGACAGGTTTCAGAGACAAAGAAGACGTTGCGTCCGTCTTTCAACCGCGCGGACATGGTCATGGCTTCGGCGGCCGCGGTGGCTTCGTCGAGCATGGAGGCGTTGGCGATATCAAGGCCGGTGAGTTCACTGGCGAGCGTTTGGAAATTCAGAAGCGCTTCAAGACGGCCTTGGGAGATCTCGGCTTGGTAAGGTGTGTATTGCGTATACCAGCCGGGATTTTCTAGGACGTTACGCTGGATGACGGGCGGCGTGATGGTGTCGTAATAACCCATGCCGATGAACGAGCGGAACACTTTATTCTCGCCGGCGATGCGGCGGAGTTCGGCGAGCGCTTCAAATTCAGAGGCGGGTGCGGGGAGATTCAGCTGTTGCGGCAGGCGGATGGATTTCGGCACGGCGGCGTCCGTCAGCGCATCCACGGAATCGTAGCCGACCGCCTTGAGCATGGCGGCGGTCTCGGCGGCGTTCGGGCCGATGTGGCGGTTGCGGAATTCATCAGGATGGGCCAAAAGATTTTTTGTCAACGACATGGGGTCTAGATTAGCTGGCGCGAAGGACGCGAGCAAAACGATTTTGAAAAATCAAACGTGACGAAGGGTTTATGGGGCTTTTTAACATCGCACACGCCGCATGGGTGGGGGTAGAATCCAATTATGTTCAGCCAACGCTATCGCTTTGTCATTTGGGCGGTCGTATCCATCGTCGCCATCTGGCTGGTGGCGATGGCGGGGCGTTGGTATCTGGAGACGCGCAAGATGACGGCGGATAAGGTGCGCGCGTCTGTGGAAGCAGTGGATTTCAATAAGCTGGCGGGTGACGCGCGGGCGTGGGCGTTGAAAGATCTGGAGGATAAGCTCAACGCTCTTTCCTACGAGGAGCGGCAAAAGCTGCGCGGCGACAAGCTGATGAAGGATTGGTTCGCGAACATGACGGAAGAGGAGAAGGCGGAATTCATCGAGGCGACGATGCCGACAGGTTTCAAGCAGATGATCGGGGCGTTTGAACAGATGCCGGATGATAAACGGCGGCACATGATCGATACCGCGATGACAAATCTGCGCGGACAAAATGCGGCGAGGGATCCGGCCATGCGCGGCAAGAACGCGCCCCCGCCCATCAGTCCGGAACTGGAAGCAAAGATCCGTTCGATCGGTTTGAATTCTTTTTACAGCCAAAGCTCGGCGCAGACCAAAGCGGAACTCGCACCCTTGCTCGAGGAGATGCAGCGCCAAATGGAATCGGGCCGGATGTTGCGCGGCGGGCCACGACCATGAAAACTGCGCTAGCTTTCACATTGATCGAACTTCTTGTGGTCATCGCCATCATCGCGATTCTGGCTGCGATGCTGTTGCCGGTGCTGGGGCGAGCGAAGGAATCGGGCCGCTCGACAGTTTGCATCAGCAACCTGCACCAGATCGGTATCGCCTTGCAGGCCTATGTGGACGGCAACAACAACCGTCTGCCGGTGATGCGCGACCGTGCCGCCGGCGTCGGCACGAACCAGCCGGTGACGAATGCGCTGCCGAGCGTGGAAGTGGTCTTGAAAACGGATCTCGGCAACACCAACGTGCTGCGCTGTCCGTCTGACGGCACCGAAATTTTTGAGACGACGGGCTCGAGCTATTCCTGGAACAGCTTGTTGAACGGCCAGCGCGCGGACAAGCTGGTGGTATTCGGGATGAACTTTGATCCGCACGCGATCCCGGTTTTCTTCGACAAGGAAAATTTCCATGCGGCGCGCGGGCCAAGCAAGGCGGTGAATTATCTCTACGCGGACGGTCACATCAAAAATTTACTAGCCATTGAAGGGACGCTTCAAAAATGATTTCGCTGACGGCAGTTCAAAAAAAGTTCGGCGGGCGCGTCGCGGTGAACAATCTCACGCTCGCGGTTCCGCGCGGCGAAATGTTCGGGCTGCTGGGACACAACGGCGCGGGTAAAAGCACGGCTATCGGAATGATGCTCGGCCAAGTCTGGCCGACGCTCGGCGAGGTGAAGGTCTGCGGCCACGATGTGACGACGCATCGCGCGCAGGCGTTGCAAAAAGTCGGCGCGATTTTTGAAGCGCCGGCGTTTTATGATTATCTCACCGGCTGGCGCAACCTGGAAATCTTGAGCCAATACTCTGCACCGACTTCAGCAGCACGCATCCGCGAAGTTGTGGAATGGGTTGGGCTGACGGGCCGCGAGCGGTCGCCGGTCAAAACCTATTCACACGGGATGCGCGCGCGGCTAGCGTTGGCTCAAGCCTTGTTGCCGCAGCCGGAGCTGCTGATTCTCGATGAGCCGGGCAACGGCCTTGACCCCGAAGGTATCGCGGAGATGCGCCACACCATCGCGCGGCTGCATCGTGAATTGGGGCTTACGATTCTGCTGTCGTCGCATCAGTTAGCGGAAGTGGAGCAGCTCTGCACGCGCATCGCGGTGCTGAATCAGGGGCAGAAAGTTTTTGAGGGACTCATCGCCGATGTGAAAGCCACGCGCGGACGAGTTCAATTGCGGACGCCAGATTTTTCAGCGGCGACGGCGTTGCTGCGCGAGCGCGGAATCATCACAGACGCGTCTGATGGAAAATATATTTCGCTAGGCGAAGGCAGGACGATTGCCGAAGCGACGAAGCTACTCGTTGGCGCGAATGTTTTCGTGGAAGGCATCTGGCAGCATGAGCAGACGCTGGAAGATTTTTATCTGGGACTGATCAAACAGAAACCAGAGGGGGGAAATTAAATCATGTTCTTCGCGCAGCTCAAAAACGAACTTTGGAAACTCTTCGGTAAGAAGCGCACTTACATCGGCTTCGGTGCGTTCGTGCTTGTGCAGGCGGTGATGATG
>CAINDH010000172.1 GCA_903847285.1 uncultured Verrucomicrobia subdivision 3 bacterium | reverse complement strand
TTGGTCTTGATCCCGCCATCCACATCGTCAACGGCGGCAAGAAAGATAATTTCTGGATGATGGGCGAAACCGGCCCGTGTGGTCCCTGCACCGAAATCCACGTGGACCTGCGCCCCGGTCCGCGCGAGACCAGCATGGAAGAACAGATCGCTGGTTCCAAACTCGTCAACGGCTCCGACGCCCGCTGCATCGAGATCTGGAACAACGTCTTCATCCAATACAACGCCAATCCCGACGGCACGTTCTCGCCGCTGCCTGCGCAGCACGTGGACACCGGCATGGGCTTCGAACGCGTCACTAGCATCATCCAAGGCACGAAGAACCTGACCGATTTCCAGAACGCCAAGATTTCCAACTACGAGACAGACATCTTCCGCCCGATCTTCGACGCCATCGAAAAATTGAGCGGCAAGAAATACGGCTCCACGCTCCCGAAAGCGGGCAGCACCGGCGACACCGAGCAGGAGAAAGTAGACGTCGCGTTCCGTGTCATCGCCGACCACATCCGCACGCTGAGCTTTTCCATCGCCGACGGAATTGAGCCTGGTAATGGCGAACGTAATTATGTGCTTCGCCGCATCCTGCGTCGCGCCGTGCGCTACGGTCGCACGCTGGGTTTCAAAGAGCCGTTTTTCTATAAGCTCGTAGACATCTTGGTTGAAAATTTCGGCGACATTTTTCCTGAGGTTCGCGCCCGTAAAAAAATTGTTCAAGATGTCATCCGCCGCGAGGAAGAGGCGTTTAACAAGACGTTGGATACCGGCACACGGATTTACACGCTAAACCTTGGTGAAACCGTTCAGGAGTTTTACGACTCCAGAACTCCTGCGGACAAACAAGCTTTGCAGCAAATGCTGAACGTCAATCCCGCAGAGCATTTCAGAAAGATGATGGATGACCTCGAAAGTGGAATGTCCGAAAAGCAAAAGGAAATCCTTAAAAGCGCTCAGAGCATCGGTTTGTTTGCTCAAAGCAAACTTGATCTTTCTATTAAGATTTCCGGTGAAGCAGCCTTCAAACTTTATGATACGTATGGATTTCCATTGGATTTGACCCAGTTGATGGCGCGTGAACAAAATTTAGGAGTCGATGTTGATGGTTTTAACAAATTGATGGATGAGCAAAAGGCCCGTGCCCGCGCCGCGCAGAAGAAAGAAGTCATTTCGCTCTCGCAAATCGAAACCACCACGCCCACGAAGTTCGTCGGCTACGACGACTTGTCGGTTCAGGCCAAAGTCGTGGAAGTCGTTTCGCTCAAAGACAAGACGGCCGTCATCCTCGACTCTAGCGCGTGCTACGCCGAAATGGGCGGTCAGGTCGGCGACACCGGCGAGTTGACCGGCAGCGGCCAGCTCTGGCGCGTCACCAACACGCAAAAGTCCGGCAACACCTTCCTGCACTTCGTCGAAGGCGGCGATGCTCCCGCAGTCGGCGTTGGCGTTACGCTCGCCGTTGAGAAATCCCGCCGCGATGCGATCCAACGCCATCACACCGTCACGCATTTGCTGCATTGGGCATTGCACGAAGTCGCCAGCAAAGAAGCGTCGCAGAAAGGTTCATTCGTCGGCCCCGACAAGTTGACCTTCGACTTCAACAGCGCGCCGCTCACGCCCGCGCAGGTCGCCGACATCGAGAAGCTCGTCAACGAACGCATCCTCGAAAACGCCGGCGTCTCGTGGACCGAAGTCACGCACGCCGACGTGAAGAGCCGCAAGGACGTGATGCAATTCTTCGGCGATAAATACGGCGACACCGTCCGCGTCGTCCAAATCGGCGGCGCAGCGCACAAGCTCGACGGCTATTCCATGGAACTTTGCGGCGGCACGCACACGCGCGCGACCGGCGAAATCGGTTTGTTCCGCATCGTCAGCGAAGCCGCTGTGGCCGCTGGCGTTCGTCGTATCGAAGCCGTGGCCGGTCTGACCGCTTACGGCTTGGCGAACGAGCAGTTGCAACTCATCCGCAGCATCGCCGGCAAAATTAATTCACCCGTCGGCGAGTTGGAAAAGAAAGTCGAAGCCTTGCTTGCGCAGCAGAAAGAATTCGAGAAGGCGCTCAAGTCCGCGCAGCAGCGCGAAGCCGCGGGCAGCGCCAAAGATTTAGTGGCTAAAGCGGAAACTATCAACGGCATTCCCGCCATCATCGTCAACCTTGGCGCAAACGACGGCGATACGTTGCAAGCCATTGCGGACTCGCTCAAGAGCCAGTTCAAAGGCGTGGTGGTCCTCGGCGGCGCGGCGAACGGCGCGGTGACGTTGATCGCGTCCGTCTCGGCGGATTTCACCGCGAAAGTTCAAGCGGGCAAAATCATCCAGACCATCGCGCCCATCGTCGGCGGCAAAGGCGGCGGCAAGCCGGACAACGCCCGCGGCGGCGGCAAGGACGCGAGCAAGTTGGATGAGGCGCTCGCGAAGGCGAAGAGTTTGCTCACATAACCATCATGCGCCGCGGCCTATTTTTCTTTGCCATCCTGCTTATCGGGGCGGCTTTTAATACAGGCCGGTGTGGTGATGGTGTTTCTTCCCTAACCGCAGCTCAGGTTCCCGGGGTGGTGATTGATCATCGCCCAGCGAAATCAAAACATTTCATCGGCTCGCCCAGCCTTGCCATTCTTGCGGATGGCACTTATGTGGCGTCGCACGATTCCTTCGGCAGCGGGACCACGAGGGATCACACCGCGCTTTTTGTTTCCACCAATCGCGGAGGAGTATGGCAGCCACTTGCGGAAGTGTCGGGCCAGTATTGGTCATCGTTGTTTGTCTATCGTGGCGCGCTGTATCTGATGGGCACAAGCCGCGAATATGGTTTCGTGGTCATCCGGCGTTCCACCGATGGCGGTCGCACTTGGACGAAGGCTCATGACGGGAACTCAGGCGTGTTGCTGAACAACGGGCGTTACCACACTGCGCCAGTTCCGGTGATAACTCACAACGGGCGCATCTGGCGCGCCATGGAAGACGCCATGGGCGGCGGTGGCTGGGGAAAAGAATTTCGCGCGTTCGTGATATCGGCCCCGGAAGCATCTGATCTTTTACAGGCGACAAACTGGACGAGCAGCAGCCGAATGGGGTTTGATACGAATTATCTCGGCGGACATTTTGGCGGATGGCTGGAAGGCAATGCCGTCGTCGCGCCGGATGGAAAAATCGTAGACGTGTTGCGTGTAGATCATCGTGGCCTTCCGGAAAAGGCGGCGATTCTTGAAGTCAGCGATGATGGTCAGCGGAGCACATTCAATCCTACGAATGACTTCATTGATTTTCCCGGCGGATGTAAAAAGTTCACCATCCGTTACGACGAAACCAGTCATCGCTATTGGACGCTGGCTAATGTCGTGCCGCCAATGCACGCGGGCAGGAATACCGAGCGCGCTCGCAACACGCTCGCGCTGACTAGTTCGCCGGACCTACGGCATTGGACGACTCGTTGCGTCGTCCTGTATCATCCCGATCCGGACAGACACGCATTTCAATATGCCGACTGGCAGTTTGGCGGCGATGATTTGGCGGTCGTCTGTCGCACCGCATTCGACGACGCTGACGGCGGGGCTGCAATCCAGCACGATGCGAACTATCTGACGTTTCACCGTGTAAAAAATTTTCGCACGTTAGAACTCAAAGACTCGGCTGAGGAATTTCGGGCAGTCAGTGATAAGTGAATATTTGTTTACCCGGTGGAAAGTGATAGGAATTTTTTATGATCATCCAACACGAATCTGTTGATCTTCCGACATCAACTGGTCTGATGCGCACGGCGATCCTCCGTCCGGTCACGCCAGGAAAATATCCGGGCATCGTGTTGTTCTCGGAGATTTTTCAGATCACCGAACCCATCCGTCGCACGGCAGCGATTCTTGCCGGGCATGGTTTTGTGGTCGCAGTGCCAGAGGTTTATCATGAGTTTCTGCCCGCTGGAACCGTGCTGGCTTACGACACCGCCGGAGCGGAGCAGGGGAACAATCTCAAGACATCCAAAACCATCGCCAGCTACGATGACGATGCGCGTGCGGCCTTGGCCTTTTTAAAATCGTATTCCGCGTGCACCGGCAAACTCGGCGTCATGGGCATGTGCTTGGGCGGGCATCTGGCGTTTCGCGCGGCGACGAATCCGGAAGTGCGCGCGGGCGTTTGTTTCTACGCGACGGACATCCACAAGCGCAGCCTCGGCAAAGGCATGGTGGATAATTCACTCGACCGCTTAAAAGACATCCAAGGCGATTTGCTTATGATCTGGGGCAAGCAAGACCCACACGTTCCGCGCGAAGGCCGTTCACTGATTTACAACGCCATGACCGACGCCGGACTTAATTTCAGCTGGCACGAGTTCAACGGCCAGCACGCGTTCATTCGTGACGAAGGTCAGCGTTACGATGCGGAACTGGCGTTTACGTGTTACGGTCTGGTGCTGGAATTGTTCAAGCGCAAGCTGGGCGAAGGTGATCTGCTGGCGGCTGAATCCGGCGCGGCGAAAGAATCAAAACACTAGACCATTATGGAACTTATTTCAGCCATCGGATTGCTGGTGCTCACCACCGACCCGCTCGGGAATGTGCCTGCGTTCATTTCTATTCTCCAACCGATTCCCGAACATCGGCGGCGCGCAATCGTCCTCCGCGAATTATTTTTTGCGATGGGCATCATGCTGGCGTTCGTTTTTTTGGGCCGTAACGTGACAGGGATTTTAGGCATTCAGCAGGAAGCGGTGACAATGGCTGGAGGAATTGTTCTGTTTATGGTGGCACTTGAAATGATTCTTCCTGGCAAGGGACGGCGGTCAAATCACGCTGATGAAGCAGAGCCGGAGCCGTTCATTGTTCCATTGGCAACTCCGCTGATTGCCGGCCCCTCCACGCTGGCGACAATCATTTTAATCACCAGCAAACCTGGCGGAACCTTGACGGCGCTGTGGGCGGTGTTGATCGCGTGGGCGATTTCATTTTTCACGCTACTGTCGGCACCTATCATCATGCGAGTATTGAAACAACACGGTTCGCGCGCAGTTGAACGTTTGATGGGTATGTTGCTGGTGATGCTCGCAGTGCAAATGTTTCTGAACGGGCTGCGTGAATATCTGAATCACCACTGATCTGAATGAAAACGGAAGCCTCACTCTACGAAAGGATCGGCGGTCACGACGGCATTTTAAAACTCATTAAGCCGTTTTACGCAGACGTGAGGCAGCACGAAATCCTCGAGCCAATTTTTAATGCACACATTCAGGATTGGCCGGCGCATCTGGAGAAAATCACGGATTTCTGGGCGCTACAAGCGGGTGGACAATCGCGTTACCAAGGCGGTTTTGCTCGGGCTCACATGAGCCTGGGTTTACAGCCAGAGCATTTTTGGAACTGGATTGCATTGTTTGAAAACAATAACGCACGTTTTCTCCCGCCTCAGGAAGCCAATGAGTTGAATGTTTTGGCGCATGAGCTTGGCCGGCGCTTGTTTGCCATGACGCAGGGACAGAATCCACAAGCGGGCTTGCGCGGTTTTCAATTTTCTAAACCAGAAAATTGATAGCGCTACAACCGCGCCACCAGCAATTCCCGCTGAAAAATCAATTCCTTCGGTAAATGTGAATAGATTTTCATGAACAGCTCGTCCTGTTGCAATAGTTCGCGCCGCCAGTCGTCGTAGTTGATTGTTTGCACGCGGTCAAATTTTTCAGGCGAATAATCCGCGAGGCCGGCAAGATCAAAATCTTTCGCCTCTGGCACCCAGCCGAGCGGAGTCTCCATCGCATTGCCGCGTCCCTGACAGCGCGAGATGATCCATTTCAACACGCGCATATTTTCTCCGAAGCCGGGCCAAAGAAATGTGCCGTCGGCATCTTTTCGAAACCAGTTCACGTTGAAAATGCGCGGCGGATACTTGATGAGTTTCCGCATTACGATCCAGTGACG
>CAINDH010000171.1 GCA_903847285.1 uncultured Verrucomicrobia subdivision 3 bacterium | reverse complement strand
CGTCCGCACGCGGATGTGGAAGCGGTGTTGCCCAAGAAAAAGTAATCCGGCAGGCGCCGCCACCGCGCCGCCTGCAAAACCGGGACGAGCCGCAATTCGTCTTTGCCAATAAAACTATGTTCCTCGCCAAAGTCGAAGGCCAGGTGGTCGCCACCAAGAAAGATCCGAATATGTCGGGTCGTAAACTCTTGCTGCTCCGTCCGCAGCTCGTGGATGAAAAAGACCCGACGAAATTTCGTCCCGGAGCAAACACCATCGTGGCAGTGGATGCGCTCGGCGCTGGCGAAGGTGAATTAGTTTTGTTCTGTCAGGGAAGTTCCGCGCGCCTCGCGCCCGGGATGAAAGACGCGCCGGTTGACGCCGTTATCATTGGCCTCGTGGACAGCGTGGATGTGTTCGGCAAGCAAATCTTTAGTGCAAAAAATGTTTAGCCCAAGATGAAACACGGATTGAACACAGATAATAATTCCGTGTTTCATTCGTGATGAATACGAGGCCTGAAAAAATATGAGCGCCGTGAACGAAAATTTAATCCGTGACGTGGTTTCCGAAGTGCTGGGCAAACTCGGAGGGAATGCGAACGCGTCTACCAAGTCGACCTCCCCTGCTCCGGCTGCGCCAGCAACCAAATCGGAGTCATGCGGTTGCAGCATGAAGAAAACGTCACCTGCTCCAGCGTTGCGTGGCAAGTTTGGCGTATTTGCGACGGCTGAAGAAGCTTGTGAAGCTGCGCAGGAATCGTTCTTGCAGTTGAAGCAAAAAGGCATCGCCGCACGCCGCAAGATCGAAGAAATCGTCAAGACGCTCTCGGAAAAGAACGCCGAGCAATGGGGCAAAATCGAATTTGAAGAAACGAAGATCGGACGCCTCGACCACAAGATTGCCAAGTTGCAGATCATCAAGCTCGTTCCCGGCGTGGACTGGCTCCGTCCCGATGCGCGCAGTGGCGATCACGGCATCACGCTGGAGGAATTCACTCCGTTCGGCGTCGTCGGCGCGATCACGCCCAGCACGCATTCCATTCCCACGCTGAGCGGCAACATCGTCAACATCTGCGCGGCGGGAAATTCCGTTGTCTTCAACGCGCATCCCAGCGCAGCGCGTTGCGCGGCGATTGCCGTGCGCGCTTACAACGAAGCGATTTATCGTGAAACGGGAATCGAAAACATCGCGTGCATCATCGAGAAGCCGACGCTCGATTCTTTCAACGCACTTTGCAAAAACGAAAACACGCGTCTGCTACTCGTCACTGGCGGACCGATGGTTGTCAAAGCCGCAATGCAGACTGGCAAACGCGCCATCTGCGCCGGTCCGGGCAATCCGCCGGTCTTTGTCGATGACACCTGCTGCGCCAATCGCGCGGCGAAAGCCATCATTGCGGGTGCTTCGTTCGACAACAATCTTTTGTGCATCGGCGAAAAACAAGTGTTCGTGCTCGATCAGGTCGCGGACAAATTGATGCAGAAGCTTTCCGAAAACGGCGCGGTGAAATTGAATTCATCACAGGTGGAAAATCTGACCAAAGCGGCGTTCACCATCACGCCCGGTCAGGGCGGCGGCTGCGCGCACGCTCACACGAACAAAGATTTCATCGGCAAAGATCCGTCCGTGCTGGCGCAGGCGGCTGGTGTGAATATTCCGGCTGGCACGCAGTTGCTCTTTGGCGAAACCGATGCGATGCACCCGTTCGTGCAGGAAGAACAGATGATGCCTATGATTCCAATCGTGCGCGTAAAAAGCGTCGAGGAAGGCATTGAACGCTCGCTACAATCCGAACACAATTACAAGCACACGGCCATCATCCATTCGCACGACATCGAAAATATCACCGAGATGGCGCGTGCGATGGATACGACCTTGTTCGTGAAGAATGGTTCTTCCGCGACAGGCCTCGGCCTTGGCGGCGAAGGTTATCTGAGTTTCTCGATCGCCACGCCCACGGGCGAAGGCATCACGAATCCCCGCACGTTCACGCGCGTCCGGCGCTGCGTGATGGTGGATAATCTACGGATTTACTAGGTCATGTTACTTGCACGCGTCGAAGGCAATATCGTGGCGACTCGGAAACACCCGAGTTTTGATGCGTGGCGTTTGGTGATCTGCCAGCCGATTGGCAAAGGTGGTGAACCGGAAGGCGCACCGGTCATTGCGATTGACGCGCACGGAGCTGGGATGCACCAGCAGGTGATTATTTCTTCAGACGGCAAAGCGGCGCGCAAGGCGGTGGGCGTGGACAAAAGCCCGGTGCGCTGGCTTGTCACCGGCATCGTGGATGAACATGAACCGGGAGTGAGAATTTGAAACTCGGAACCGTCATTGGCCGTGTCACGTTGAGCAAGTCGGTGGACTTGCTGAAGGGTGGGCGTTTTCTGGTGGTCAGTCCGTTCAACCGCGAGCAATTTGCCAGAGGCATTGATCCAGCGCCGAGCATGGGTAGCGATCCAAGTCTGGTTGTGTATGACAATTTGGGTGGCGGTGTGGGCGATGTAATTGGCTATGAAGAAGGCGCCGAAGCGGCACAGCCTTTTGATGTGTCCCCGCCGATTGACGCTATTAACGCTGCGTTGGTGGATGAAATGTTTTACAACCTGTGGAAGGGTTAAATTTGTAGTGGCGCGTCGGCAGACCGCCGCCACCTTAAAGAAGTAAATTGCGGCGCTCCACCGAGTCGCCGCTACAAAGAAGAAATTTATGAGCCAAGTTATCAGCGTCCGGGATATTCAGGAAATGATCAGCAGCGGCAAGGGAATCAGCATTCCGACTGATGCCATCGTCACGCCGTCGGCGCGCGAGATGTTGCAGGACATTGAAACCAACGGGGCACGCGTCATCGCCACCGGCAGTGCCGCTACGCCTGCCAACACGGACAAACTTTCTCCGCCGACCAAAAAGCTCACTTCCAAGTCGCCGAAGTCGGAGCTCGAAGCATTTTTCAATTCCCCATACGCGCACAGCTTAAAGGAACAGATTTGTGAGATGGGGCATCGCTTGTGGAAACGCGCCTATGTAGATGGCAACGGCGGCAACATGGCCATCCGCGTCGGCGAAGACATCGCGATTTGCACACCCACGCTCGTCAGCAAAGGTTCGCTCAAGCCGTCCGACATGTGCCTGGTGGACTTTGAAGGCAACCAGATTTGCGGAACGAAAAAGCGCACGAGCGAAATTCTCATGCACTTGCAGATGATGAAGAAACAGCCCAAAGCTGTCGCCACCTGCCATTGTCATCCGCCCTATGCGACAGCGTTCGCGGTGGTCGGCCAGGCGCCGCCCACTTGCATGCTGCCGGAATACGAAGTGTTCTGCTCTGTCGGCGTCGCACCGTATCGCACGCCCGGTTCGCCGGAAATGGGCAAGCTGGTTGCCGACATGACCGACGATTATAACACTATCCTCATGGCTAATCACGGCGTCGTGACGTGGAGCCACAACAATATCGAGGAAGCCTACTGGCGCATGGAAATCATCGAGGCCTACTGCCGCACCATTGTCGTCGCTGGTCAGCTCGGGAAACCGATTAATACTTTCACCGGCCCGCAGATGAAAGAGATTCTTAACATCAAGCAGAGCCTCGGCTTCGTAGATCCGCGCATCGGCATGAAGGAATGTGAACTTTGCGATAGCGGCGAATGGCGCCCCGGTGCTACCTGCCAGACTCCACAGTCCACCGAACCCACCCTGGGCCTCGACCCCGAAGCCGAAGCAGCGGTAAAGGCCATCACAGACCAGATTCTGGCGCAAATGAAGTGAGAGCTAATTTAATTACAAGCCGCCACGAAAACCGTGGCGGCTTTGTGTTTTCTGATTTACGTCACTTGTCATAGACTCGATAAGTTGATGGGAAAAACTTCAAAGCCTATACACCAGAGCTCAAAATCTGCCCAACTCGTCATACGGTTGTTGGACTGGTTTGCAAGCCACGCCCGCGATCTTCCATGGCGGCGCACGCGCGCCCCTTATGAAATCTGGGTTTCCGAAATCATGCTGCAACAGACGCAGGTAAAGACTGTGATACCTTTTTGGGAACGCTGGATGCGTGAACTGCCGACGATTAAAGCCGTGGCGTGCGCACCTTCAGAAAAAATTCACAAGCTGTGGGAAGGGCTTGGCTACTACACCCGCGTCCGTAATTTGCAGAAGGCCGCCCAGCAAATAATTTCGCAGCACGGCGGCAAGTTTCCTGAACATTATGACGAAGTGATCGCGCTACCCGGCATCGGGCGCTACACCGCCGGCGCAATTTGCAGCATCGCATTCAACCAGCCGACGCCAATTCTTGATGGCAACGTCATCCGTATTCTGACACGGATATTTGGCATCGCGGAAAACACCAAAGAAAAAGAAACTAACAGCAGGCTTTGGAAGCTAGCGGAAGAACTGGTGACTCATGCAAAGGCGCAAGGCTCGCAAAGTAAAACTTTTCCAGCCTTCGCGGTCTCTCAGGCTTTGCGCGAAAATAATTCCTGCTCTTTCTTGAATCAGTCATTGATGGAGTTTGGGGCCACGCACTGTACGCCACGCAATCCACAATGCCCGACCTGTCCGGTCAAAGCATTCTGTGCGGCTTTCAAGGAAGGGCGCACAGAGGAACTTCCGAATCTCGATAAACGTGAAGCTGCTACGTCTCGGCGTTTCATGGCATTTGTAATCGAGCGCGATGGAAAATTCCTAGTGCGGCAACGGCCCGTGGGAATTGTAAACGCACACCTTTGGGAATTTCCGAACGCCGAAGTCGGGCTGAATTCCGACGACCCAGCGGAGGTCTTTGCTGATTTGGATACGTTGCGTGTTGCCAACCCGCGCGGTGTAAATCTGAAACGGCTTTGCGAGGTGAAGCATTCCATCACACGTTATCGAATCACGCTCGAGGCATTTGTGGTTTCATTACCAAAAACTCAAGGAAAGGTCAGTGGAAAATGGAAAACCAAAGCCCAAATGCAGGCACTCGCTTTTTGCAGCGCCCACAAAAAGGTCCATGAACACCTGACCTCCGTGTAAACACACCGCAGCCGCCGAAAATTTTCAAAAATTTGTGTGGCGTATTTGGCATCCTTTGATAGATTCCCGCGCTCTAGTTAGGCGGATTCGTCCGTGAACCAAATTGAATTTGTGACAGCTAAGAAAAAAGAGACCAAAAAAACCGCGCCACGCGGTAAGACGCCGGCATTGGCCACTGCAGCGTCCATTCTCGGTCGCCCGATGAAAAAAAATGGCGATGCGATTGAAACCAAGAAGGTCAAGCCAGAGTGGCAGAAGTTTTACAATAATTTGATTGAGCTGCGCAACCAGTTACTGCACCAGATGAGCGGTCTAGCCAAAGAGTCTGCCCAGGAACTGCCCGGCTATAGTTTGCACATGGCGGATTCCGGCACTGATAATTTCGACCGTGATTTTGCCTTGAGCCTGTTGTCATCCGATCAGGATGCGGTGTTTGAAATTGAAGAGGCACTCAAACGCATTGAACGAAAGACTTACGGAGTTTGTGAATTGACCGGGAAAAACATCCCGCGTATCCGCTTGGAAGCGATTCCTTGGACACGTTTCACAGTCGAAGCGCAGGCGCAGTTAGAAAAAGATGGGGCGCTGAAGTCCCGTCGCCTGGGCGCGCTTGGCACCGTAGATTCGGTCGGCACGGTATCTGATGTCGAAACTGACGACGACGAGTCGCCAACCGAAAACCAAAAAGAAGCGAAAGAAAAAGAATAAATTTTATGGCACGCGAAACCATCACCATTGAATGCACCGAGGCGCGCAAAGAAGGCAAGTCGCCGTCGCGCTACACCACCAGCCGCAACAAAAAATTGCAATTGGAGAAGCTGGAAGTGAAAAAATACAACCCGGCTCTCCGCCGCCACACTTTGCATAAGGAGATCAAGTAATTATGCCACGCAAGACGAACACCGAAAAAGACAAGCGCGGCAACCGCCGCTCTTCCGAACCTCGCACCTACCGCCCGAAGCCAAAAATTGACTTCACGGAAGAAGCGATTGACTTCAAAAACGTCACCCTGCTCCGCCAGTATGTGACCGATCAGGGGCGCATCCTGCCACGCAAATACACTGGTATGCCAGCGCATTACCAGCGCCGCCTTACCAAGGCTATTAAGCGCGCGCGCCAGATGCTCCTCATGAAGTAATTTCACCGCCGTCTGAGTGCTAACGCAGTCAGACGGTTTTTTGTCGGCCACCATTGCAAATGGTTTGCAATTAGAAAACTATAAGCGAATGGATTATCTCGTCCTAATTTCCAGCATCGCGCTTGGCGCAATAACCTTCTTCGGGCTGGGGCTGAATGATGCGCGGCACGTTAAGCTGCTGAATGCCTTCACCGGTGCGTATTTACTTGCGCTCGTGATGCTTCACCTCCTGCCCGACTTGTATGAGCCAGAAGCCGGGATCCTGTTGAAACCGCTCGTCATCGGCAGTTTCATCCTGTTCGGATTTTTTCTTCAGATAGCGATGGACTCCATTTCGATGGGCATCGAGCACGGTCACGCACATGAGATTCGCGGCCGCATGGCGGTCGGCATCCTCGCCGGCCTGTGCATTCACGCCTTCGTCGAGGCAATGGCACTCGGACAGTCGCCGGAGCACCAGACTGCGCATGACCATGCCGCGCACCACTTCTTACTCGTCAGCGTTGTCGTTCATAATTATCCAATATCCATAGCACTGCTGGGCATGCTACTACAAAGCGGCATGAAAAAATCTTCCGCGCTTCTGTGCCTCGGCTTATTCGCGGTGATGGCACCGGTGGGAATGTTTTTCAGCACGCACACTGGGCTGGCGGTATATTCGCGCTATCTGATGGCCGTAGTCATCGGCATCTTCATGCACATCTCCACGATGATATTATTTGAAAGCGAAGACCACCACCGGATTTCGCCGGCCAAGTTATTTGCCGTGCTCGTCGGCCTGGCAATGGGAATCACCAGCGTGGTGTTTGAATCCAAGTGAAAGCCTGCGCGCACAAACATCCGCATCCCCAGCACGAGTTACCTACACTGACCGAACGCCTGCGGCGTCAATCACGTAAAATAACCGGCCCGCGAGCCGCCATATTAGATATCCTCCGTCAACATCCACATCCGCTCACGAACAAGGAAATTTTTGAGGATATGCCAAAGGGCTCCTGCGACCTCGCGACTATCTACCGCTCCATGCACCTGCTGGAAACGATGCGCATGGTGAAACGATTCCATTTTCACGATGGTGCTGCACGCTTTGAATTAGTAGGCGAACATGAAGACGGGCATCACCACCACCTTATCTGCAACGTATGTACCAGCGTCGTAAAGCTAGCGGAATGCTTTCCAGCAGAAATTGAGAAAAAAATCGCCGACCGAAACGGTTTCAAATCCGTGACCCACAAGCTGGAATTTTTTGGCATTTGTCCGGACTGTCAGCGGTGATTCATTCACCACCGCCTGCCGCAAAAAAAGCGACTGGCTCAAACTGGACATTTCTTGAAAAGCTGTCCTCGAATTTTACGCGGTCTCCTCGGACAACCAATCTCCAAGATGGAGGAGTTCTTTTATTTTGCGGCGCTCGTAACGATTTTTTAGAGCCTTTTTAGGTTGATGATCCGTCTTACGAAACGGATGGTCGGTGGCACGGACTGCTTCACTGATGACTTCCATTGATTTTTTCATCATAGCATTTTTCCTTTCACAAACTGACGTTGGAACTACAGCCGAATTGATGCCAATCGCAAACTGCATCAAACCGATTCCAACAGCAATCAGAAATTAAGACCCGCGCCGCATTGAAACTGTTCAAATAATTTTCAAGCGAAGCGAAACGAACCAGAACGCCACTCTTTTTCCACCTTGCTGGACACCAGCTTCAGACCTAAATTTTCAAACGCCCTCTGCACCAGCGTAAATTCCGCCGCCAGAATTCCTGCCAAAACCAGCGTCCCACCCGGTTTCACCCGCGCTACAACCTTCTCTTTTTCCGCAATGAGCAGGTTGGAAATCAGGTTCGCGCAGACAAGATCGAATTGTTTTGCCGCCTTGACCGGCAATTTTGTCACGTCACCCGGAAAAATTTTCAGCTTGGCGGAAACATGATTTACGTGGGCATTGGCTTTGGCCACGCGCACGGATTCCGGGTCAAAATCAAATGCATGAACCGGTTGAAAACCAAGCTTCACCGCCGCAATCGCAAGAATTCCCGACCCGGTTCCTATGTCTAAAAAAGATTTGGCCGCAGACACCCTGCCCTGCCCTGCGATCTGCCCCAGACAAAATGAAGTCGTCGCGTGCTGGCCCGTGCCGAAGCTCAAGCCGGGATCAAGGATGACAACCGATTGCCCCGGACGCGGTTGTTTTTTTATCCAACTCGGTTTTACCAACAAGGCTCGACCTATTTCAATAGCCTTAAAATGCTTCTTCCATGATTCGGCCCAGTCCTCACGTTTCACGCAATCGATTTGAATCCTACCACTGCCCACCTGTAACCCGCAGCGGTTGATCTGTTGCAGACCCAAAGCAATTTCGCTCCGGGTGCGTGCCGGAAATTTTTTCTCGCTGAAGGCGCTGACCAAGCTGACACCGGTTTCAAGATTAAAGTAGCTGGCAGACGTCTGACCAAGTCGTTCACCAAGAAATTCGCCCACCGCATCTTCGGCCTCGATGGAAGTCTTCACTGAAATCCGCCACAAAGTTTTTTTAGATTTGAGTTTCACGTCGCCCATTTAATAGTCGTGAACACCGCCAAACACACGAAATTTTTTTGTAGCGCACGCCGACGGGTTGCCGCAATGTTCGTTTAGGAGCCCACTATGAAATGCTTTGTCACCGGCGCGACCGGCTTTGTCGGCGCCAATCTTGTTGAGGAACTTTTAGCTCGCGGGCATCGCGTAAAAGTTTTGGTCCGCGCAAATGCGAACAACCGCGCGCTCCTCGGACTTAAGTGCGAGTGTGTCACCGGCGATATCCTTGACCGCGCGCTGCTGGAACGCGAGTTGCCCGGTTCCGAATGGTGTTTTCATACCGCTGCCGATTGTCGCCTATGGACGCGTCACCCAGAGGCGATGCGCCAGATCAACATCGAAGGCACTCGCAATGTCCTTGCTGCCGCTGGCAACGCCGGTTGCGCCCGGATTATTTTTACCAGCAACGCGCTGTGCATCGGCCTGCCAAAACTAAATGCCGAAAAGATTATTCCCGCCACTGAAATTGACACTCATCAGCCAGGCAATGAGCTTGGCCATTATGTTCAATCCAAGTTTCAGGCCGAGGCCGTGGCGATGGAATTATTCCGCAAGCTGGGCCTGCCAGTCGTCATCGTAAATCCCACCACGCCCGTGGGTCCCGGCGACCACAATCCCACGCCGACTGGAAGATTGATCCTGAATTTTCTAAACCGACGCCTGCCCGCGTATCTCGACACTGGGATGAATTGGGTTCACGTCCGAGATGTTGCCATCGGCCACATTCTCGCGGCAGAAAAAGGCACGCTCGGCCAGCGCTATATTTTGGGAAACAGCGATGGTAACTGGACCATGCCTCAGACTTTTGCCGAATTATCTGTCCTCACCAGCATCCCTGCGCCTACAAAAACAATTCCGCACTGGCTCGCCCTTCGTTTCGCCGAGGCAAACGAAATTTTTTCTTTCGCGACCGGACGCGAGCCGCGCGTGCCGGTAGCAGGGGTGCAATTGGCCCGCCATAAACTATGGTTTAATCCAGCCAAAGCAATTCGGGAACTCGGCCTACCGCAGACCCCGCCGCAGAAAGCCTTCGCGGATGCCGTCACATGGTTTCACGCAAACGGGTATTGGAAGAAATGACTGAATTACAAATCACACAGTCAGCCTCGGTTACATAAAAAAATTTAACTCGGCGCATACTTGCCACGACGAGGAACACAGTCTAATTTTCGCGTCTATGGAAAAAATTGTCATCATTGGATCGGGACCTGCGGGCTGGACAGCGGCGCTTTACACCGCGCGCGCACAACTTGCGCCGTTAGTGCTGACGGGCAAACAGCCCGGCGGCTTGCTGACCACCACCAGCATCGTCGAAAACTTCCCCGGCTTTCCTGAAGGCGTGGACGGCTTTGAACTGATGACGCGGATGCAGAAACAGGCTGAGCGCTTTGGGGCTAAAACCAGTTTCGGGGTCGTGGTCGAGGCTGTGGATTTTTCCAAACGCCCGTTTACGCTCACAGTGGATGGCGAAAAAGTTTTAGCCGAGACCGTCATCATCGCTACCGGCGCGAGCCACAAGCATCTCGACGTGCCGGGCGAACATGAGTTAGAAAACAAGGGCACGACTTACTGCGCGACGTGCGACGGCGCGTTGCCGATGTTCCGCAACCAGCCGCTCGTCGTCGTGGGCGGCGGCGATTCTGCGTGCGAAGAGGCTTCTTATTTGACGCGTTTTGCTTCGGTCGTTTATCTCGTGCATCGCCGCGATTCATTACGCGCCTCCAAAATCATGGCCGAGCGCACGCTGGCGAATCCGAAGATCAAACCCATCTGGGATTCCGCCGTCACCGAAGTGCTTGACGTGAAGCAGGACAAAGTCACCGGTGTAAAATTGAAAAATCTCAAGACCGGCGCGGAATCGGAATTGCCGTGCGCGGGAGTTTTCATCGCCATCGGTCATGTGCCGAACACGGACATCTTCAAGCGCGCCATCACCACGGATGAGAACGGATTCATCGTCCCGCAGCAAGGCACGATGACCAACATCCCCGGCGTGTTTGTGGCCGGCGACTGCGCCGATCACGTCTATCGCCAAGCCATCACCGCAGCTGGCGCGGGCTGTGCGGCGGCGATTGATGCGGAGCGTTTTCTTGCGGCGGCTAATTCTTAGGCTGGGTGGCTGTAATCGACGTTCCACGGATGGACAGCGATGAAAAAATACCTACACGTCATCGGCATCGGGTTTCAGAACAATCTGCAATACCGGACAAACTTTCTCGCGCGGACGCTGTTCAGCTTCATTCCGCTCTTCGCCATGGTCTCGCTTTGGCAGACGATTTACGCTGGCAACCAAGCCGCAGGGACACGCAACGGGTTCACTCTGGCAGAAATAATTTTTTACTACCTACTTGTGGCGGTAGTCGATGTGTTTTCGTCGGTGAACGATGACGATTGGCAGATTGCCGCCGACATCCGCGAAGGCAACATCAGCCAGTTCCTGCTCAAGCCCATAGATTACCTGACCTATCGCCTCTGCCTGTTTTTTTCCGGACGTATGGCGTATGTCTTGATGGCCATAATCCCGCTGACAATTTTCATCTTCTGCTTTCGCGGCTACTTCGTTGCCCCCGTCAATCAGACGGCGTTGGTGCTGTTTCCGATTTCGCTGTTCCTGACAGCGCTGCTGCAATTTTTTATCTCCTACGCCATGGCCATGCTCGCGTTTTGGTTTTTAGAAATCTCCACCTTCATTTTCATCGTCTTCGCGTTTGAATTCGTCGCCAGCGGACATCTTTTCCCGCTGGATATGTTGCCGCCACTACTCAAACAGATTTTATTTTTCACGCCGTTTCCGTATGAGTTGTATTTCCCCATCGCCATCTACATGGGCAAAGTCACCGGCGCAGACCTTTGGAGCGGACTGATCATCCAATGTGCCTGGGTGCTCACGGCGTATGCCTTTGCCCGCTTTATGTGGGCACGCGGGTTGAAAAAATATTCAGCCTTCGGCGGGTGAATACTGACTTAGTCAGACTCAACAGATTTTCGCCTGAACGTAATTTAATCGCGCGGATTAAACTTTGATTCCTGTGCTAGCTGTTCCCACAATTTTTTCTCCGTGTCGGAAGTTTTTTCCGGCACAACGATTTTAGTATTCACAATCAAATCCCCTTCCTTGCCCAGACCACGACCGCGCACACGAAGTTTCTGGCCACTGGCGGTTCCAGCGGGGATTTTGATGCTCACGCGACCATCTAGCGTGGGCACGGAAATCTCCGCGCCGAGCGCCGCTTCCCACGGCGCGAGTTCGAGTTCGTGGATGAGATTGTGGCCGTCCACCTCAAAGTCGGGATGCCGGGCGAGGCGCACGATTAGATACAAATCACCACCGTTTTCACCGCGACCGCTGATGCGGAGCTTCTGCCCCTCGGTGATGCCAGCGGGAATTTTTACTTGATGCGAATCTGTCGTGTTCTCGCGCCGCACGGTCACAGTGCGGATGGAGCCGCGCCGTGCCTCTTCAAGCGAAACTAAAATGTCACCTTCCACATCGCGGCTGGCCGGCGGCTGTGCGCCACCGTTTGCCCGCTGACCGAACCCGCCACTCGCGCCGCGCCGCGGGCCAAAAAGTTGCTCAAAGAAATCGCTAAAGCCTGTGCCGCCGAATTGCGACTGAATGTCTTCCTCGCTCATCCCGCGTCCACCGCGAAACGCCTGACCGCCGCTGAACCCGCCGCCACCCGGCTGAAATTCCGCGCCGGATTTCCAATTCGCACCCAACTCGTCGTATTTTTTCCGCTTGGATGAGTCGGAGAGAACTTCATAAGCCTCGTTGATCTCCTTGAACTTCTCCTCGGATTTTTTTTTGTCCTTGGCGACATCCGGATGATGTTCGCGCGCAAGTTTGCGAAAGGATTTTTTCAGGTCGGCCTCAGTCGCAGTGCGCGGGACGCCGAGGGTTGAGTAATAATCTGTGTATTTGGCAGCCATCGTTGAATTGCAAGTTACAGGTTGAAGCTTCTGAGTTCAACTGCCGTCAATCTGTAACAGGCTTCTGGCAATGCGCTTTATTTCGCGCGCTTAGTGTTATCCACGCTGATAAAGCGTGTGCCGGCGCTCTCGCCTGTGCGCCGCCAGATTTTCACGAGGATTTGCTCGCTGCGGGCGGATTTGCATAGGCTCACGGCATCGTCAGCATCGGCAACGGGCTGTTGGTTGATCGCCACAATGACGTCCCCAGGGCGCAAACCTGCGGTAGCGGAGTTGGAACCGCTCGCTACATCGGTCACGACCGCGCCAACGATGTTCAGCGGCGCTTGCAACTGGCCGCGAAATTCTGCATCCAAGTCCTGCACCTGCACGCCGTCCAACGCATCGGCCCGGAGATTTTCCGTGACCGGATGTTTTGGTCGTGCCACAGACAACGCGGCATCCGGCCTTTCTCCCAGCGTGACGGCAACAATTTTCTGCACGCCGTCACGGATGATTTTCACCTTCGCCGGTTCACCGGGACGAAGTTGCGAAACGGTCAGTCGCAAATTGTCAGCGCTGGAAATTTCCTTGTCATTGATGGCGATGATAATGTCGCCCGCCATCAGTCCCGCTTTGGTGGCGGGAGAGTCCAAACCGACATCCGCGATAAGTGCGCCACCGGCGTTCGGCGCCCCAAAACTTTTTGCGAGGTTCGCGTCCACATCCTGCGGTTCAATGCCAAGATAACCGCGCGAGACACGACCAGCATTGATAATCCCTTCCATGACATTTCGCGCCAGATTGATCGGCACGGCGAAACCAATCCCGGCACTTGTGCCGCTCGGGCTGACGATGGCGTCGTTGATGCCGATCAAACGGCCTTCCGCATCCACTAGTGCTCCTCCGGAATTTCCCTGATTGATGGCTGCATCGGTCTGGATGAAATCTTGCACATGAGCGCGCCGGCGTCCGCTCGCCTCATCCATCATCGGCAGGCTCCGCCCCAAGGCACTGATGATGCCGCGCGTGACAGTCTGCCCTAGTCCAAAAGGATTACCGATGGCTAGCACAACATCGCCAACTTCAGCCTGGCTGCTGTCACCAAGCGCGATGGCGGGCAAGCCGCGCTCAGTAATTTTCAGAACCGCGATGTCCGTCACCGGGTCCGTCCCGACCACGACCGCCGCATACTCCGTCCTGTTGCTGGAAATGCCCACCTTGATTTCATCCGCGCCTTCTACGACGTGATTGGCCGTAAGAATATAACCGTCTGCTGTGACAATTATGCCGGAGCCAAGCCAGTTCTCGCGCCGCGTTTGCTCCCGACCATCATATTGAAATTGGCCACCAAAAAACTGGCGGAAGAACGGGTCATCCATCATCGGGTTACGGCGAGGCTGTTGCTTGATCAGGCGCGAGGAATAAATGTTCACCACACTCGGCGCGACTTTCTTGACGACGATTGCGTAGCTATTGCCACTACCGGGAGCACGGTTCACCGGCGTGCTGTCCACGCGAACGGCGGGAGCCGTTTCCTTGGCGTGCGCCACGAAATGCACGGTGGCAATGGCCGCCGTCAAAACCACCGCCGCAGATGAAAGTCCGATGAAGGTGCGATTCAATTTCATACAGCTAGATTGACACGGGCGGCGGAAGGATGTTCAAAAAACTTCCCGCCATAACAGCCTCACCTCGTTTTACAATTCGCTACGCAGCCCTCTACTTTTAAGGTGTGATACGAATACGAAATTCTAAATCGGCCTGAAGTTTTATGGCCTCATCCTTCTGTGAAGGTGACAATTCCGCTTTAATCTGATTCGACATTAAAATTGCCTCGTCCAATTTTTGGTTTGCTGCGAGTTGAATCCAAGCCGCAGCGTCTGCCAAGTTTTTTGGAACCAATTTGCCTTCATAGTAAATTTTACCAGCGTAAAGCTGTGCTTTTGGGGTCTTTATCATTCCTCGAAGATTGACCAAGAGTGCCGACTTGTTGGTGCTACCAATGACAGTATCCTCATAATCATCGGGTGTTTTAGTAGTTTTTGACACTCCTCTACCCCCATCATAAAGCTCAAGTAACCGCTCCATTGCTTGGAATTTGTATTCTCTCCCAGCAAAGGCTGCAATCGCCAAAAAATAACTTCTTGCAGCTAGATAATCATCCTGTGGCAGGCCTTCACCTTTTTCATACATTTGACCAACCCTGTATTCTGCATCCGATTGACTGAAGCCTTCGGCAGCCTGAATAAATAGATTTTTCGCTTGCAAAAAGTCTTGTTGAACGCCTTCGCCTTTTTCATACATCATGGCAAGGCAATACAACGCGTCGCCTTGAACACTGCTGCTTGTTTCAGCATTTTGCGAAGCTTTTCGCATCCAACTGTAGCACTTAATTGGATCTTTTGTTACGCCATCGCCAGACTGATATCGCTTGGCTAGTTGAAACTGAGCATCAAAATTCCCGCTCTCCGCGCCCCTCAGAAGAGTTTTTACAGGGTCAACAGATTTGAGCAAAGCGTTGTTCGGATAGAATCGTTGTAGTTGACCAACCTCCGACTGCGCCGGCGCGTTTCCCAGTTCAGCTGCTTTTAAAAACCATGGTATGCAATTGGACCTTTGATCATTGCCCAATTTGCCAACATGATACATATAGGCCAGCTCGTAATCAGCCTTGTCGCTGCCTTGTTCTGCGGATTTTTTGAACCATTCAGCCGCACTAAAATATCGTGTAGTGCCTTTGTATTGCTCTTCATTGGTGATCCCCCCATCGGGAAAACGATTGGTGTCTCGATGGTATAAATCCGATTCTGCGTCCGCCACCTTACATAAAAATATCGCCATCTTGTATTTCCCCTCGGCCTCTTCCAGATTGACAGACTTACCCATCCATTGTTCGGCCAGTTCAAAATTACGTTCAATACCGCTACCATCTTTATACATCCAAGCCAAATTTTCGGCGGCAGTCTTTTCGCCTTGTTGCGCTGCTTTCTGAAACCATTTAACTGCCTCAAAAGGGTCGTTAGCGAGTCCTTTCCATATTTTGTATAGCCAACCGAGATTGTTTTGAGCGAGGGCATCGCCTTGAGCAGCTGCCAATCGAAGGAATTTAACAGCCTCACCGTAATCCTGATCTACGCCGGTTCCATCTTCATACATCCACGCCAAACGCCTTTGTGCACGAGCCATTCCTTGCCCAGCTGCAAGTTTCATCCACTTGTACGCCTCGACTTCATCTTTGGAAACTCCATTGCCTTTCGAGTATTGAATAGCCAAGTAATACTGTGCTGTAATTTCGTTGGTTTTTGCTGATTGCTTAATGTTTTCTAACAAAACTGAACCCCATCGGTTTGAAATTGTCTCCCAACTTTCCTGAACAGATGCTGATGTCTTCCCGGACTCAGCGGCTTCTAGTTGAAATAGGCCAGTGAACAATAAAACGACGAATAAACACCATCTACAATTTTTAGTCCTCATAGATAATTAGAGGCAAACAAAGATTGAACATTAATCCACAAACCGCTTGGTCAGATTTCCGTAGGCATCAATCCGGCGGTCGCGGAGGAACGGCCAATGTGTGCGCGTGGTGTCCACATGGTCGAGGTCAACGGGCACGATGAGAATTTCTTCCTTGTCCGAACCGGCTTTGGAGAGGATTTCACCGGACGTGCCAGCGACAAAACTTTGGCCCCAGAATTCAATGCCGTCGCCGCCCACGCCCTTCAGAAATTCGCGCCCGATGCGGTTCACGGAGGCAACGTAGCAGCCGTTCGCCACCGCGTGCGCGCGCTGGATGGTTTCCCAGGCACCGTGTTGCTTAATGCCGTATTTGGACTTCTCGCTGGGATGCCAGCCGATGGCGGTCGGGTAAAAAAGAATCTCGGCGCCTTGCATCGCGGTAAGGCGCGCGGCTTCGGGATACCATTGGTCCCAGCAGATGAGCACTCCAATTTTCGCGTACTTGGTCTGCCACGATTTGAAGCCGAGGTCGCCGGGAGTGAAATAAAATTTCTCGTAATACAACGGATCATCGGGAATGTGCATCTTGCGGTAGATGCCCAGCAGCGAGCCATCCGCATCAATGATGGCGGCGGTATTGTGATAGACGCCCGATGCGCGTTTCTCAAACAGCGAGGCGATGATGACGACTTTATGCTTCTTCGCAAGCTTGCAAAAAGCGTCGGTCGTCGGGCCGGGAATTTTTTCGGCGAGCTTAAAATTCTCGTGATCTTCGCTCTGGCAAAAATACTGCGAGCGGAATAATTCCTGGGTGCAGATGATTTTTGCGCCCGACTTAGCGGCGCGCTCGACGAGGGCGAGGGTTTTTTTGAGGTTCGCGTCGGGATCAGCCGACACGTCCGTTTGAATGAGTCCAAGCTTGAGCTCGGACGAGGCGGGACGTTTCATGAAAAATTAAGTAGAGGTTTTCAACCGCGCAGTTTCTTCCAAAACAATGGTCTTGAACTGCGGGTCGTCTGGCAGAGCTTTGGGTGCTTCCTGTCCGAAAAGTTCGCGGATGAATTTGCCGAGCGTCTCGTTGGTCGGGCCGTAGCCCGCGCCGTAGATGTAATATTCCAAATCCGTCATCAGCTTATCGGCGGTCTCGTAACGGCGGTTCGCATCATGTGCGAGACAGTGGTGGAGAATGTCGTTCAGGCGGTCGTCAATGCGCGCATCCAGCGCGCGAAAATCAGGGATGGGCTGGTTGAGAATGCGGTTACGCGATTCCTCGGCGGTCGCGCCCTTGAAAATATTTCTGCCCAAAAGCAAGTGCGCCAGCACCACGCCGACGGAAAAAATGTCGGAACGCTTATCCGTGATTTGAAAATCAGCCTGCTCGGGGCTCATGTAGTCCGGCTTGCCGGCGACAACTTCGCCCTCTTGATCGGTGAGAAATCCTTTGGCTTTGGCGATGCCAAAATCAGTGAGCTTCACGTCGCCTTCGAACGCGATCATGATGTTTTTGAAACTCACGTCGCGGTGGACGATGCCCATCGGCTTGCCATTCTTATCGGCCTTGTTGTGCGCGTAAGCCAAGCCGCGCGCGACGCGGCTGGTGATGAACACCGAGAGCTCCTTCGGCAAAGTGCGTCGCTTTTCTCCAAGCTGATGGGTGAACTGTTCAAGGTTCACGCCGCGAATCAATTCCATCGCGATGAAGGCCACACCACTGGTTTCGCCGAGCTGGTAAGTCTGAACGATGTTCGTGTGAATCAAATCCGCCACGAGCTTGGCCTCGCCGACGAAGTTCTCGATGAACATTTTCTGACTCGCGTAATTGGGCCGGATGATTTTGATGGCCACGCGCTTGACGAAATCGCGCGAGCCATGCTGCTCGGCTTCATACACGATACCCATGCCGCCCTCAAAAATTTTGCGGACGATTTCATAGCGGAATTCGTTCTGGATGCTGAAGAGCGCCACGAGCGAATGGTCGGAAATTAGGCCGCGAAGTCAAGTCCGGCGGAAAAACATCGCTGAAAAAAACCTGATAATTTTTGATTTTTTCGCTTGCGCGCATCGCCCATTGGATTTTAACTCGCATCAAGTCTGGTTTCAATTTCGGACTAAACAAACAAACAACAACAACACAACAAGAGAACAAATATGGCTAAAGCACTCTCCAAAGCTCAAATCGCCGCGCTCGTCGCGGAGAAAAACGGACTCTCCAAAAAACAAGCTGTCGAAATCCTCGACTGCATCGCCGGGCTTGCTTACAAGCACGCGAAAGACACGTTCACCTTGCCTGGTATCGGCAAGCTCGTTCTCAAGAACCGCGCCGCCCGTATTGGCCGCAATCCGAAGACTGGCGAACAGATCCAGATCAAAGCCAAGCGCGTCGTGAAATTCCGCGTGGCAAAAGCCGCGAAGGACGCGATTCTCGGCACCAAGTAATTTCGGTTTTCACAAAAGGCGCTTCGAGCAATCGAAGCGCCTTTTTTATTTCCTTGAATTCAAAGCGTCCGCTTGCGAATTAAGCAGCGCAGAATTTTCCGAAGCTCATGGTTCGTTTTTTAATACATCGCCCTAAGTGGATTGTCGTCATCGTGGGCGCCCTCGTGTTCTGGCTGACGCAAAATGCCTGGCTCACCAAGTCACATCTCTGGCAGAAGGCGGAAGGCACGTTGATTGATCGGCGCTACTTACTACGCAATGAAACGTTGCCCGATGCTAACATTAAGCTCATCGGCCTCGGCACCACTTCGTTCCAACTCGACTCGCTCGCACCGGAAGAAATCGCCGTCTCTCCCACCCTCCAGAAAATGCAGCAGCCATGGCCTTGGGATCGCTCCATCTACGCCGCCATTTTGCAAAAGCTGATGGATGCAGGAGCGAAGGTGGTGATGTTCGACTTTGTTTTTGCGAGCGAGACGGATGGGGATGATGTCTTCGCCAAGCTATTGGAGAAATACAAAGAACGCGTGGTCATCGGCGAAATGCTGGCAGACGAGGAAGGTGCCACCGGCAAAACCAAGAAGCTTACCACGCCGAACGAACGCCTGCTATCACAGGGCACGGAATCGGTAGTCGGCCTGGTCAACATCTGGACGGACAGCGATGATGTCGTTCGGCGCGCGCGCTACCAAACTTCCATTGAGCGCGAGTCTCTAGAGATGTCTGGCCTAGCCCCTAACGTCAGAAAGTTTTTGGAAGAATCCATCCGCGACGGAAAAACGCCCGATGATTTACTGCACATCACTGCGCGCGTTGCGGAAAAATTTAAAGGAAGAATTTCCACACCGTTGTCAGAGACAAAATCATTCATCAATTTTCAAGGGGCGGCGGGAACTTACCGTGCTTGGCCGGTGGAAAACATGTTTGTGGATGCGCTCTGGCAGAAGCCGCCGTTCAAGGGCGGGCTAGCCGTGTCCAACAAAGTCGTCATCGTCGGCCCGATGGCGGAAATTTTTCACGATGTTCATGCCACGCCGTTCGGTGAAACGCCCGGCCCGGAAATTCAAGCGCAGATGCTGGCGGCGGTGATGAAGGGGGAGTGGCTCACGGAAACCAACGCGCAAACAAACTTCTGGCTCGCGCTGCTGGCCGTGTTAGTGGCGTTGCTCATCTGCTTCGGCATTCCACAAGCCTTACTCAAGGGACTACTGCTCATAGGTGCAACCGTGGCGTTCGTGGTCGCGTGTCAGATTGCGTTCACGCACGGCAAACTGGTTGTCTTGATGATGCCGCCGCTGCTGTGCCTGGTGGCGACCGGTTCATTCGGAATCATTTTTGAATACGCGATGGAGCAGTTGGAGCGTCGCCGCTATCGCAATGTTCTCGACCGCTACGTCTCCAAAAATGTGGCCAAAACAATTTTGAATGACCGACGCTCGTTCGTGGAAGCCCTGAAAGGTCGTAAACAGCCGGTGACAGTATTGTTTTCAGATATCCGTGGGTTCACCTCCATGACCGAAAGCGCAGACGCGGACAAGCTGGTCGCGCAACTCAATGAATATTTCTCCGACATGGTCGGTAGCGTCTTGCAGCATCAAGGCACACTTCAAAAATTTATTGGCGACGCGATCATGGCCGTCTGGGGCGACACACATAGCGCGGGCAACGAGGCAGATGCGCGAGGCGCAGTAACGGCAGCGTTGCAGATGCGCCGGGCGCTCACGAAGTTAAATAGCGAATGGATCGGCAATCCCGAGCGCAGTAAGCTGTCCATCGGCGTTGGCGTAAACCATGGCGAAGTCATTGTTGGCAACATCGGCCATCCGCAACGCATGGAATTTACCGTGCTGGGCGATGGAGTGAATCTCGCGGCGCGGCTCGAAAGCGCGACAAAGCAGTTTCACACCGATATTCTCATCGGTGAACAAGTGGAAAAACTCACGCGTGAACATTTCGTTTACCGCACCGTTGATTTGCTGACAGTAAAAGGCAAGACGAAGCCGGTCGAGGTCTTTGGACTGTTGAGCGACCGTTCTGCCCAGCCGCCGGCTTGGTTGGTGATTTATCATGAAGCGATAACACTTTACCGCGCACGGAAGTTTTCCGAGGCCGCGGAACAATTTGGAGCTGCCCGCCAGCAGATTGGCGGAGAAGATTTCCTATGCGAAATGTATCTGTCGCGCTGCGCGGCGTATGAAGTTAGCCCGCCGCCGGAAAACTGGGACGGCTCCTTCACGCTTTCGGATAAGTAACATTAAACTGCCAGTCCGCGCTCATCTCCGCCGATTGCCGGAATCATGAATGCATGGTAAAATCAGATTAAGTTTGACCAAACCCCGACATTAAATTAAAAAAACAGTCGTCGGTGAGGTGAAATTGTTACCCAAAATCTAGCTATGAAAAATCTATCCGCGCTCGCACTCTGTCTCGGCAGTTTTTTTGCCATTTCCACCAGCCAGGCGGCTGATTTGAAACAATCCAAGGTCACGCAAGTCGTGAACGATGTTCAAATCATTTCCGCCGCCAGTCAGTCCAAGAAATCTGCGACGGTCAACGACCCGTTTAATATGCCGGACATCCTCCGCACCGGCCCGTCGTCGCGCGCAGAATTGGTCGCACCGGATGAAACCGTTACCCGCGTGGGCGCAAACACAATTTTTTCTTTCGACCCGGCGAACCGCACCATTGATTTGAAACAAGGCAGCCTGCTGTTTCATTCGCCGCACGGCAAAGGCGGCGGCTCGATTCACACCGGTTCCGCCACGGCTTCTGTTCTAGGATCTACGCTGATCGTGACGACGACGGCTAGCGGTGGTTTCAAAGTGCTCGCGCTGGAGGATGAGGCGTCCATCACGTTCACCAACGGCCTCAAACAAAAATTGCAACCCGGCCAGATGACATTCGTGTTGCCGGGGGGAAATCAACTTGCACCGGTGATTATTTTTCGGCTCGATGATTTGGCAAACAACAGCCAGCTCCTGAAAGGTTTTAGCGGCAAGCTGCCGTCGTTGCCGCTCATCAATCTTGAAATTGAAAAGCAGAACCGTGCGATTGGTTCCGGCAAGTTGAATGACACTGGCTTGGTGGTTGGCGATGATGCCGACAAAGACAAGGTCGAGGTGATTGATCTCAACACACTTCAATCTAAACTGGATCAGACGTTTAAAGACCCGACCGGTTTCAAGGCCGCCATTCACAGCGATGCCACCATCAACCAACCGTCCATCATCAGCCCGCTGGTTCCTACACCGCCGAATCATATTTTTCTGAACACGCCGTTTGCTTTGTCGGGCGACCCTATTTTCATTGGACACACCTTCCACGGTTTTGTCGCTCGGAACATTTTCTTCAACACCCAACAAATCACCGAACCCCTGTTCACAGTAGACTTGTCGGCCTACGCGGGACTGCCGGAATTTGATTTTGTGGCGGCGAGTTATTTGAACTTTGGCGGTTCGGTCACCTTCACCGGACTGGAAGACAGCGAGGGAATTTATTTTACGCTCGTCGGCGGCAAAGGCATCCGTGTGGCTCCTGGCTCGTCCATTTGCGCCGACCTAGCAAACTTCGCGTGGCTTACCCCCGGCTCACTGACGTTCGTCGGCGGCAACGTCAACAACAACTTTGGCAATGTGATAATGAATATAGGCGGCAGTTTCTCCATGAGCCAAAACGCCTATTTCCACATCAACCAAACGTATACACTTAATGCCGCCGGTTCTATCACGGTGGATGCTTCCACTGTCGGGGCTGAGACGGCGCGCTTCACCTCCAAAAACTCCACGCTGGATTTATTGTCCGCAGTCGTGCAGTTGAACACCGTCGGTGAATTCACTGCCGACCAAGACCTGACGCTGACCAGTTCGCTCATCACGGCGGACAAGGATGCTGGCTCGCTCACCTTCACTTCCAAAAAAGGTTCCATCAATGTAAACGGCACGTCGTTTGAAACACGCTACCTTACGCTGGATTCCGGCAAAGATATTTTTCTCGATGGCAACGGTTGCACGTTCAAAGGCGGCGCAGGCGCGACGGCGACGTTCACGGCGAAAGGTCTCACTGACCTCAATAATGCTGACTTTACTCAATTAGCCGTCATGAACATCACTGGCGATACGGTGTATATGAAAAACCTGAAGTTTACCGGTGCTGTCAATATTTTCACCCGTATCGGACAATGGTATAATGGCGCGCGTCCCGGTTATGCCTGCGACCTCGGAGGGAATACTTGGAATAACCAGTCGCTCTCGGCAGCGAACTTTACCAGCGGAAATATTGGCAGCACGGGAGTCCATGTTGGACCGATTGCTCCATAATTTTTGGGCTATACTAAAATGAAATTCATCCGGCCTTTCGCGCTAGTCGTTTCTATAACCGCTGCCACCACTGCCTTTGCGCAACCAGCAGGCGTGCAACAGTTGCAAAATGTCCAGACGCAGATGCAGATGCCTCAGCTGGAATTGCGCACCGGCACCAACGCTCCTGAATTGTATCTGGGGGAGAACGAAGACATCGGACCGCAACACATCCTTAAAGTTGGCGGCACCAAAGCATCCGCGCCGCGCCGCCAATGGTTCGACATCACACTCGACAGCCAGGCGTTCTACTCTGACAACGCCAACTTCGCTGACGGCACGAATAAAATCGGCAGTTTCGTTTTCGTGAACACCGCGCAGGCTGCCTTCGCACCAACACCATTTGATTTGGGCCCGGGCAAATTCGCCCCCGTCGCCGGTTTTATTAGCCAGTGGTATAACTACAGCAGCGGCCATATGAAGCCTTTGGACTTTGACGCGCAAACCGCGTTTATGAACCTGCGTTATTTTATCGGCAGCTGGCAGTTCACCGCCGGGGCGAATTACACACGGCTACTCTCCCAGCCAGACTACGAAGAAACTTACCGCGAATGGCTTCCCAGCGTGAGCGCGCAGCGGATTTTCCCCATCACCGAAAAAGTCACGCTCATCGCGGGCGACGTGATTGATTACCATTTTTCTCATGTCCAATCCGTCTTCGGCAGTCTCGACGATGTAAACGACCACCTCGACGAAATGATTTTCCTCACGCTCAACTGGCAGGTCACGCCGCACTTCGCCGTGCAACCATTTTATCGTTTTCAATACGCCCTCTACAACAGCGACGCGGCTGCGACTGGCGCGAACCGCAATGACATCCTCAACACCGCCGGCCTTTCACTCATCTACAGCTTCAACCAATACGCCTCGGTCCGCGCGTTTTTCAGCTACAACACCAAATGGTCGGACGACCAATTCACGTCGCACTACGATGAATTCAATGGCGGACTAGGGGCCACGCTAGACATCCGGTTCTGATTTTTTTGAATCTGGAACAAACCCGCTCAATGTTCCCCTGATTTGAAATGAGAACGTGGCCGCAAGTTTTTCTCGCCGGATTTTTAGCGGTTTTGATTTTGAACGCCTACGCCGTTTTTGCCCAAGGCAGTATCTTGTGGAACGGCCCCGTCATCACCTTCACCAACCTGCCAGGTTCAGACTGGACGCAAGCGGCGAACCAAGATCAGCTCACCGCGAATGTCTGGCTCACGCGGACCACGAAAAAGGGATTATTCAATGCCGCCAGTGAAGGCGGCTACACCCACTTATCAAGCCCAGCTGATACCGAGTGGGCTTTGGGCTTGTTGGTAAATTATTCTTCGCTCACCTACACCAATTGGGAGACAGCCTATGGCGGGCCGGGAGCATTGGCTGGCAATATCATAGGCCAAAACGCCGTCCTGCACCTCATCACCGATGACATTTACATCGGCCTCAAATTTACCGCCTTTGGCGGCAACGGCGGCGGCTTCACCTACGAACGCACCACGGCTGCCGCCGTGCCGGAACCAGCCGCGCTGACGCTGTGGCTGGTTGGCTTGCCATTGCTGCTGGCACGCTCCCGCCAAAAAAAATTCTTTCGCTGAAACGGGCGCAACACATTCCGCGCTGTTTTTTATTTTTTTATCCGTGTGCATCGACGTTCATCCGTGGTTAAAATAATCCCGATGAAACCACGCGTTCGTTTTGCTCCTTCACCCACCGGTTACCTGCACATCGGCGGCGCGCGCACCGCTTTGTTCAACTGGCTTTACGCCCGGCACACCGGCGGGACGTTCGTGCTCCGCATCGAGGACACCGACGCTGCGCGCAATTCGCAGGAAGCTGTGGACGTCATCCTCAACGGCCTCTGCTGGCTTGGACTCGATTGGGACGAAGGCCCCATGACCGGCGAGGCTACTGGGCCAAGCAAAGGCGATCGCGGGCCGTATTTCCAATCGCAACGCAAAGCGAACTACATGGCGCGCATCGAAGCCCTGCTCTCCCGCGATCTTGCCTACGAGAAACACGGCGCCATCCGTTTCCGCATGACGCGCGAACCGATTCTCATCCCCGACCTCGTCGTCGGCGACGTTCTGCGCCCGCTCACCGACCGCGAGGAACTTGATCCTGACTGGGTCCTGGTCCGCAGCGACGGCCAGCCGGTGTTTCATTTTGTCAACGTCGTTGACGATTTGGAGATGGGCATCACGCACGTCATTCGCGGCGAAGATCATTTGAGCAACACCGCCAAACACATCGCGCTCTTCCGCGCGTTCGGCGTCGAGCCGCCCAAGTATGCGCACATACCGCTCATCCTGAACGGCGACGGCTCCAAGATGAGCAAGCGCGACAAAGGCGCCTCCATGACCAGTTACATGGAAGAGGGATTCCTTGCCGAAGCCGTGAACAATTATCTCTGCCTACTCGGTTGGTCGCCGAAAGATAATCTCGAAAAAATGCCGATGAAGGATGTCATCGAACGCTTCGACCTGCCGCAGATTCTCCGGCACAACGCCAAGTTCGACATGGAGAAGCTTCTGTGGCTGCAGGGCGAATACTGTCGCGAGCTCGCCGGTGACCGCTTCTACGAACTCGGCGTGCACGCCTTCGCCAAGGCTGGCGTGGATACGAACACGTTCCCGACCGCCTACGTCAAAGCCGCCCTCGACACCTGTCGCGGCAAAATAAAAACCTTTTCCGAACTGCCTGCCTACGCTGGATTTTATTTCACTGACGTGTTCGATTACGAACCCGAAGCTGCGAAGAAAGCCTTCGTGCCGGAGAACAAACCGCGTCTCGAAAAAGTGCGCGATGCCTTCGGCAAACTCCCGACGTTCGACGCAGCGAGCATTGAAGCCGCATTGAAGGCCACCGCCACCGAACTCGGCGTGAAGGTGGGCGTGCTCATTCATCCGACGCGCCTCGCCACTACCGGCCATCCTCACGGCCCGAGCCTGTATCATTTGCTCGAAGTGCTAGGCAAAGAAAAGGTGAAGCAGCGGATTGAAAAGGCGATGGGGAATTTCTAACTTTTAGTTTTTGCCGTTCCCACCGGAACGTTCCGAAGGGCGATATGGATTTCCATACTGACCATTGTAGGAGTTTTTCGCCCGCTTTCTATTATTGCGGACCATGTAGTTTTACTAAAAAAGTTTCAATCCCTGAAAAACTACTGATTTTTACAGCTTTGGAGGTGGGGCCACGGAGGAGAAGATTTAGGAATTTCCCGCGCTTTTGCATGGAATCCGCAGCTTGCCAAGCGCGCCGGTGTTTTGTCTAATTCTGGCGTGCTCAATCAGCAGACTCTCAATCGTTCCGCGTCGTTTTCCGGCATCGGCTTGCACAGTGGCAACCGGGTGAACCTGACCATACTCCCTGCCCCGGCGAACAGCGGGTTACGCTTCCGCCGCGTGGATTTGGAAGGCAAACCGGAGATCGAGGCGCGCGTGGAAAATGTTTCGGAAACAAACCGCTCCACGACGCTCGCCAAGGGCAATGTCAAAATCCACACCGTTGAACACGTTCTCGCTGCGCTCGCGGGCCTCGGCGTGGACAACGCGGTCATCGAACTCGACGCGAACGAGCCGCCCATCGCCGATGGCAGCGCGCGTGATTTCACGCAGATTATTTTAGCGGCGGGCATCAAGGAGCTGCCGGAGAAACGCGAGTTCATCACTATCACCGAGCCGCTGGAATTGCGCCTGGGCGATTCCGTGCTGTCCGTTTTCCCCGACGAAAACCTCAAGATCACCTGCACCAGTTCGGACAAGAAAAATCGGTTCACACAGTTTTATTCCACCGATGTCACTCCAAAACTTTGGGAGAAGGAATTGTGTCACGCGCGGACGTTCGTATTCTTTGAAGAGCTTGAGGTGCTTTACAAGAGCGGCCTCATCAAGGGCGGCAGTCTGGAAAACGCCATCGTCATCCGCGACGATGCGGTGGTGACGACAGAGCCGTTGCGCTACGCAGAGGAATTTGTCCGGCACAAAATGATCGATATCGTCGGTGACCTCGCCCTGCTCGGCAAGCCGCTCAAGGCGCACGTCATCGCGGTGCGTCCGGGCCACGCCTCAAACGTCGGTCTCGCCAAAAAAATTCTGGAGCAGTTGAATCGTCCGTTGCGCGCGGCGCAGACGTTTGCGCCACCGCTGGACGCGCCCGCCGCACCCATTGCCGATGCGATTGGCGCGATGAACGTGAACGAGATCATGAAACTTCTGCCGCACCGCTATCCTTTCTTGATGGTGGATCGCGTGTTGAGCATGGACGGAAGTAAGGTCGTTGCCCTGAAAAATGTGACGATGAATGAACCGTATTTCCAAGGACACTACCCCGGCTTTCCCATCATGCCCGGCGTGCTCCAACTGGAGGCGATGGCACAGGTCGCCGGGTTGCTGATGCTCAAGCATAATGACAGCGGCAAGAAGCTGGCGTATTTCATGGCCGCGAACGAAGTGAAATGGCGCAAGCCCGTGCTGCCGGGTGATACGCTCATCATCGAAGTCGAGCTCATGAAGTCGCGCGGAAAAATCTGCAAGGCCAATGGCGTGTGCAAAGTCGGTGAGGATGTCGTCAGCGAGGCGGAAGTGACGTTTATGATTCGGGACGCGTGACGAATCGCGTCGCGCTTCAATGCGTTACGCGTCCGCAAATTGTTAGCACGATACCGATTAAAATCCCGATGACGGCGGGAAGTTTTCGCCAACCGTTCACTTCGTGGAAAAAATACAGCCCGCCCGCAAATGCCACGAGCGTGCTCGCGCGGCGCAGACTCATCACCAGCGACACCAATCCTTCTGGATGTCGCAACGCCCAGAAGTAGGCGTAGTCCGCTACCAGCAGCGAGAGCGCGATGAATGGCACGCTCTAGCGCCAGTGAAATTCATTCCGCTTCCACAGCCGCAATTTCCAACCGAGTGCGAACGGCGCAAAGATGGCCGCGGTGTAAACGGAGAACCAGCATTGCACCGTCGGCACGGAAAAATTCAGTATGCTGAAAAGGTATTTGTCGTAGAGCGAACTGACCGCGCCAAAAAACGTGCCGACAATAAGAAACCAAAACCATTTATTGCGATGAAAATGGATGCCCTCGCTGCTGCCGATGATGGACAAGCCCACGAACGACGCCAGCGTAGTCAGCACGCCGATGGTCTCCAACCAGGTTGGACGTTCGCCCAAAATCAGAATCGCACCAAACAAGGTGAGGAGTGGGCTCATGGCTCGGATAGGCGCGCCAAGCGAGAGCGGCAGATGTTTCAGTGCGAAATAAGTTCCAATCCACGACGCGGCGACGATGACAGATTTCAGCAGCAGTTGCAGGTGCTGCTTCCCGGTAAGCGCATCGGTGACCAGTGAAGCCGGCAAAGTTCCCGGGTGAATCGCCTGCAATGCCAACAGCGCAAACCAGACCGTGGCGCCGGTGAGCGTGCTGAAAAATAAAACGGGTGTGACGGCGTTTACCCGCACCGCGTGTTTGGTGCAAAGGTCGTAGATGCCGAGAAACAGCGCGGAGATCAGCGTGGCGACAATCCAGTTCATTTAAAGAACTGACGGACTTTTACAGTCCGCCAGCTTCAACGCGGCGGCATCAGCGGCAATGTAGCTGCCGCATCTTCCGGATCTTTGCCGAAGAACCAAAACAACGCCATCACCACGACAGGAAAAATAAACATGGCGAGCAGCAGTAAGCGTGTGCGGGTGGTGGGTTTCATTATTCAGCCCTTGTGCTGCATCTCGCCATGCACTTTCACGATAGCTTTTAGTAGTGCGTCCCATTCCGCCTCATTTGTTTCCCAGCCGGCGCTGAAACGCACCGCACGGTGAGCTTGCGCAGATTTGAATCCCATCGCGGAGAGCACATGGGACGGTTCAACTTTGCCCGTCGTGCAGGCGGAGCCGGTGCTCACCGCGAAGCCCGCCTTGTCGAGGCGGATGACCCATTGTGATTTGCTGTCGCCATCGGGCATGAGCGCGGAAACCGTGTTCCACAAACGCGGCTGGTTGTGACCGAGAATCGTCGCGCCGGGCAGTGCGCGGAGGAACTGAGCTTCAAAATTATCCCGCCAGACTTTGCGGAGAAGATGTTCGCTGCGGGAAATCTGTTTCTCGCGCACTTCAAGCGCAGCCATCATCGCGGCGATGATCGCGGTGTTTTCCGTTCCAGCGCGGCGACCACCCTCTTGTTTTCCGCCGAGGAGCAAGGGCGTGATGGGCTTGCGCTGGGCGGTCTTCAAAAAGCCCACGCCTCGCGGTCCGCCGAATTTATGCGCGGCGCCAGTGACATAATCGCAATCGCCAAGTCCCTTCAGCGGCATCTTGCCGATGAATTGCACAGCATCGGTGAAGAACGGCACTTCGTAAGCCTGACACATAGCCAGGATTTCCTGCCACGGCTGGATGATCCCGGTCTCGTTGTTCGCGGTCATCACGGCGACAAGTCCGGGCTGTTCCTCGGCGAGTTCCTGCGTAAGCCAGTCCATGTCAATCACACCGTCGTGCATGACGGGAATGGTTTTTACGCGCTTACCAAAATAATGTTTTGAAGAATCATCCACGCATGGATGTTCGATGGCGGAGACGAAAACCTTCTGCGTTGGCGCGAGCTTCTTGGCGAAATGGTGCATGACCATATTGTTCGCTTCGGTCGCGCCGCTGGTCCAGACGATGTCATTCGGATTGCAGCCGAGATAGGCAGCGAGTTTTTCGCGCGCCTCGGCGAGCACGATGCTGGCCTTGGTGCCGAACTGGTACATGGACGACGGATTACCGCCGAGCTTTTCAGTAACGTGTAACCAAGCTTCGCGGGCCTCGCGCATCACGGGAGCGGTGGCGTTGTAATCGAAGTAAATCATTGGCCTGCCATGATAATCAGGCGCGGGCGACTGGCGAGAATTTTAATAAAGCCTGAGTTCCTCGGTTTAGCTTTCACCAACCTCCCCTGCCCGCCTGGCAATCTTTTTAACGTCTAAAACTAAGCGAACGAATCATCGTGACGGCTTGCGTCTTGAGATTTCTCCAACGTCCGTTATGCTGCGACTGGTTTTGGAAGGGCGGAGAATCGCTCCGGGCGTAAGTCCGGGGAGGAAAGTCCGAACTCCGCAGGGCGCGATGCTGCGTAACTCTGGTTTGACCAGAGATACACGCAGGCAGGCCGTTTCAAGACGGTCTGACGGACAGTGCCACAGAAAATAAACAGCCCGCGACGCAAGTTGCAGGTGATGGTGAAAAGGTGCGGTAAGAGCGCACCGCGTGAAGCGCAAGCGACACGGCATGGAAAACCCCATCGGGTGCAAGGCCAAATAGGAAACCGAGGAGTTGCCCGCTCCGCGTTTCGTGAAAGCGAAGCAGGTTTCGGGTATCGGTCGCTGAGACAAATGATTCTCTCCGTCCGCAAGGACGCAGACAGAATTCGGCTTACAGCTCTTCCAAAACCAACTTCAAAACGAGGGCTGAGGTGAAGGCCGTCCTAAAAATATTCGGCGCTGGTCGGCTTACGGTTTTATTCGCTCCGCACCCTTCGCGCTGTCCGGCGCGGAATATTTTTTTGGCAGCCAAACGGATGCTGAGCTCAAATTTCCCGCACGGTCCACTACCCGCAAAGAAATGACCTCGGGCAGCGCATTATCGAAATAACCATCCGTGCGACCCGCCGGGAGAATTTGCGTCGTCCAGTTTCCATTCGCACGAATTTGCAGCAGCCAGTTGCCTACCGGTTCAGCGGCGTTGTTCTGCCATTGGACGTGGATGGATTTCCCCCAAGCTGTGGTGGTCAGTTTCGGCGGCGCAGGCGGTGTGGCATCGAGCCATGGACTTGCCGGGATCAGCGCGGGCTCGCGATAGGCTTCCATCAGCAATGCCTCGTCGAGCGCAGGCTTCTTCATCAGCGCCATCACACTCCAGTGAATGTGACCGGCATCGGCGTAACGCCGCGTTGCACCGATCTGATTGATAATTTCTTTCGACTGCCATTTTTCACCGACGTTGAGTGAATTCATTCCCGGCCAGATGTGACGATCTTTCACGTTCTCGCCGTTCCACCAGTTCAACAACGTGGTGAAGCTGGTTTTGGGCGGCGCGATGCCCCAGTAAAGTTGCGGCGCAAAATAATCACACCAGCCTTCGCGCAGCCACTTCCGCGAATCCGCATAAATTTCCTCGTAGGAATCAAATCCCTCGATACCCGGCGGATTTTTTGGCCGCCAAATCCCGAAGGGACTGATGCCGAACTTAACCCACGGTTTCTCGGCCTTGATGGCGCGATACACCTGCTCCATGAAAAGGTCCACGTTGCGCCGCCGCCAGTCATCGCGCGACAAACCGCTGCCGCTGCCGAATTTTTTCCAGGAGGCGTCGTCAGGGAATGGGATGTCGCCCAGCGAATTCGTCTCGCGATACGGATAAAAATAATCATCGAAGTGAATCCCATCCACATCGTAGCGTTTCACCACATCCATCACGACGCGTTGCGAATATTCGCGCACCGCCCGTTCGCCGGGATCGAGCCAAAGATATTTGCCATAGCTGCGAACCAGTTCCGGGTGCGTGTGGCTGATGTGCCCGGCGGAAGTCGCGGCCTTGGATTGCGCGTGATGTGCGCGGAACGGATTGAACCATGCGTGCAATTCCAGCCCGCGCTTGTGAGCCTCAGCGATTGCAAATGCGAGCGGATCATAAAACGGCGCGGGTGCAACGCCTTGCGCGCCGCTCAAATATTCCGACCACGGTTCAATGCTCGATTGGTAAAGCGCATCGCACGCCGGGCGGATTTGGAAAATCACCGCATTCATCTTCAACGATGCACAACGGTCAAAGATGGCGGTGAGTTCGGCTTTTTGTTGCGCGGTGGTAAGGCCCGGCTTGGACGGCCAGCAGGAATTTCCGACGCTCGCGATCCACGCGGCGCGGAATTCTCGCGGCGGCAACGGTGGGACCAATGAGCTGCCCACGGAAGCTTTTTCCGCAGCCCCAACGCACAACGGCGCGAGCAAGACGAACGTGAGAGCGAGTAGTTTTCCTTTCATGCTACCCACATGAGACGCTGACCAGTGCAATTTGGCAACGGTTTTCCGTAGCACTGTCAGAATTCTAAATCACCGCGAAGATATGAGTTTTTGGTATTCCGGCAAGCCGCGCAACGGCGTGAAGTTCTGATCGGCGCGGATGCGGGCGATGATGTTTTCAGCGGCGGGATTTTTAGCCAGCCGCTTGGCGTTCAAGTCCAGCGCAACCTTGAGTTCAGCGAGCGCTTCCGCCGTGCGACCAGTGAAAACCTGCACTGAGGCGAGGTTGCAATGATGCACCGGCTCGGTGGGATCGAGCGCTATCAATTTTACCACCGCTTTTTCCAACCCCGGCAAGTTGCCTATGATGCCGAGGAATTGCACCGCCGCCTGCGCTTCGCGTAACTGGATTTCCGGCTGCTCAACGGCACGGTTGAAAAGTTCCACAGCGCGGTTGGTCTGCTGCATCTGCAACATGGCCTCGCCGAGCGTAATGAGGTTGGTGACGTTGGCGGGGTTGGTGCGCGCGGTGTTTTCCATCTGTTCAATCTGCCCGAGGATGGCCGTGCGCCCGGCGTTTTGATCGCGGAAGGCTTTCAGGTCGCTGATAGTTTTGTTGAGCGAGCCGTTGTAGGGATCGAGTTTTTTGCACGTCTCACACAACAGAATGGCGTCGTCAAAACGTCCTTGCATCAATAAGAAATTGATGTAGCGGAAGACGGCTTCCGGGCTATACGGGCAGAACGCGAACGCCTGCTTGAACGCGAAGTCCGTTTCGCGAATGAGCGCAGCCTGGCTTGCGGGTGATTTCTGGCGGAACTCCGCCGGACAGGTGCGCGGATCGGCGCGCCACGCATACATCCCCGCCTGTGAGCTGCGGAGTTTGGAGAACGCTTTCTGGCCGTCGTCATCGCGGATGAACGCGCGGTTACCTTTGAAGCCGGTGTAGTTGTTACCGACGTAAGTGCGCACGGCGAAGTCGCAGATCTCTTTCACCGTCGTGTCGTAGTTGATGAAGTTACCGCACAGGCGCGTGGAGAAATCCGACCAGAACTTGTGATCCAAGTCGAACACGTCCTGCGACAATTCCGGCAGCGGGTTGCGGTTGATCTTCATGATCACGCCGAAGGGAGTCTCGTAGGGATACATCCAGTCGAGCGGGAAACTTTCCTCGATGAAGAATTCATTCGTCGGGCAGTTGTCGAAGATGACTTTGCACAACATTCCGTTGATGTTCATCACGTCCACCTGGCCAGAAATCTGGATGCTGCCGCCGTTGGCAGACAGCTGTTTCTGCCGGGCGTATTCTTGAAACACCGCGCCGGAATCGTTGGGCGTGGGGATGTAAATTTCGTTCGGCGGATAGACGCCTTCCGCCCGGCGGCGAGTCTCGACGCGCTTACCCAAGGCGAGGAAGGGTCGATCCAGCACATTGAACAGCAGCGAGGAAACGCCCTCGATTAGCGAACTGCCGGAATCGCCATTGCCCTGTTCGATTCCCTGCAACTCAATCAGGCCGGGCTTCACAATCCCGCCGACGGCGCAGATGTATTTGAACAACCGGCTGAAGAATGGCGGATCGATCTGCAGCGAGCGATTGTATTGCGAGCGCAGGTAATCTAGATAGGTTCCGTCGGCGAGCGCGTTCTGCGTGATGACATAAACATCGCGACGGTCAAAATTCTGATCCTGCTCCGGCTGGCAACGCTTCGGAATAAAACTTTCGCAGAACACGATGTAGGTTGGACAGAAACGGCCAGGGTCCGTGCCACCGAATAGCACGGCGTCGCGGGTCATCTCAGGGTAGATGAGCTTGCTGTTCTTAGTGTCTTTAAGCAGTTCAGTTCGCTTGACGTTGTCGTAGGTCAACTTGCCATCCGCACCGGCATACGGCGGCGTGAACATATCGTGACCGAACCAGTAGCCGAACCAGTGGTTGCGCTGCTCGCTCTTATACCAGTGAGTCATGCCCGACCATAGTGGCGCGAGGCAGAACAGACACAGCACAATCATCACCGGACCGCGCTTGCGGTAGAACAACAAGGCGGCGATGAAAATCACCGGGATGGCCACGAGAATCAGGCCGGCGAAAACCGGAACGCCGTATTGATTCGCTTCAAACGCCTTGGCAATCCATTTCGGAATGGTGGACAGGCCGAAGTCACCGTTCGGGCCGAACGCGAGATACTCCCATCCGCCCCATTTCGGAAACGGCAACCAGGAAACGTGCATCTGTCCGGCCTTGCCGAAATACAATTTGCCGATGGACTCCAAAAGCGTGTAAGCCGCGAGCACCAGACCCACGCCGCCGCCGATCAGACCGACGCGCCGGAATTTTTCATAATGCGTCGCGATGTAAGCCGCGAGAATCACCAAGCCGTAACCGATCATGATCGCGAACAATCCATGCGAGGCGGTGAAGAACACTTTATTCAAGTCCGACGTGGAGCGGTCGGCGGTGACGTTGAGCACCATGACCAACTGCACGGAGAGCAGCAGATAAATCGTCGTCACGCCCAGCAGCCAGCCGCGTTCGCGCGGCTGCATTTTCTTCAGGAACAAGAATGGCAGCAGACCGATGAACATGTAGACCCAGCTAAATGACTCGGAGAGACCTTCCGCCAAATAATACATCTGGTAAAAGAATCGCGACGGATCGGCGAACAGGTTCACGCCTTCACCCGTGCCGTATTGACCGCGGCTGATCATGTGGAAGAAACCTTCGACCGTGCGCGGATAGCCCCATTGCATCGGCGGAACTGTCATACACGAAACCGCCGAGTAAAAATACACCGACACTCCAAACGCCCACATCAATCCCATGATGACGACCGACTTCCATTCGGTGAAGAGCTTGCCCGTTTTCATGATGAGCGAACCCGCGGTGCAGATGGAAACGATTCCCACGATGTGGAAAATCAACTGCTCCGTGTTCGTCATCGCGTTCAACGCCGGAATCGTTTTCTTGCCGATGTAATACAGGATGAGCAGATACATGGCGCTGTTCACCGCGAACAGATCACGGCCAAGTCGCGGCAGAATAAACAGCACCAGCACTTCCACACCGACGGCGCTCAAGATCAAGCTTTGATGAATCGTCGCCAGCCAGCCGTAAACCAGCATCGCGGCGTAGAGGTAGCGGCGTTGGTGCGGCGCATACATCCAGCGCATGATCAAGGCCAGCATCGCCAGCAACCACGGCACGCCGAAAATTGAAATACGATTGATGACCACCGACTCTTTCCACATGAAACCGCCGTAGCCCAGCAACATACCCGCGACCACGCCGGAGACGAGACAGATGGCCGTTTCCCAGCGGCGACTCAACGCCTTCAAATCTTCGATGCCTTCGATCAGCATGCAACCACCGCGCGAAACCATCAGCGCCAGCAAACCGCAACCCATAGCCGAAGCGAAGGATTGCCCCACTTCCACGCGCCACGCCACGTTGCCGAACGGCACGATGACCGTCCAAATCCAACTGTAAACCGCCCAGAACGCGTAGCCCGGCGGATGCGGAATGCCCGCGTAAAACGACCCCGTGCACAGTTCGCCGGAGTCTTCCAGCGTCAGTTCCGGCGCGAGCGTCCAAAGATAAACCGCCCACACCGCGCCGAACGCGATGACCAGCGCGAGCCAGTCATTCGGACGGAACATCGGGGGGACTTTTACCGGGGCCGCCGGCGCGGATTTCGCCGGAGTGGCGGCGGGCTTGGAAGGTTCAGGTTTGCTGTTCGACTTTTTGGGATTTTCCATTGCTAAAAATTTCTCTGCGGTTCAGTTGCTAAAGTTGGTTGCCGGCATCGAGCCGAAATGAGAGCCGATACTAGACTGGATTGCACCCTTGTTTGTCCAATCAAAAGTGACGGTGGCCAGATGATTCTCGCGTTCTTGCGCATGGTCGCTGAACACCACCGCGTTGCTGCCGGTGGTAAAGTTCACCAGCATCGCCGAGCGGCTTTCCCGCCACGTGCCACTGTTAAAATGCAGCAACATCATCGCCGCCAGCAGACACGCCGTCGCCGGCGCGAGCCTGGAAAATTCCCAGAACGACCACGTCGCCGCCGACTCCGGTGCGACCGTCTCCCGGAAAATCCGCGCCTTCAGCCCTGCCGATGGTTGGCGCAGACGCCAGCCACGTAATAGATTCTCGTCCAGCTCATTTTCTTTCATAACTAATTCCTTTCCATGCGTCACCAGTCAGCCGGGTTGCTATTCAACTCCCTCTCCGCCCCCGAGGGAAGAAAGGGCCGGAGTGAGGAGGCCGATCGTTTGCAAATTCATTTCATCGCTCCCCCGCCCTCTCCCGGCAGCGGCCGCGCCGAGCGCGTCAGCGGTTGCATCCGCCTCTTCCAGTTTTGATTTCAATTTCTGGATTCCATACCGGTAGCGCCCTGCCGCCGTGTTCGGCGGAATGTCCAGCAGCCCGCCAATCTCCTCGAACGTGCAGTCGTGCCAGATTTTCAGCACGATGACTTCTCGCTGCTCCAGCGGCAGTTTCGCCAGCGCCCGCACCGTCGCCTCCTGCAACGCTGTTTCCTCGCGCGTTTGCTCCGGCGATTTCTCAAACCAATGCAGGCTATTCCCCAAAAGGTGACCGTCCGCAAAAACTTCCCACTCTCGCGTGAGCCGACGCCAGAGCGTGCGGCGATGGTTCAACGCCCGGTTCCGGAAACTCCGCACGCAATAATGCTCCGGCTTGGCCGGCGGCAATTCCATCTGCATCAGCCCCAGAAAAGTTTCCTGCAATACATCTTCCGCCTCGCCGTGGCCCAGGCCGAGCGCGCGCCCGTAAAGGATCAATTCCGCCGCCTTAGCATCGTAGATCGCCTCACACCAATGTCGCTCCGGATTCATGTTTTCACTCGATAGACACCACGCCCGGCAGATTTGTATAAAAAAAGTCGGAAATTTTTCGAAGCCATGCTTAAAGCCTACCACCGGACACCAGAAGAACTAGCGAGCCAAAAACCAAAACGCCCAACGCCAGCAGCCATCAGGATCAGACTGCCGCCACGACCAACTCCCGCGCGTCACCCACCGTGAACCACGCGAACAGCGGATAAAACAGTGCCAGGCAGCGGAAGCTGCCCTGCTTCAGCGCCGCCATGAAACTGCCGCCCTCCGTCAGCAGCTCCTGCCACGCCTCCGCGAGCTTCGCCTCCAGTTCCGGCGAGACCTTTCCGGCCAGCTCGGCCTGTCCCAACAACGTCATGAATCTACCCGAACTGCTCACCACCGCGCCCGCCGCCTTGACCAACGTCAGCTGCCGCCACATTTTTAGCGGCAGAGACTTCACGAAATAACCGCCGCACTGCGCGCACAACCAATGCAACGGACGCCAATCCTTCGTGGCCTGCATCAGCTTGAGGATCCGGTCCAGCGGGTTATACTCCACACTCCGCCCGTCCGCGCGCGGCTTGATCCATTTATGGATCAGGGACAATGACACCACCAGCAACGAGGCCGCCTCTTTGCAGCCGTAGGGTTTGATGATGGATTTGAGCAACTCATGCGATTTCATGAACCACCTTTCTCTTTGGTTTGATTTTAGTTGAACGACGTTTGAACGAAGCTTCCCGACAGAGACGACAGGAGAAATCCACACCATCAGGGAACGAAAACTTTTTAAATAAACTTCCCGTTTCTGGCAAGCCTGATTTGGACACTAATTACACTAATTGCCACCAAGTCCATTCGTGCAAATTCGTGCCCTTCGTGTCTGAAAAAGTCCGCGTTTTTGGCAAGGGGAAATTTTAGGCGGGGACTGACCCCTTTAGACCCCTTTACGGCTGATCCACGGACTGTGCGTGCCAGCCTCCAACGCGACGGTGCTGCGGGGAAAGTCCGCGAGCAGTTGCGCAAGCGCTGGGCGGGTGTTGGGCAGTGAAGCCTCGCGGATGATGTTACCGGTGGCATCCAGGACGCAGACGTGATGCTGACGATCACCGAGATCCAGGCCAAGGGTGAACCCGCTGCTAACAGCGGGCGTGGAGGTGGGAACAAGGGACTTGTCGCGCCGAAGCGCAGCGGAGGTGGACGGAGTTTGTTTTGGTGTTTTCATAAGGCAGTCAAGTTACACCCAACGCAACCTTTGCGCCGGGCGACTGCCTTCTCATCTAATCTGGTTAGGCGACATATTCTCGTCTTGCATAAACTAACCCATCTAAAATCTCTAGCTGGCCGAGCAGCTTGTCAGAAAATAAATACTCCTCCGTCACACTGTCAATCTCATCGTTGCTCGATGTATTGGCGAAAATCTCTGTCAGGACGCAACTCATGTTTTCGCGATCATCGTCCGTCGGCTCTCGATCAAAATAAACGCGAAACGTCATGACACGCGAATCCGAAAAACCAACCGCAATGGCACGAATGGCTGGATAAATCTCACCAAGCAATGCTTGCTGAAACCATAACCGCAACCAGTCTGGAAGTCCTCTAGTGCTCATAACGCGGATGTCGCCTAACGTAGAAAGCTGAGCCACCGCCGACTCGCGGCGTGAACCGCGATAGCGGAACGGCAAGCGCCAACGGCGGTTGGCTCCGGCGACTTGTTAGGCCACTTGGATTCAAGTTGGCAGTGCGACAGACTTGGCGTGTGAAATATCATCGATTAAGTGTTGAGGAACGATATGAAATTGCTGCCATGCGGCAACAGAAAAT
>CAINDH010000170.1 GCA_903847285.1 uncultured Verrucomicrobia subdivision 3 bacterium | reverse complement strand
GGCTCGTCGAAGGTTTTCTTTTTGGAACGCCCATAAATTTATTAAATTAAAGTTTCAGTTTATCCAGTTCGGTCCACGGGGACGGCGCTTTCTCTTCATCGTCGGCCTTGTGAACCTCAGCTTTTTTCATCAATCCCGCACACTCCGGTTTGCACAACGGATGTTGCGGAAATTCAAGCAGCATATCTTCCCGCAGGAAGGGAGTCAAGTCCACGGAATCGTTCACGACGGACACCTTTTCATCGCCTTCCAGGGGCAAATGCAGCGCCCAATCGTCCATGACCAGCTTGTGTGTGAAGGGTTTTAGGCAGCGCACGCACTCACAATTCAGCACCAGCTTCAACGAACCTTGCACCAGCAAGCTGTCGTGCAACTGTTCGACAGTCAGATCATAGCGCAATGGTTTTTCCAGCCGAATCAAGTCGTCCTGCAAATCAAATTGTATCTCTGCCACCGGCAATTCACCTTTCAGGTGAAGCTCGTCAGCTTCCAAGTGGCGTAAGTTTATTTTCAGGGACATTTCAAGCCTTTAGTTTCTTCTTCAACGCCGCCTGCACTGGGACTGGCACGAATGGGCGAACATCACCGCCGAGCCTTGCAATTTCTTTCACGATACGTGAGCTCAAGAATGTGTAGGTGTCCTTGGGCATCATAAAAATGGTTTCCACATTTTCATTTAGCTTGCGGTTCATCAGCGCGAGTTGAAATTCAAATTCAAAATCCGAGATCGCCCGCAGCCCGCGCACAATGGCCCGCGCTTTTTTGGAGACGACGTAATTCACCAGCAATCCGTCGAATGAATCCACGGTGACGTTTGGCATTTTCTTCACCGATGCTTTCACCAGTGCCACGCGTTCGTCTAGCGTGAATAGCGGATGTTTGCCCTCATTCTTGGCCACGGCCACGACGACGCGGTCGAATAGCTTCGCGGCGCGCTGCACCACGTCCAGATGGCCGTTGGTCAGCGGGTCAAAACTGCCGGGATAGATGGCGATTCTCATTGCGGTTTCATTTTGCCACAGAGTCACAGAGGCGCAGAGATAATTCTTTTCAATAACTCGGCGTTATAAATTATTTATTCTGCCATGGCACTTCGTAAATCCGCACGGCGTCCTTGATGCCTTTCACAGTAACGGGAAAAAGCTCCACGCAGACCGAGGCTAGCTCCGGCGCGTGGCGCAGCAGTTGAAAGTAGGTCAAGTCGCTGATGATAATCCGTCCGCTGCCGGAAACGCCTTCAAGCCGACTCGCCAAATTTACCTCGCGCCCGAAAACGGTGTAGTTGAAACCATGCTCATCCGAACCCATCAAGCCGACGGTGACGAGGCCGGTATTAATCCCCGTGCCGAGTTGTAGCGAAGTGTGCAACGGCTTCGGTGGCAGTCCGGCGGCGGTGCGATGCTCGTTGTCCACCTGCCGCGCTGGATTTTCCGCTTCCCGCCGCACATTCAATTCATAAATTGCCCGCTGCGAATCAATCGCTGCCCGCACTGCGGCCACGGCGTGTTTTTCGTTTTGCGTCGGCGCATTCCAGAAGGCCATCACACAATCGCCGATGTATTTGTCGAGCGTGCCGTCGTGCTTCTTGATGGCCTCAGCCACGGTCGCGAGATACAGATTCACTGTCTCCAGCGTTTCGCGCGCCGACTCTTCAAAATATTTTTCCGCAAGGGAACCCTCTACTTGGTTGTTGCGGATGTGCTCGGCCACAGATTCCTGCATCTGATCGGTGAGCGTCGTGAATCCGCGCACGTCGGCAAAAAAAACGGTGACCTCGCGGTGCGCGCCGCCAAGCGCCAGTTTGTCTGCCTGCAAGAGTTCGTTGACGATGTGCGGCGAAACGAGTTTGGAGAACAACGACTTCACGCGCCGCTTGTCCTGCTCTTCGAAGAAAACCAAATGCACCAGCAGTATGCCGTGCAACGCCAGTATCGCGCCGCCGAGCGGATACACTGCTGGCAGCCACCAGCGAAAATGCGTGAAGATAAAAAACGTCGCGCCCAAATAAATCGCCATTAACAGCAATACGGAAATGCTTGCGGCCACGGCGCGCAGTTCCCAAGTGATGATGGCTGTCAACGTGCCGAGCAGAAGAATGAGTGCGATGTCCAGCGGTAGCGACGTGCGGCGGGGAAATTGTCCGGTGATAACGGAGTTGGCCACGTTCCAATGTTTGCTAACGAGGAGTGTGTCGCGCTCCAGCGGCGTTGCACCTCGGTCGGTGAGGTCGTTGCCCTGCGCGGCTGAGCCGATGATGACGAGTTTGCCCCGAAAATCATTGTATAATCCGTTTGTTTGACCGAGCAGACGCAGCCGATCTTGCGCGAGCAGAAATTCGACTGGCTTGCGCAGCAAGCGTGGGTCTTCTGGCGTAAGCCGCCAGTCTACATAAAAAAAGCCGTCGCGATCCACGGGGATAGTGCGGGTAAATCCGTTTGGGCCGGGTAAAATAATTTTGCCATGCGACAAATCAATTTCCGCTTTCGCCAAATCCAGTTTCAGCGATTGCGCGGCAAGGACAATGCCCATGTGCCAGACGCGTTGCGTGGTGAATGCCCTCGCCTTGGCGGACATCCCCGGCGGCAGCTTGTCGCCGATGAAGTCGGCGACATTAAAATTATTTTCCGCGTCCACAGCGACTTCGATGAGATTCGTCGTGCCGGTTTGTGGAATGAGAATTTTCCTCGGCTTAATGGTGGCGTGATCGAGATCGCCGCTGATTTCCTGCAAGGCTGCGAATTCGCAGATGATTCGGTTCCAGCGGCGCACGTCGTGAAACGCGCGGACGCGCCGGAGAATACCATCAGAATCCTTTTCAGTGGAGATGTCGCCGAGCGCCAAGGCGTTTGTGGCGAAGAGTTCCGGCGGGGCAACCTCCGGTGTTTGGGCGAGCAGCACATTGCCCGCCCGCCGCGTTTGTATCGCAAAAAATTCATCCGACTCCATCAGCCCACCTTCGGCCATCTGCACTTGCGGGTGATCCGTGCGTAGTTCGCCGAACAGCACATCGAAGGCGATACTTTCTGCCCCCTGCACGGCGAGTTCGTCCACGAGTCGCCCGTAAATGTGTCGCTGCCAATAGAGGCCTGAGTGGTATTTCAATGCAACGTCATTGACTTTACCGCTGTTAACCGCTGCGATGCTGGAGTCTTCGATTGCCACAAACGCAAGATTGGTGGCGGTGGATACAGAAGAATTTTGCGCGTGACGGACGCGCGCGTCATAGGTCATGAATTCTGCGCGTTCAATGAAGTCGGGGTTCCAGATGCGGAGGCTGGAGACGAGCGCAAGGACGACCAAGGCGAGAATTACGGGCGCACGTTTAGGTCGCTGGAGTTGCACGCCGTTGGATTAAACAAAAAACCAGCGCAACTCAAGGCTGCGCTGGTTGATAACTGAACAGTAAATTTACAAAGTCTTATTAGCCATTACCACCACCATTGCCATTGCCGTTGCCGTTGCCGTTGCCGTTCCCATTGCCATGGTGCCCGGAGGTCGGAGAGATGTGTTCGCCGTTATGATCCCTTTCGAAATTTACTTCATGAAAGTAAGTGGTGCGGAGGGCGTCAAAAACTTGTTCAAGCGTCCTGTTTAACGAGTCAGTGAGTGGCGCCGGCAAGCCGGTGCTGTTCGGGTCAAGCATGAAACCGGGTGCAATCACAAAAGTTTGGGTGGCACCGGTGCTTTGGTTAGAGATGGCCAGGATGATGCCGCCGCCGGTGCTTTCATAGCAGGCAGCCTCGCCGGTAACGCTTATGCTGAACAGCGTGCCACGCACGCCGGCGACGCCAGTCGGGAGCTTGACGATGTATTGGGACGCACCGGAAAGTTTGCGGACGCTGGCGAAAATCTTGCCTTTCTTAAGATCAAGTTCCGTGTCGCTGACGGTGTCGGATCCGGTGTCCTCGATGGTCAGTTTGTCAATGGCCAGAGTGGAGTTTGGTGTGAGGCGGATGGCGTTCTGGTCCGCTGATGGACGGTAGGTGACAAACCCGCGAACTTTGGAATCATGAGAGAGCGAGATGCGCTCGGGCGACCACTTGGCTTGAGGCAAGTCGATGGCTTTGCCGAGAATCAAGTCAGCCACGCCGTTGGTGTGTGTGAAAACAATGGCTCCGGGTGGCAGGAAGCGTCCGGCCACGAGCGGGTATTCAGGCTGTCCCGCGCCGAGCGAGTAGGTCACATCGCCATCCACTCGCACAGCGGTGGCATATCCTTGCTTGGTGTTTCCGGCGGCAGCGGTAAGGGTCAGGGCTGCGCAAAAGGCAAAGGCCAAGAGGATTTTAAATTGTTTCATATGTGTCTTTTTACTTTTTTGACTGATGCGAATATAGTCACTCCTCCAAATGATTGTCAATTGGCTTTTCCATCAGTAAAAAATCGGCAGGGTGGGCTTACCGGAGGCTTTTTCCGTGAGTTTTTGCTCCAAAATTTGTAGGTAGTTGATGGCGGTTGGGTTGTCGCCGTAAAGCCGGAGCGAACGCTGAAAACACCGGCGCGCGGCAGCGTAATCACCAGTTTGGACGTAATGCCAGCCGAAGTCGGATGCCAAATAATAATTATTGGGATCCCGTGTCTCAGCAGTGGCAAAGAATTTCCCGGCGGCTACGTGGTCGCCCAGCCAGTCGAGGCACATGCCGGTGCGCGAAAAATTATAGCCGTCGTGGGGGTTGAGATTGATGGCACGGCCATACCAATCCGCCGCTTGTCGCGTGACCAGTTGGTAGTTTTTCCCGCCTTCAAGCCCTTCAACGCGGTAACATTCACCGATTTCGTAGGCGGTGTTGAAATTTTTTGGTTCAGCGGCGAAAGCTTTTTTTAAAGCTGCCGCGCGTTCCGGGGAGAAATTTCCTTCGCGTTGCGCTTGCGCTCGCCAGAATGTTTCGCGTGTTTGCCGCCATTCCTGAATGAGGAAGGCCAGCACGACGCCGCCGAGCACCGCCGTCAGAATCTGCCGTTCGCGTGTAAACACCCGTAGCCAGTAGACTTCCGTGGCGAAGCGCATGTTGCTTGCGAGCAGCGCCAGAAGCGTCACACCGATCAGCGCGTTGGCCGGGATGTGTAGGTTGAAATCCATCAGCGAATGCACTGACAGCGCGGCCAGACCGCCGGTCGCGCCGAGGAAAAAGGCGAAGCGGTTGCTTTGACCGGTGCCAAAGTCATTCTCCTCTCGGCGGACGTGTGGCCAGGTTTTTAGCAGGCCGACGATAAAAATGCCCATGCCCGTAAAAACAATCGCTCCGCCAACTACGCCCCAGTCGGCCAGCAAGTTTAGGTAATCGTTATGGCAGCGGTCAGGACGGGCCTGAAGCATTTCCGGGCGATACTCGCGGAAGCGGTAGTCGTAATGCGCCGGTCCCACGCCAAACCAAAAATGATCCAGCCACATTCGCTTCGCCGCTCCCCACATATTCATCCGCGAATCCCAGTCGTAATTATTCCCCGCCGTGGCTGATTCTGAAGTTTTGACCCGCTGTGTGAACGCCTGCGACTTGGCCAGATACTGCGTCACAAAAATGGCGCCGCCCGTCAGCAGCACCGCCAGCAGCACCGCCGCGTGTAGGCGATGATTTTTGTGCCCCAGCAAAATACCCAGCACTAAAGTGATGCCCACCGCAGCGGACACCCAACCTGCGCGCGAAAAAGAGGTCGCTAGCCCCACCAACATAATCACCACCGCAAAGCCGGTCAGGATACGCGGGATGACGGTCAGCTTGCCCACCAGCAGAAAGGCCAGTGCCATAGGCAAAATCATTTCCAAAAAACCTGCGAAATGGTTGGGTGAAATGTAAGTTCCGCTCGCTCGCGCAATGCTGCCTGAGAACACATTCCACACGCGGTCTGAGTGTGACAAAAATTGCCCGCCCGCATACAGCGAAACCAGCGTCGCCAGCGCAATGAGCGTCCACGCCACCATCTCGGTTTCTTCCTGCCCACGCAGATTGTTGAGCACCACAAAAAATATAACCGCGAAGAGCAGCACCTGAATCACTTCCAGCCGCGCGACGTATTCGATGTCCGATGTGAAATATCTCAACACCGCATACCCCGCAAACGCCACTACTGCCCACGCCAGCGGTGGCCAGAGAATTTTTGGCCGTTTGGCCGCCTTAAGCCACAGTCTCGCGCCCCATAAAATAAATATCACCGCCGCCATTGCCTGCACGATTAAGAACGCCCAAGCATCCACCGCGCCGAACGCCAGTGGCGCAAAAACAAGCATCCCGAGGACAAGAAATAAAATCCCCCGCTCGCACCACCAGTCTAGATTTTTGTTGGTCAGAACCATTGGCCTAGCCGCCCAGCGTCGTCGGGTCAGTCACGTCGCCTTTGTTGTAGTCAACATAGGCTTCAGTCAGGTCAGCGGCATACATCACCGCGTTCGCCTTGCCGAGGTTCAGGTTGATGTGCAATTCAAATTCCTTTGGTGCGACCGCCTGGCACAGTTGTTTGAACGTCGCCGGCGTCGGTTGCCCCCGCCGCAAACTCCAGAGAATTTTTTTGGAGCCGGTCGCGCTGTAGCCGATGTCAATTTTCTCCTCCACCACCGTCGCGGCCGAATAACCAATCGCGTCAATGATGCGACCCCAGTTCGGGTCGCCGCCGTGCCAGCTTGTTTTTACCAGCGCACTGTTCGCCACCGCGCGGGCGGCGGCATCGGCGTCTTGAATTGTCTTCGCACCGTTCACGCGCACGGTCACGACACGGTGAACGCCTTCGCCATCGCGCACAATTTTCTTGGCGAGTTCGAGGCATACGTGATTTAGCGCAGCTTGGAAAACTCTGAATTCTGGATTCTGAATTCTGAATTTCTGATTCCCTGCCAGTCCGTTCGCTAGCACCAACACCGTATCGTTCGTGCTCATATCGCCATCCACGGTGATGCGATTGAAGCTGTTCGCCACGGCTTCGTTCAATGCTGCCTGCAAGACTTTCTGCTCAACTGCCGCGTCTGTGGTAATAAAGCCAAGCATCGTCGCGTGCAAGCCGCCGTGCGGCAGCGCCGCTGGACGAGCCCCGGTCGCGCTCATGCCGGGCTGAATCATTCCCGCACCTTTGCACATCCCGCCGATGCGCACGATTTTGCCCCCCAGTTTGAATTCAATCGCCACCTGTTTCGGACGCGAATCGCTCGTCATGATGGCTGCTGCCGCATGGTCGGCGTGCGTGGTAGTGATGCCCAGTTCCATTGCCGCTTCCAGAATGCCCGCGCGGACATTGTCCATCGGCATCGTCACGCCGATGCGCCCCGTCGAGCCGACTAGCGCGCGCCCCGGCGACAGCGTCAAAGTTTTTTCGGTGAATGAAACCATTTCACGCGCGTCTGCCATGCCTTGCTTGCCGGTGCAGGCGTTGGCGTTGCCGGAATTCACCACGACTACCTGTGCGAGCGGTTTTTTCTTAAGCCGTTCCACGCACACTTTTACCGGCGCGGCGCACACCTGATTCGTCGTGAACATTCCCGCCACGGTCGCAGGTGTTTCAGAAACGATGAGCGCGAGGTCGCGCTTGGGACCCTTGTTTGAGCCTTTGCCCGTGCCAAGGCGTTTGATGTCACAAAACACGCCGCTCGCCATGAAACCAATGGGCGCAACGATGCCGCTGGAAATTTCTTTGAACTGCTTTTTCATTTTCAAAAATTATTGGACCATCCGCTCTAACTCAAATTAAATGTCGGCTGGCGCACAGTGAAGAAGTTATGCCGCAAGGTTTCAATGCCTTTCTTTAATGTGATGGCAAGCTGTCAGCCGTGGGCCAGCCAACCAATTTACCAGAAATCGCCTGTTGACTTCATCCGTTCGTTTGATAAATTCCGCGTCCCTTTAATTGGAATTTGAAATGAAAACGCATTTGCCGAAAGTAAATTTAGACCAGCGTAAGTGGCATGTCATTGATGCCGATGGCGCTGTCCTTGGTCGTCTGGCCGTTCAAGTCGCTGATATTCTGCGCGGCAAGAACAAGCCAATCTACACTGCGCACCTCGACGCGGGTGACTTCGTCATTGTTGTCAACGCCGAGAAAGTTCGCGTGACCGGCAAGAAAGAAACCGCCAAGGAATACATGAGCTATTCCGGTTGGAAGGGCGGCGAAAAATACGCCACCGTCGAGCAGGTGCGAGCCAAGCAGCCCGAGAAGCTGATCGAACACGCTGTCAAAGGCATGATTCCAAAAAACCGCCTCGGCCGCGTGCTCCTCACCAAATTGAAAGTTTTCAAAGGACCGAAGCACGACCACGACGCGCAGATGCCCGCCGTTCTCAAAGCCGCTAACTAAAATTTTGTATGGCCACTAAAACTTCCAATGAATTCCTTGGCACCGGTCGTCGCAAGACCTCCGTCGCCCGCGTTCGTCTCGCGCCCGGCAGCGGCAAGATCACCATTAACCGCCGCGCCTTTGAAAACTATTTCCCGCTGGACACACAGCGCGCGATTGTCACGCAGCCGTTGACCGTCACCAGCACGGGTGACAAGCTCGACGTGAAAGTCAATGTCTCCGGCGGCGGCCCGCAAGGCCAGGCCGGCGCAGTCCGCCACGGCATTTCCCGCGCGCTGCTCAAGTTTGACGCCGCTCTCCGCCCCGCGTTGAAGAAAGAAGGCTTTCTCACCCGCGATCCGCGCGAACGCGAACGTAAGAAATACGGCCAGCCCGGCGCGCGCGCGCGCTTCCAGTTCAGCAAACGCTGATCTGCTACAGTTTTCAAACCCGCTGGCTCACGTCAGCGGGTTTTTTATTTTTCGTGTGGTTCGAGTGGTTCGCGGTTAAATTTTTTGAGAATGAAAACGAAGAAAGTCGCCATCGTCGGCGCGTCGGGTTACTCCGGCGAAGAGCTCGTCAACTTGCTCCTGCACCATCCGCACGCGGAGCTGGTGGCCGTCACCTCGCGCCAAAACGCCGGGCAGACGCTCGCGCAAATTTTTCCGAAGTTCGCCAGCCATCCGAAATCCAAGACGCTTCGCTTCACCGAGCCAGATGTAAAAGTTTTGGCGAAACAGGCGGACGTGGTATTTCTTGCGCTGCCGCACGGGGTCGCGGCAGAGTTTGCCATCCCACTGCTCGCGGCGGGTTGCACGGTGATTGATTTGAGCGCGGATTTCCGGCTCAAGAGCGCGGAAGTCTACAAAGAATTTTACGCGCATGACCATCCCGCGCCGGCGCTGCTTAAAAAATCTGTCTATGGTTTGCCGGAAGTGTATCGCGACAAGATTAAAAAATCTTCGCTCATCGCTTCGCCTGGCTGCTACCCAACGAGCATTTTGCTGCCAACCATTCCGCTCTTAAAAGCCGGACTAATTAAGTCCGCCGGCATCATCGCGGATTCGATGAGCGGCGTCAGTGGTGCGGGGCGCAAGGCGGAGTTGGATTATCTTTTCTGCGAGTGTAACGAAAGCGTGCGCCCCTACGGCGTGCCGAAGCACCGGCATTTGTCCGAGATCGAAGAACAACTTTCCTTCGCCGCCAATACCAAAGTGACCATCCAGTTCACACCGCATTTGATTCCGGTGAACCGGGGAATTCTGACCACGATTTATCTCGCGCCGGAAAAACATTTTTCTACGCCGGAAGAAATGACTGCGCTTGCCGGAAAAATTTCCGCGTGCTACGCCAAGGCTTATGCGAAGGAACCGTTCGTGCGGTTGCTGGATGGCAAGGCCTTGCCGGACACAAAAAATGTCGTCGGCACAAACGTCTGCGAAATCGCGTGGCGGCTGGACGCGCGCACGGGCCGGCTCATCGTGATGAGCGCGGAAGATAATCTGGTCAAGGGTGCCAGCGGCCAAGCTGTGCAGAGCCTGAACATCTTGAGCGGCTGGCCGGAGACAGCAGGGTTAGTGTGAATTTGATTTGCAGGGGGACGACTTGAGGAGCCTCTAATTAAATCTATTTTGAAATGAGCCTCGTCACCTCGGTGGCTACAGCAATTGATTGGAACGCCGCCGCCTACGCCGCGAATTCCGCCGTGCAGCAACGGTGGGCACGCGAACTCATCGGCAAGCTCAGCTTGCGCGGTGCTGAGCGTATCCTCGATGTCGGTTGCGGCGATGGTAAAGTGACGGCGGAACTTGCGCGCGCCGTGCCGCGTGGTTCAGTGGTGGGCATGGATGCTTCGGCGGAGATGATTGCTTTCGCGAAGAAAACTTTTCCGGCTTCAAAATTTCCAAATTTGAAATTTCGAATGGGCGACGCGCGGGAAATCCGAGCGCACCTCACCCCAGCCCTCTCCCCTCCGAGTGGCGAGGGAGAAGACATCAAATATTTCGACCTCGTCTTCTCCAACGCCGCGCTGCATTGGGTGGACGATCACCAGAAATTTTTATCGGGCGCGGCAGCCGTCCTGAAAGCCGGTGGTCGGCTGGCGGTTTCCTGTGGCGGCAAAGGCAATGCCCACGAGGTTTTTCTCGCGCTGCGCCCCGAAATGCGGTTGCGGCGTTGGTGCGGGTTTTTCCGTCGGATGCCGCTGCCCTATTTTTTTTACGTGCCCGCTGACTACGAAAAGTGGCTGCCGAAATTCGGTTTTAAAATCACATCACTAAACCTTTCGCCGAAGGATACCGCCTACGACGGCGCGGCGGGTTTGGCAACGTGGTTGAACACAACGTGGCTGCCATTCACGCAGCGTGTGCCAGAAAATTTACGCGCCGAATTCATCGCTGCCGTCACGCAGCGTTACCATGCCAAACATCCGCCGGACAAATCCGGCAAAATTCACGTTCGCATGATGAGGCTGGAGATTGAGGCGGTAAAAATTTAAACGGCTGTCGGTCGCCACTGCCGCATGACATGCGATGGCAGGTTTAATGCGTTATGCTGGTTTAGGTCATAATCCAATTACCTTAAAGATGCTGCCCTTACGTCTGAAATAAAACTGTAACTCATCGCCTCACCCAGTAAAGTCGACTGCTACCACGCTCGCCGCTGCCGGATAATTTTTGTGAAGCTCCGCTCGGCCCAGATATTCCGCCGCCGTCCAATGCGGCCACCCTCAAAGAGACCAAAGCCAAACCTATCGGTAAAGTCATCTACGGTGAGGACCTTTACCTTCAAAGGCTGGGAGCAATTTTACACTGTCTGAGGCCGGTGATGGCTATCTGGCGTTGACACGATAGAAGCGTGTTGAGTTGGTGGCCGTGTCGGTGAAATGTTGTATGGCGCCATCGCCGTAAAACAGATTTCCAATGTCGCTCCAAGCGGTCGCATCCGACAATTCTCCGGCGGATTGCAGTTGGTAAGACCAATTGTTGGCGCTATTCCAATTCAGACTGAAGTTTCCGTTTGCCAGCGAATATCCCTCCAACGTGAACGCGGGATGATTAGGCAAGTTGGAGGCGTTCCTTGGGTCGGAGGCATTCAAAAATTCTGTGAGGTTCGAGATCCCGTCCCCGTCCGCGTCGTCTCCGGCACGGGAGTTATCCCCCGAGTTTCCCATGGTGTGGCCGAAATACGCCAGCCGCCACCAGTCGGGAATGCCGTCGTTATCGCTGAAAACATCCGCAATCTTTCGCACCTGCACACCGGACACACGCGGGTTGTCAGTGACGGCAGAGAAGATGATTTGCAACTGGGAATTGGTAACGGCGTTGGTGAAGACGAGCGTGAGCGGCAGATTTTGACCGCCCGCGCGCGCAAAAATATCGAGGTTCGTTGCTACCTGTTGGCCTTGGATGAAGACATTAAAAACGCGTTGGCCAACGGCGCTCCAATAGGTTTCGGCTTCGAGCAACGTCGTTTCGTAGATGCCCGATGGGCAATCAAACTGATAATAAAACGAGCCGAAGCGTTCTCGCCGGTAGAGCGGTTGCGCTAGCGTGCAGATGCCGCTGACGGTGTTCGCTACAAAGCCGGTCGCGCCACCGGAATAACCGAAGCTGCCGAAGGTATAGTTCGTATCTTTGAGCCAGAGCGCGGTGTCACAATTCGTTACGTTCCCGGCACTGCCGCCGCTGGTGCGTTGCAAATAGTTTCCTGGAACATTGAAAAATGTGACGCTGGCGAAATTGGTCAGGGAAAAACTTCCGCCCGCGTCGGTTGCGCGCGCGGCGATGACGTGCAGACCATTCAGAAAATTGGAAGTGTTCAGCAATGCGCTCCAATTGTTGGTTCCGTTGGCGGTTTGCCATGGGGCAGTATCCAGCCGCCATTCCACCTTGGCCACGGACAGATTGTCTGTTGCCGTGCCATTGATGGATAAAATTCCTACCCCGATCGCGCCGTTGATGGGCGATTGCAAGGTGAGGGTGGGGCGGTTCGTGTCGTTGATGCTGAAAGTTGCAGTCTTGAATTTTAGTTCGTAGGTAGCATAGAGCGTGTTGCTGGTGGTTGAACAAAAGGCCGAGTTCGTCACCCGCACGACGATGTTGGACAATGCTGGCAGGCCAAGTCCGCTGGGAGTAAACGTCAGCATGTCCTTCGCCGCCGACCAGTTGTAGGTGCCGGTCACATTGGGTGTGACGGAGAACGCGGCAAGCACAGAATTGGTGTTCATCGGCTCGCTGAATTGCAAAGCGATGGGCGACCATGTTGGTGCGTTGGAGATTCCGTGAGCAGGAGAATTGGCTGTAATGATCGGATCGAGCGGGAGAAGTTGCGTTTGCGGGATAAAAATTTTTGCCGATAGTGCCGGCATGGTGATGGCTGGTGTGAGTTGTCCGGCGGCGACAGTCACGGTCTCATTGGAATTCAAAAGATTGATCAGCGTGGTGCCGATTGGCGAAATCACGCTGCGGGCTGGTAGGGTTTGCGTTGTGGCGGCGGTGTTGAGAATGACGAACACTTCCTGATTTCCCAACCGGCGCGCATAGGCAAATAGGCCAGAGCCGGTCGGGTCGTTCCACTGGTTGATGTGGGTGCCGAGCGAGAGAGCGGGGTAGAGCCGGCGAAAATTATTCAACTTGGCGATGAGTTGAAACTGCGGATGCGTCATGTTGAAATTATCGCCCAGCGAAGGTCCTTGCTCGAAGCTGCCCGCGAACATGTCTTCGCGATTATTTGGATCAGTGCCCCCATTGAAGGCTTGTTCCGTGCCTTGATACACGCATGGAATCCCGCGCGACGTGTGCAGAAAGGCGAGCGCGAGCGCGAGCTTGTTCGTGTCGCCATTCGCGTTGGCGGAATTCAGAAAGCGCGTGGTGTCGTGGTTGTCGAGGAAGGTGACGAGCTGATTGATCGTGTTCGAGTCATAGTTTCCGGCGAGGGCGTTGTAATGATCTTCGATCTGTTTGGTGTTCTGGCCCCATTCAAATGCATTTTGCGCGGCGAAGAACAATGGGTAATCAAGCAGGGCGTCGAGCTTGAATGCGCCGCCGCCATTCGTTCCGGAGTAGCTTCCGCACTTGGCGTCCGAGCCGTCGAACACTTCACCGAAGATGAAGAAATTAGTTTTGCCGGCCGCCGCCGCCGCCGTGTGGATGCGTGGGCACCAGTCCTGCCAAAAACCCATCTCGGCGTGTTTCACCGTGTCCACGCGGAAGCCGTCAAAGCCTGCATTCGTGATCCACCAGCTGTAGATCGCGGCCATGTTGGTGCGGACAAATGGTGATTCAGTGCGGAAATCATCTAGTCCGCTTAACTCGCCCAGCTCGACTTGGGCCGAGTCGCTATAGTTCTGGATCGCGCCGAAGTTGTGGAAGATGTTCGTGAGTTTTGGATTGATGGAATTAGTGTTGAACGGCGCGGCGTATTTTTTGGCGGCATTGGCGTAAGAGAGATTGTAGCCGCTCGTGTTATAGGCGGTGTTGCCGTTGATGTTGTTGAGGGTGCTGCCGTGATTGATGACGACATCTTGGATGACAAGAATTCCCTTCGCGTGCGCAGCAGTGATCATGGCCTGTAAATTCGAAATCGTTCCCCAATGCGGGTCCACGTTGTAGAAATCGCTGCCGGAGTATCCGTGATATTCGCCGCTACCATTTTTGACGACGGGTGAAATCCAGATGGCGGTGAAGCCCATCGCTTTGATGTAATCCAGTTTTTGTTCGATGCCCTTGAAGTCGCCGCCGTGGACGCCCGTGCCGCTGCTGGCGTTGAATGAGCCGGAAGCATTGTTGTTCGCCGAATCACCATCAAAAAAACGATCAGTGAAAATCTGGTAGATGCTCTGCCCCTGCCAGAAAGTGTTGGGCGCGCTCTGTCCTGCCGCGCGGAAAGCGATGAGCAGGATCATTAAGGCCGGAATTAATTTCACATACACACTGAATCATAGCAGAGATTTGCCAAGATCGACTCCGCACAAAGATGCGGACTCGCCCGACTAGGTAAGATTGCCATCCCCTAAAAAAATCGCTTAACTTGCACTATTGAACCCATAATACAATACAAACAGCCATGTGGTCATTGCTTAAAGAATTCGTGAAGTTCGCGCGCCAGGAAAAAAAATGGTGGCTCATCCCCCTCATTGTTTTGCTGCTGCTGTTGGGCGTGATACTGGTCTTCACAGCCAGCTCTGGCATCTCGTGGGCGCTATATCCCTTTCTCTGAAATGCCCGCGCCGCGCCACATCCTCGGCCTCTCGGCGTATTACCACGACTCCGCCGCAGCCCTGCTGGTGGACGGGAAAATCATCGCTGCCGCGCAAGAGGAACGGTTCTCGCGAAGAAAAAACGACTCCGAATTTCCGGCGCACGCCGTGGCCTTTTGCCTCCGTCAGGCTGGCTTGGACATTTCCCAGATCGATGCCGTGGTGTTTTACGACAAGCCGGTTTTGAAATTCACGCGCCTCCTGGAAACGTATCTCGCCGTCGCGCCCGGGGGATTGAAAACATTTCCAACGACGCTGGCGAACTGGCTCGGCGGAAAACTGGACCTTCGGAAAACGCTCCGCTCCGAACTGCCGGGACTGCGCGCGGATTGCGAAATTCTTTTCACCGAGCACCACCAATCTCACGCGGCGAGTGCGTTTTATCCGTCGCCGTTTGACGAGGCGGCGATTCTTACGATTGACGGCGTGGGTGAATGGGCGACCACGACCATCGGCCACGGGCGCGGCAACGAAATACAGATGCTAAAGGAGATTCGCTTTCCGCACTCCCTCGGCCTGCTTTACTCGGCATTCACGGATTACTGCGGCTTTCGCATTAACTCCGGCGAATACAAGCTCATGGGCCTCGCGCCTTACGGTGAGCCGAAATATGCGGACGCCATCCGCCGCGAATTGATTGACGCCAAAGCGGACGGCTCGTTTCGGCTGAATCTGGAGTATTTCAATTTCCTGCGTGGCACGACGATGGTGAATAAAAAATTTCACACATTGCTCGGCGGGCCGCCGCGCGGTGCGGAGGAAAAAATCGAGCGACGGCACATGGATGTGGCGCGTTCCATTCAGCTCGTCACCGAAGAAATCATGGTGCGACTGGCGCGGCACGCGCGCGATGTGACCGGCTCAAAGAATCTATGTATGGCCGGCGGCGTGGCGCTGAATTGCGTGGCCAACGGGATCGTGTTGCGTGAGAGAATCTTCGAGCGAATCTGGATTCAACCCGCCGCCGGCGACGCGGGTGGTGCGCTGGGTGCGGCGTTGGCGGCGTGGCATTCACAACTTGACGCACCGCCGCGAAAACTTTCTGCCAATGACTCGATGCAATCCTCGCTGCTCGGCCCGGAATATTCGGCCGCAGAAATTGAATCCGCTCTGAAAGCGAATGGTGCGGTGTTTCAAAAATTGGATACGTCAGCTTTGCTGGATTTCACGGTTGAACTTTTGCGAACCGAAAAAGTCATCGGCTGGTTTCAAGGGCGGATGGAATTTGGCCCGCGCGCCCTCGGCAGTCGCAGCATTCTAGGCGATGCGCGTTCGCCGAAAATGCAATCCGTCATGAATCTGAAAGTGAAATTCCGCGAGTCGTTCCGGCCTTTCGCGCCGATTGTGCGCCGTGAACGCGTCGCGGATTATTTTGAGCTGGATGCGGATTCGCCCTACATGCTGTTCGTCGCCCCGGTGAAAAACGAATTGCGTAAACCGCTGCCGGAACATCTCGCGGGCATTGATTTGCTGAAGGCCGAGCGCTCTACGCTGCCCGCGATCACCCATGTGGATTATTCCGCGCGCATCCAGACCGTGTCGCACGAAGGAAATTCGCTGCTCTATGATTTGCTCTCGCGTTTCGAGGCGGCGACGGGTTGCGCGGTGCTGGTGAATACCTCGTTTAACGTGCGCGGCGAGCCGATTGTCTGCACCCCAGACGATGCGTATCGCTGTTTCATGAACACCGAGATGGATTTTCTGATCATAGGCAATTTCGTGATTGAGCGCACCGCGCAGCCTCAGAAAAATCTGGCGCGCCGTGTCGCTCCCCAAGCGGACTGAAATGAAACTCAACCTCAAAGACGAGGCGAAGGAATGGCGCAAGTCGGCGCTGTTCGCGCTATTTGGCGTCGCGCTCATTTCCTCGCTTTTGCGCTGGCGGCATCACCTAGCGAATCAAACCTGGCTGGTGATTTTATCGGTGCTGGTCGTTGTGGCTTTGGCGGCGATCGTCCAGCCGCGCTGGTTTCGCGGTTACCATCTGTTTTCGATGCGATTGGGTTTTGCGTTCAGCCGGGTCCTGGGAAAAGTTTTTCTCACACTGTTTTTTATTTTCATCCTCACGCCGCTGGGTTGGATTTTACGACTGTTGGGCAAAGATCTATTGCAATTGAAGCGTCCAGCCAATGCGGAAACTTACTGGAAAAAGTCAAAAGAAGGCGGGCCGCTGGACCGGATGTTTTAATTTATGAGCGGTGGCGGTGAGTAATCCGTGCGCGTGATTGCAAGCCGCATATAAATGTTCTGATTGCAAACGGGCTTGTCTTAAAACCGAAAAGCGTGTTTCAATCCGTGCCATTGAAACCCCGCGCAACAAAACCAAAACGGACAGCCGCCGTTAGCCCACCGTCGGCCACTAGACTTTCGAGCCGCCGGAAATGGATGTTTCGCATTGTTGCGCTGTTGCTGCCGGTGCTGTTGCTCGGATCGTCGGAAATAATTCTTCGCCTCGCCGACTACGGTTTTGATCCGCATTTCTTCAAGCCACAAACCATCAGCGGTGAGAAATTTTTTGTCCAGAACGACGATTTTAGCTTCCGATTTTTTCCACGCGAGGCAGCCCGCAGTCCGGGTGTGCTGCGGATGCGCGCGACCAAACCGGCGGACACCATCCGCATTTTTGTTCTCGGCGAGTCGGCGGCGATGGGCGACCCGGAACCAGCTTACGGCCCGGCGCGGTTCATGGAGATGCAACTGCATGAAAAATTCCCCGAGGCCAAATTCGAGGTGGTCAACGTGGCTTTCACGGCGATCAACTCTCACGTCATCCTGCCCATTGCCCGCGAATGTGCGCAGCACGACGGCGATTTCTGGATCGTTTATATGGGCAATAACGAGATGGTGGGGCCGTTCGGCGCGGCGACGGTTTTTGGCCGGCGGGCGGCGCCATTGCCCTACGTGCGGCTGGTGACGGCGCTGCAATCCACGCGGCTTGGTCAGTTTTTTTCCGGGCTGGCGCGGAACATTCGCGGCGAGAAACCCGGCGGGACTTCGTGGGGCGGGATGCAGATGTTTCTGAACAACCAGATTGCACCGGATAGCCCGCTAAAGGAGGTGGTTCATCGGAATTTTGCAAAAAACCTGGACGACATCTTGCGCGCGGGCACGCGTGGTGGTGGAAAAATTATATTAAACACCGTGGCGGTCAACCTCAAAGACTGCTCGCCGTTCGCGTCGCAGCCGGCGAAAGACGGCACATCTGCCGAAAAACAATTCAGTGTCGGACAGGCATTGCTGGCGCAAAATAAAAATTCTGAAGCCCGGGAACATCTGCAGTTAGCAAGCGATGATGACGCCCTACCATTTAGAACGGATGCGGCGGAAAATGAAATCATCCGAACCGCTGCAAAAAAATATTCCGGCAATTTGGTGTTATGCGATGCCGCTACAGAACTCGCGGGATTTAATCTGGATGGGCTCTGCGGCGAGGAAACGTTTTATGAACATGTCCACTTTAATTTCACTGGTGCGCACCGGCTCGGTTTGCTTTGGGCGCAGCAAATGGAAAAGATGATCTCTGAAAAAATGAAGCGTAGCGATGGCTGGCTTGCCGAGGCAGAATGCGGAACACGGCTAGGGCTATCCGACTGGAATCGGGCGGCCGTATGGGAACACATGGCGGGGAGGTTGCGTCAGCCGCCGTTCAGCACGCAGGTAGGCAATCCGGAGCGCCTGGAAAAACTCGGGCGGGGCGTGGCGGCGATACGCGAAAAAATGAACGCCGAGAACTCTGCCAAAACTAAGGCTGCTTTTTCCAAATCGCTGGTGCAGTCTCCAGAGGATTATTTTTTGCGCGAAAATTTTGCGCTGTTTCTTCAGTCCACTGGTGACATTGCCGCATCGGCTGAGGAGTGGCGGTGCGTGCACGATTTGGTGCCGCACGACTTCCTGCCGTTTTATCAGCGTGGCCGACTATTGAGTCAATTGGGAAATAAACCAGAGGCCGAGATCCAGTTGCGCAGCGCGGTGGAAAGGCGGCCAAGCCTGGCGGAAGGCTGGATCGAACTTGGCAACGCGCTCGCAGCGCAGGAAAAATATTCCGAAGCCCTAAAAAGTTATGGCGTCGCGACGAAGCAGCGGCCGCATGATGCGCAGGTGTCTTTTCGCATCGGCAAGGTCCACGCCCTTCAAGGCGAGCACGCCGTGGCGATGGAAAATTACCGGGCGGCCATCCAAAATAACCCAGCGCATTGGGAGGCGCATTACGAACTGGCTGGCGAACTAGATGCCGCTGGGCGGATACCAGAAGCGCTCACGGAGTTTGGCGAGGCCGTGCGGCTTAATCCTGGCTTTTCGCGTGCGCATTGTAATTTTGGCGTGCTGCTGGCCAAGTCGGGCCAACTAAACGAGGCGCAAGAGCAATTCGAGGAGGCGCTCCGGCTGGAGCCAGATTATAAAAACGCCCTAGACAATCTTGCAAAAATCCGGCTGTTGAAATCGCGTATTCGGAACTGAAGGCCGGTTAGGGGTCTGTTTTCTTCGTGGAGCTTCATCGCACAAAGATGCGATGGAATTTTTCCCGAGCGGGGTTAGAGTCTAACACGAACCCGAAACACTGCCATGCACCAACCCTATCTCATTCAACGTCGCGAGCAGTTTCAGTCGTCGAAAATTATGAAAAACAAACTCATCATCCTCGGTCTGGGAGCTATGCTCACAGTCGCAACGCAATCCGTGCAGGCGCAGCTTGCCATCGCCGGCGCCTTCAATGGCTGGGACAACACCGGCGTGCCTTCACCTGGAACAGACCCCGCTAATCCACTGATCACCACGAACATTATCACTGGTGGCACGGCGGGCAATTATCATGAATTTAAGTTCATCAAGGATTCTGGCAGTTGGGCCACCTCTTTTCCGAACAACAACGTGAAGGTTAAATACGATGCTGGAGGTTCCAACACCCTTTATTTTTATACGAATACCTTCGGCGACGGCTGGCTGCCGAGCGCCAACCGCGTGGGCTACGAAGATCCAGGCAACTTGGCGTTTGAAATCGTAGGTGACTTTAACGGATGGTCTAGTTCGGCCTCCGGTCAGTTGGGCTTGAAGCCAGGTTCGCGCGGACTCTACACAAACATTTACATCATTCCGACTGCTGGTGGACACGGTTTTAAATTCCGCACTCCAGGAACTTGGAACGATATTAACTTCGGAGCAGACTTTGGTAATGGTGGCGGGGATGCAGGCTTTGTGACTACCACTGCAAATCAACCGATTCTTTTCCAGCTAGACCTCCCGAATGGCCGCTGGCAAGCGGGTGGACCGCCCGTGTATTGCGATGTTCAATTCTCCGTGGACATGCGGTTTGTGCGTGCCAACGACACCGGCTTTGATCCTTCCTCGGTAACGGTCAATGGCAGCATGAATGGTTGGGGCGGCACTGGTTGCACCAACGATCCTGCGGCGTCCAATACCAATATCTACACCAGCACGAACATCACCATTCTGGCAGGCACGAGCATCCAATATCAGTTCCGTTATGTCAGCGGGGGCAACACCGTTTATGATGCGTTGAACGGTGTGGGTGGTCAGAATCGTTCTTACAGTGTGCCGCCGGTCGCTAGCACCAATCTTCCTGCGGTTTATTTCAATGACGCCTCTGCGTTAGACTTTTTGAATGCGGATACGGCAGTGACTTTCACCGTGAGCATGACGAACGCCGTGGGCACGGATGCCCATGTTTTTGATTCGGCGCAAGACTTGGTGCAGATCAACGGCAACTTCGTTGGATGGCTCGCTTGGAACCCCAATACACTTAACTCTGCGGGTTTGACCCTCGGAAATAATCCTGCTGGCAGCGGTCTCTATACTTATACTAGAACTTTTCCAAAAGATTCCATTCGTGCCATTACTTATAAGTATTCCATCAACGGCGTGGACAACGAAGCGGGCTTTGGTGCAAATCATTTCCGCTACATTCGCAGCACCAATGGCGTGTATGAGTTGCCGCTGGATACCTTTCAAAGCATGGTGGTCGAACCCAAGGTTGGCGGATTATCCATTGGCAAACCTGTCGGCGGTTCTGTGCCGGTGACCTGGTTGGGCTATCCGAGTGTGCGCCTCCAAAGCGCATCCAGTGTGAGCGGCCCTTGGACGGATGTGCCGAACACGGATACTCAAAATAGCGCCAGCCTGCCTGTCGGAACCGGCGCGCAATACTTCCGCCTCAAACAGCCCTGATCGCGTTTAATCCGCCGGGCGGGCGTCTTGCCCGCCCGGCGAAACTTTCACCATGAATTTACCCACTCCCGACCACGGACGCCGGATGCGTCTGGCTGGCTTTACCCTGATCGAACTGCTGGTCGTCATCGCCATCATCGCTATTCTTGCAGCGATGCTGTTACCGGCGCTGGCTAAGGCCAAGGAGCGGGCGCAATTGATCTCATGCCTGAGCAACTATAAGCAGCTCGGCCTGGCCTGGATCATGTATTCGGGTGATAACAATGAAAAGCTCGTCACTAATTCCGACCGCAACGTGGGCGGTAACCGCGTGAACTGGATCTGTCCCTTTGGTGTGACCATGGATGGCTCAGCAAATATCAACAACACAAACACTTCGTTGCTTACCGTAGACCATCCGATTCTCGGCACGGCTTTGATGGGTCCTTACGTTGCCAAGTCACTCAAAATTTTTGTCTGCCCGTCCGACCGCTTCTTCAGCATCAACCAGCGGGGTTGGGACAATCGCATCCGCAGTTGCGCCATGAACGGCGCAGTGGGTGATGGTTCCAAATGGTTCGGTGTGGGCAGTGGTGGCAACAGCCAGATGCCGACTTTTTATAACGCGAAAAAAAGCGGCGATTTTCATAGTCCAGGACCTAGTGAATGTTGGGTGATCACCGACGAGCATCCCAATAGCAACGACGACGCGACGCTTTACGTTGACCCCGCTGCCGCCAATGGCAATGGCACGACTTTTACTGAACTGCCGGGTAGTATGCACGCAAACTCCGCTGCGCTGGTTTTTGCCGACGGTCATTCGGAGACAAAACGCTGGAAAGGCTCCGTTACCCTGACTAAATTTAACCCCAGCCTCTCCGGTTGGACGAGTGGTTCGAGTTGGCTGTCGGGGATTGGCAATTTGGATGCTGACAGCAAAAAAGATTTGCAGTGGCTGGCTGAACGCACGCCGAAAAATTAATCATTTTTGCGCTCAGATGCGCACCAGCTGGGGGGCTCCGAGGATAAAATCATGAAACTGACCTTTCTTAAAAAAGCTTTGTCTCTGCTCGCCGCCGGGGCTTGCATCACAGCGATTCATTCTGCTTACGCAGATGCTTCGCCGCCCGCCCGGTCCTCGCCAGACTGGCTGCGCTCCGCGACGATTTACGAAATTTTTCCGCGCCACTTTTCGCCTGCCGGTAATCTTGCCGGGGTCACCGCCAAGCTGGATGCGTTGCATGACCTCGGCGTAACCGTATTGTGGACGATGCCAATTCATCCCATTGGCGAAAAATTTCGCAAAGGCGAATTCGGCAGCCCGTATTCCATAAAAGATTATTACGCCGTAGATCCGAATTACGGCACGCTTGCCGATTTCAAGGCGCTCGTAAATGGTGCGCATCAGCGGGGCATGAAAGTCATCATGGACATCGTGGCCAACCACACCGCGTGGGACAGCGTGATGATGACGAACAAGGAGTTTTACAAGCAGGACGCGCCCGGTCATGTCATCCCGCCCCTGCCGGAATGGACGGATGTGGCTGGTCTGAATTACAAAAGCGCAGAGCTGCGCGAATATATGATCGCGATGCTGAAGTATTGGCTCCAGGAATGTGATGTGGACGGTTTTCGCTGCGATGTGGCCTACATGGTTCCTACTGATTTTTGGGAACAGGCCCGCACCGAACTCACGAAGATCAAACCTGACATCATCATGCTCGCCGAGGCGACCAAGCCGGAGCTGCTCACTAAGGCGTTTGACCTCGATTACTCATGGCCGCTGCTAGCTGCCTTGAACAAGGTCATCGTCCACGATGCGCCCGCTAGCGACATCCGCAAAAGTTGGGAGGAAAGTTCGAAACAATTTCCCAAAGGCTCGTTACACCTTCGCATCAGCGACGACCATGATGAAGCCCGCGCTGTCGCTCGCTATGGCCTAAAGGGCGCGCTAGCTGCCTCCGCGCTCATGTTCACGCTGGACGGCGTGCCGCTGCTCTACAACGGTATGGAAGTGGGCGATGCCACCGAGTCCGGCGACCCCGCGCTGTTCGACAAGCTGAATATTTTCTGGAACCCGAAAGAACGTCCGGCGTTGCAGTTTACCTATCACGATCTCATCAAGTTGCGGAAAGATTATCCGGCGTTCACGAATGACCGCGTCATCTGGCTCCCAAACTATGAGGAATCCAGTGTGGTCTCCTTCATGCGACTGGATGCGAACGATGAATTCGTGGTAGTCGTCAACCTGTCGAGTCGGCCGGTGACGACCTCGCTCAAAGTTTTGAATGCGGCAGAGTTTAAGCCTGTAAAAATCGCGGGGCAATCCGTTGCCCCGTCGGGAGACCTGCCGCGTTTCCAATTGGACGGCTACGGATGGCGCATCTATCACCGGGCCACCGGCCACGTCCCGACCAGCACGACTGCGAAATAAAATAAGGAAGGGAGGCGTCGCTCCGCGTCCTATCTGCTCCCAAACACTTGTCCGCTTGACTTCAATTCCTTTTCGCGCGGGAATGGATAGATGAAAATCACCCGTCGCGATCTAGGCGTTGCCGTTGTTTCCATTTCCCTCACCCTAGCTGGATTCGCGTTAGCGCAAGCTGCCGCCAAGCCCATCATGCATTCCCGCATTTTTAACTGGGTCGATTTCAAAGCCACACCCACAAAGGTCGGCGAACGCCGCAGCGTGTTTGATTCGCCCACGCCCACGCTCTCAAATTTGGAATGCCACATCACCACGTTGAAACCCGGCGAAGCACCGCACGCGCCGCACCGGCACGCGGACGAGGAACTGATGATTGTCAAAGAAGGCACGCTCGCGGCGATTCAAGGCGACCAGACGAACATCGTGGCGGCGGGCGGAATTATTTTTGAAGCCTCCAACGAGTTGCATGGACTGGTCAATACCGGCACGAACCGCGCGACGTATTTCGTCATCAAGTATGTGCCGCATGATCTGGTAAAATGATTTTTTCTGAACGCCTCGCGCGCTGGCATGTCCATTCCAGTAATCCTGTCTTTACCTTTCAGGATTGATACTTTGACCACATGAGCGATTTGACCCTCGGACTCCTCGGCGCGTTGCTGGCCACCAATCAGCCGCTCGCCGTCAGCAACCTAGTTCATGAACAGACCGGGGTGGCTTTGCCCATCACCAATGCTGACGATGTCGCCGAGCGCGAGCTACGCACCGTGATGATTGGCGATGACGCGGCGATGGACGAGGTCAGCAGTTGGATTGCTACTAACGCACTGCCGCGTTCGGATACGAACGGCATCGCACAGTTAAACCGGAAAATCATTGCCCGCTTCGATACCGTGAAGCATGACTATGATATCTTCCTCCGCAATCATCCCGACAGCGCACGCGGCTTTCTGGCCTACGGAACTTTCCTGCACGATATCGGCGACGAACTTGCAGCCAAAGCGCAATATGAGAATTCCAAGCAGCTCGATCCAAAAAATCCCGCCGTGTGGAACCAGCTCGCGAACTATTTTGGCGAGTTTGGCGAACTCACCAATGCCTTTGCCGGTTACACTGAAGCCATCCGGCTTGAACCAAGCGAGCCAGTCTATTACCAAAATTTTGCCACCACCGTTTATCTCTACCGCAAGGACGCGCGGGAATTTTATGGAATCAACGAGCAGCAGGTATTCGATAAAGCGCTTAGCCTCTATCAACAGGCGATGAAAATTGCGCCCAGTAATCTCGTGCTCGCCACCGATTACGCATCAAGTTACTACGGTATCAAGCCCATGCGCACCAACGAAGCGCTCGCTTCCTGGACGAATGCCCTAAACATCTGCCAGGATGAAAACGAACGGCAAGGCGTGTTGCTCCACCTGGCGCGAACGAAAATTGCCGCCGGGTTTTTCGACGAGGCGCAGGCGCACTTGGACGATGTGACCAACGCTGCTTTTGGCGAAGTGAAAAGTCGGCTTGTCCGCAGCCTGAGCGACCACAAAAATCCGCAACCGGATCCGGTTGCGGATGTAGCCACTAACAGCATGACCTCCACGAATATAATCGTTGCCACCACCACCACCAACATTCCCGCCGCATCTACGAATGCACCAAACGCTCAAAAATAAATTCACGATTTTCGATATGTGATTGACGCGGCGCACGGATTTAGACTCGTAAATCGCGAATCCCATATCGTAAATTCTTCTCATGAGTTTTTACGACAAGTTGAAATTTGATGCCAACGGGCTGATTCCCGCAATCATCCAGGAACAAAAAACCGGGCGCGTGGTTATGATGGCGTGGATGAACCGCGCCTCACTGGAGGACACCATCAAGACCGGCAAGACGCATTTCTGGAGCCGCTCGCGTCAGAAATACTGGATGAAGGGAGAGGAAAGCGGTAACACGCAATCCGTGCGCGACATCGCCTTCGACTGCGACGGCGATACACTGCTCATTCAGGTCGAGCAAAATGGCCCCGCGTGTCACGAGGGTTATAATTCCTGTTTCTTCCGCTCCATCGAGGGCGCGGGCGAGACTTTCAAGACGACCGAGAAGCAATTGCTCACGCCGGAACAGATGTATAAAAAGAAAGCGTGAATCAACTGCCAGCCGTTTGCCCCGGAAGTGCGGATTGATTTTGGATGGGTATCCAACCATCATGGCGCGCCGCCAAAACCATGACCGCCGAAGCTAATAGCACAAAAACCCCGTTGATTAGCAGTCTACTCCAGAGCGGCATCATTTTTACGGTCATCACGTTCGTGACGAGCCTTGGAAATTTTGCCGTTCAACGTTTGCTGGGAACCAGTCTGCCTGCCAATGCTGATTATGCGGATGCCAACAGTGCAATTGGTGCTTTAATTCCGCTGCTTGGCCTGTTGCCCGCGACAGCCAGTATAGCTATCACCCATTATATCGCCCATTTCAGCAGTCACGGTGATGCGGCGCGGCTGCAGGGGCTGTTGCTCGGCTGCAGGAAATTTCTCTTCCGTCTGACCATTGCCGGGTCGGTGTTAACATTGATTGTTATCAAGCCGTTGAGTGATTATTTCCATTTTCAAGAAACGATGACGCTAGCGGTGCTGATCAATACGCTATTCACCTTATGGAGTTCCTTTGCCTTCGCCTTGTGCTCGGGACTTGGCTGGTTTAAGCGGCTGGCCTTAATCGGATTTTTTACGATGGTTCTTAAGATTGTGCTCGTCTGGGCATTCACCAAAATCTGGGCGTCAGCGGAAATGGCGGTGCTGGCGACGGCTTTCGCATTGCTGGCCAATTTTATTCTGTTCTATTGGCGTAAGGAACTGTCCATGTGTGGCAATCAGGTCTCGCCATGGAATTCGGAGTTTGCGCATTTCTTCATAGTCAGCGCGGCGTTCACGCTTGGGAACATCTGTTTTTTTCAAGGTGATCTGTTTGTGGCACAGCACGTTTTTTTAGCGGATGAACGTGGCCCGTTCACCGCTGCTGGCGTGCTGGCGCGGGCGTTACCCACTACGGTGCAGCCACTAATGTTTGTTCTATTCACTTCGCGCACCGTGCAGCAGGCGGGTAGTGCGGCTAGGGAGCAATTGAAGTTATTAGGACTTTCGTGCCTTGGCCTAGTAGGAGGCGCGGTGGTTTTGGTGTTGTTGAGCTCATTTGCCCTAAGGGTAACGGGGCGCTATACGCCTGAAGCCGCGTCGTTCATGGCGCGTTTTGCGCTGACGATGGTGTTCGTGGGCTTGCTGCAATCGCTTGCGTTTTGGGTGTTGGCGAGCCGCTGGCTGAAAACATCGCTTCTCTACGGAGCGCTGGGGGTCGGCTATTGGATTGTTCTTCTCGTCGCTGGAAAAACCCCCGCCGCTTTGCTTCACGTAATGCCTATCGCAGCGGGCATTGCGTTTGTCATTATGATGCTAGTATGGCTGCATGGAATGCGCAGCCAGAAGGCGTGACTGGTGTGGTTTTTATTTGATAACGGGTCTTTCGCCTTTCAGGAAGAAGGCTTTCACCATGTCCCAGCGGTTGATGCGGAAACGCAAGAAGTGTTTAGCCATGAACCAGTCAGAGCGGCGACGGAAGGTGCTGATAAATTTGCGCATCGCAATGATATGCCGCCACATCTTGAAGGCATCTATGATGGCCTTGAAGTAACTGTTCCAGACAAATTTCCAGCGTCGCGAAATGAGCAGCATCAAAAATCCTTCGGCGATTAACATCAGCACTTGGAGCACAGCCAGCAGCAGCAGGATGTGCTGCGCGTCTTTCAACACAACGAGTAGGCTATTGCGGTTAACCAGGTAGCGGGTGAATTCCTTGATCTCCCAGCCCCGTCCATCGCGGTGATGCACGATGGCGCGGCTGACGTAAACATTTTCGTGACCCGCCAGCCAGACTTTCCACGCGATGTCGTCGTCCTCCGCATACATGAAATGCGTCGCATCAAACCCGCCGACTTTATTCCAAACGGAACGGCGGATGAGAAAGGCCGCGCCGCCAACCATGAAGCACGGATGCGCCGGCGCGTTCGGGTCGGGAGAATGATCATCAATCGCCCACGATGGTCGGCCAACAATGTCAAATCCAGCCGGGGCAGAAGGGACGATTTTCATCGAATTGTATTCCGCCAGCGCTGGCACGGCGGCATCAGCCTTGGTTTCATCCAAGGCTTTGAGCAATTGCTCCAGACAGTCCGGCTCCAACTGGGTGTCATCATTCAGGATAAAAACCCATTCGCCGCTTGCCGCCGCCGCGCCGGTGTTGTTGCCGCCGGTGTAGCCGAGGGCGCGCTCATTGCGGATGACTTTTGAGCGCGGGAAATTTGCCAGTTCACGGTGCCCCATCTCGGATGTGCCGTCCGTGGAAAAATCATCCACCAAAATCACTTCCATCCGGTCGAAAATCGTCTGTTTGCGGAGCGAGGCGAAACAGTTCGGCAGCCACTTGGTGCCGTTCAAGCAGGAGATGACCACGCTGACTGCGACAGGATTTTGCATAATTGAAAAATAATTATCCCCGAAAACGCTTTCACATGGAAAGGCTTTTTTGCGGTGCTGTCAGCGCGGGGGCGTATCGCCCGAGCAATTTTTTTGACTCGCGCGACGGTAAATGATTTCATCCGTCCCACTATGCCGAAATCATTAGTCACCGGTGCTGCCGGATTCATTGGCTCTCACGTTTGCGATGAGTTACTCAAGATGGGCCACAAAGTTGTCGCCCTGGATGACCTTTCGGGCGGCTTTATGGAGAATGTTCCCAAACGCGCCACGTTCGTGAAGGGTCGTGTGGAGAATCAGCTGCTGGTCACCAAGCTGTTCAAACAGCACAAGTTTGACTATGTGTTCCACCTCGCCGCCTACGCCGCCGAGGGTTTGAGCCACTTCATCAAAGTTTTCAATTACAACAACAACCTCATCGGCAGCGTGAACCTCGTCAACGCCGCTGTGAATGCCGGCACGGTGAAATGTTTTGTGTTCACCTCGTCCATCGCCGTCTATGGCCGCAACCAAGTGCCGATGACGGAAGATCTCGCGCCGCAGCCGGAAGATCCGTATGGCATCGCGAAATATGCAGTGGAACTCGATTTAAAAGAAGCGCACGAAATGTTCGGCCTGAACTACGTCATCTTTCGCCCGCACAATGTCTATGGCGAACGTCAGAATTTGAGCGACCCGTATCGCAACGTCATCGGCATTTTCATGAATCGCATCCGCAACGGCCAGCCGATGACGGTTTTCGGCGATGGAAAGCAGACGCGCGCCTTCAGTTACATTAGTGATGTCGCTCCGGTCATCGCCCGCAGCATAGAATGGCCCAAGGCCATCAACCAAGTTTTCAATGTCGGCGCGGATCAGCCGCACGCGGTAATCAAGCTGGCAAACTCCGTCGCCAAGTGCATGGGTGTGAAGCCGAACGTCGTCCACCTAGAAGCGCGGAATGAAGTGGTGAACGCCTATTCCTCGCACGAAAAAGCCACGCGCGTTTTCGGCGACCTGATTAAAAACGTTTCGCTGGAAGACGGGCTCGCGCAAATGTCGCACTGGGCGCGCACGGCGAAGCTGCGTAAGACGAAGGCCTTCGAGGGCATTGAGGTCTTCAAGAACCTCCCGCCGTCGTGGGCCAAGCTTGGGAAAAAGCAGTCGAAGCGGAAATAATTTTCAGCTCAGCAGTTTGCCGATGCGTTCGTTGTGGAATTTTTCCACGCCAGCGTTCCAAGTTTCGCGGAAACGGTTGATGGCTGCGTAGTAAATCGGAAATCGCGAGCGGATGTCCAAGATGGCTCTCTCAATTTCTTCCACGGTCGGATTCACCACGCAGCCCGCGCCGGATGCGGCAATATTCTGCGTGAAGTGCGCGGTGTTTGTCGTGACCACCGGGACGTTACTCGCGAAAAGTTGGAGACATTTCGAGGGGATGCCAAAATAGCTGTAGCTGTTCGGGCTGGTGTCGCGATACACCGCATAGCCGCAGAAGCAGCGAGCGAGCACTTGGCCAATCTTCACATTGTCGTTGGTGATGCCGTGGAAAACTGTGTCAGCGGGCGCGAGGTGTTTGATGCTTTGCAGGTAAGGCGAGTCGCCGAAGATATTCAGCTTGAAGCCCTGCCGATTGCAGATTTCAAACAGCACATCCACTGCGTGGTCGGGCGAGGGAAAACCGATATAGCCGATTTCACTCCGCCCATCCGCCGGCACGTTGTTATTATCAATGAGGAGCGGCAGAACGTGGTTGTTTGGGTTCACCTTCATCGTCGGAATGCGTGGCGAAACCGCCCAAACCTCATCCGAAAGCCAGCCGACAATGCGCGTGAGCACCCCGGAGATGCGGCGATGAACCCGCACGGTAAACTTTCCTCGCGGCGGGAGAAAATCTGAAATGATGCAGACGACTTTCTTTGTTCGTCCCGTTAAACGCAGCCACAGACCGACCGCCGTCTGCACATACGAACTGGTTATGGCTACGTCACTTTTTTGGCCATTCATCGCGGCCCGATAGCTTTTCAATAAACGTGGAATGGCGGAAAGTCCGAACGTAGCCTCGCCGAGAATACGCGTTTGTTTGGTCCGAATCTCCGGGCCATCATAGGTGCGCTGGCCATTTTCCCAGATCTCTAGATGCTCGATGTAGGCATCTTGCAATAAAACCGTGCGCCCAAATTTGGAAGCGAGCCGTGCTGAGCCACGGTCGTTGTTGCCGATGCCCACGAGCATGACGATTGTTTTCATCGGCTGGCGAACGATGCTGACAAATTATGCCGTCGGCACAACGACCTTCGGTTCGGGAATCGGCACGATGAAGCGTCCGCCGCGTTTCTGGAATTCAGTTTCGCGCTTGATGATTTCTGGCGCGAAGTTCCAAGCGAGCAGCAATGCGTAATCCGGCTGATCTTTCAACAGCATTTCCGGTGGGCGCACGGGAATGAATGACCCGGGCGCGATTTTCCCCTGCTTGAAAGGCGTATTATCAATGATGTAATCCAGTTCTTTTATTGTGATCCCGCAGGTATTCAGCAGCGTATTGCCCTTGGCAGAAGCGCCGTAGCCGATAATACGTTTGCCTTCAGCTTTGAGCTTCCGCAGCATTGCGGGTAGTTCGATGCGGATATGGTTCACGCGCTGCGCGAAGGCGGCCCACGTTACTGGCTCGGCGAGCTTCATGTCTTTCTCATTTTTTAATGCTGTCGCCACGCTGCCGTGCGGTTTGGTCTTCGACGCGCGATGCCGCAATTGGAATAAAATCGAGCCTCCATGTATTGGGTAATGATCCACCCGCGCCAGCATGAATGCTGAATCTTTCACTAGCGCCTCGATGGAGGCGACCGTGATGTAGGACAAATGTTCGTGATAAATCGTGTCGTATTCGGTGTGCTCGAAGAAATCCACCGCGTAAGGAACTTCAAAAGCAATCAGCGTTTCCTGATGTGAGATGGTTTCCAGTCCAGCCACCAAATCCTTCAGGTCGTCGATGTGCGCAAAAACGTGGCGGCCCAAAACCAAATCCGCCGCACCCCATTCGGCCTTCAAGTTTTTTGCCGTTGCGGCACTGAAAAATTCTTTACGTGTTGGAATTGCCGTTGCGATGGCGACATCGGCGATGTTGCTGGCGGGTTCGATGCCGAGGACTTCACAGCCCTGCTCCTTGAATTTTTTCAGAAACAATCCAGTGTTTGATGCAATCTCCAAAACTTTTGAGCCCGCACCGAGCCGTCCGCAAGAAAGCACATGGCTCATCAGCTTATCGAGGTGCTTATCCATCGTCGTGGAGGTGGACGTAACGTAGGCGTAATGCGAGTAAAGCACGCGCGGGTCAACTGTGTCCGCGAGCTGCACGAGCGAACAATCGGGGCAAAGCACCACTCGCAGGGGTAGGGAAGTTTTGTAACCCGGCACGTCCTCCGGCTTGAGAAAATCATTCGCCAGCGCGGTTTTGCCGAGGTCGAGGATGAGCTTGAGGTTTTTCGAGCCGCAAGTGCGGCATTGGGTGCGTTCCTGAATCATGGTTGCGGAGGGATGTAGGGTGAATCTGGATTTAACTCGTGGCGGATTTCATCTACCGGCTCTTTGCGGCCTTCGCCTTTGAAAAGCAAATTCGTTGTCGTCACCACGAGGCCGTAGCTGCTGCCTGTGTTGCGATACGCGTGAACAACTCCGCGCGGGACATAGATGCGCGTCGGGGACTGTTCGCCGGTAAGAATGAACCAGCCCTTCGCGGCCTTCGCGGAACCGGGGCGGTCGTCCCAGAGAAAAACGGTGAAATTTGACGGCCCGGCGAACGTAAAATAATCATCCTGCCCGACGTGCTGGTGCGGCCCGCGCGTGACGCCGCCGTGCGACCAAGAGGAGCAAGCCATCATCGGCTTAAAACCAACTGGAACTTCATCCACGCGAAACAACTCGTGCAAACTGCCGCGCGGGTCTTTGAAAACCGGTAAAGCTTCCACGCGCACGCCCGGCAGCCCGGGAATCTCGACGATTCCGCGCACTTCAACCTGTTGCCAGACGGTGGACATGGGTCGGCAAGCTACCCGAAATCATTTCATCTGTGCGAGCATTTTTCGCAGCCCATTGCGCCACGAACCCAGCGGGCGGCCAAGCTGGCGCGATAATTTTTCATTGCCCATCACGGTGTAGTCCGGGCGCTTCATCGTGGAGCTAAAAAAAGAACTCAATACTGGCTCGACCGGTGGTGCGCTGGAGATCAGTTTGGCACGCACGGCTTCTTCCAAAATGATGCGCGCCCAGTCAAAGCGGCTCACGCCTTCGTCGTTCACTGCATGAAACAATCCGCCCGTGCTTTGCCAGAGCAATTCCAAAGTCCATTGCGCGAGGTCGCTGGCGAATGTCGGCACGGAAACCTGGTCAGTTGTGGACTTCAGTGCCCGCCCTTCGCGTGCGGCTTTCAAAATCGTGTGGACAAACGTTTTGGTCTGCTTGGGATGCCAGTCGAACACCCAGCTGGTCCGCAGAACGAGATTTTTTGGCGAGGCGCGCAGCACCGCTTGCTCGCCAGCAAATTTTCCAGCGGCGTAATGGTTCAGCGGATTCGGCGCGTCAGTTTCCGTGTAGGGCGATTTTTTTGCACCATCAAAAACGTAGTCCGTGCCGTAGTGAACCAGCCGGATGCCATCGCGGGCGCACAGCGCGGCCAGCATTTCCGGGGCGGTGGCGTTGACTGACCACGATAACTCACGCTCGATTTCGCAGCGATCCACGAGGTTGTAGGCGGCGGTGTTGATGACGATTTGCGGCTTCAAAGCAGCAAGTTGTTGCGCCATCTGGCCGGGATTGGTGAGATCAAACTCCGCGTGGCCAAGAAAAGAAAATTCAAAATCGCGTGGCGCGATTATTTTCAACTGATGCGCGAGCAAGCCATTGCCGCCGGTGACGAGAATTCTTTGCATGAGCGGTGCCAGCGTAACCGTCCATGTCAGCAGCGTCAATCGGCGCGCAAGATTGACCGGCATCCATGCGCCTCATACAATCCGCAAAATCATTCGTGGTTTATTTATGTTGGGAAATGTCATTTCATTCGGGCGCGCAGTCACGCCGCATTTTCTGGTGCCGCTCGGCCAGAAAGTTGCCGACTGGCTGGTGGCTGCGGCCGTCAGCAAAAAGCACCGGCTGGCGCTGCCGCTGATTCTCGACCATTTCGCCGGCCAAAATCCCACGCCCGAACAGCAGGAGGTGTTGGACTATTTGCGCAAGCATGGTTTTAACCTGTTTCCCTACGAACGCCTCCACCAGAAAAAACCTGCCGATGTCGAAGTGCATTTTGACGAGGCTGTCGGTCTTTCCTACGTCCTGCTCGACGACAAGCGACTTTATTATCCGGCGGACACAACGAAGACCATCATCCAGCGCGGCTACTGCGATGAACAATTGGTTTCGCAGCATCCCGAATCACCGCACCGCTACCTGACGGGCGATTTCAACGTCGGCCCCGACGACGTGGTCGTGGACTGCGGTGCAGCAGACGGCAATTTTTCCCTCGATGTCGTGGACAAGGTTAAAAAAGTTTACCTCTTCGAGCCGACGGAGCGCTGGCAAAAACCGTTGGCGGCGACCTTCGCGCCTTGGAAAGACAAGGTGGTCATCGTCCGCAAATTTCTTTCCGATGAGACGAATGATGTAAGCGTGAGTTTGGATGATTATTTTGCCGGCAAAGATGAGTGGCCCACCATGATCAAGATGGACATAGAAGGCTTTGAAGGCCGGGCGCTAGCCAGCGCCAAGCGTTTGCTGAATGCGCCCAACGGCATCCGCAAAGCTGTGGTCTGCACTTACCACCGGCAGGACGATGAAAAAAATCTCGGTGCATTCCTGCGTGAATGCGGTTTCAAAACCACGCCATCGAAAGGTTATATGTTGTTCGTCTATGACGACGAGGTGAAGCCGCCGTATCTCCGGCGCGGCATTATTCGCGCGACCAAAAATTAATTTCTCATGCACATCCACTGGATCGCCAACACCACCGTGCCGCCGCCCATTTCCTTGAGCGGTGGCGACCGCATCATGGTAGAGTGTATCCGCCGCTGGAGTCAGGACCACAAGGTCACCGTCTATGGCAACGAAGGCGCGAAGCAACTTTGCGACTGGTTTGAGTTGAAAGGCATCAACCACGTCACTTGGCCTGCCGACCATCTTAAAAAATACGGGCGCATCTTTTGGTGGTTCATGCAAATGCTCAAAGGCATTCTCGGCGTGGACAAAATTAAATTCGCACCGGATGAAAAGCATCTCATCATGGCCGCGTCGGAGTTTCACCCAAGTTGCATCCCCGCGATGCGCCTTAAGAAGCGTTATCCCGATGCGGTGCTAGTGGTGGGCTTGTATTTCTTCGCGCCTAAATGGTTCTCTGGTCAGCCGGGGCCGGGCTTGATGTTCACCGCGTATCGTCCATTCCAGCAGCAGATTTACAAACGCTGCCTGCGCGAGGCGGAAATGATTTTGACTACCGTGCCGCAGGATCGCGATACAATGATCGCCGACGGCCGCTCGCAGGAATCCACTTATGCCGTGATGGGCGGCGTGGATTTGACCATCCCGCAAAGTGTTCCGGAGCCTGAGAAAAAAACGTTCGACGCAGTTTTCATCAGCCGCCTGCACCCGCAAAAAGGCCCTCTGGAACTGATGGATGTCTGGAAAATTCTCACACAGAAAAAAACGGACGCGCGGCTCGCGATGATCGGCTCCGGCCCGCTCGATGCTCAGTGTAAAGCCAAGGCCGAGAAACTTGGCATCGCCAAGAATGTGGAGTTCTTCGGCTTTCAGGACGGCGTGGATAAATACAAAATCATCAAATCCGCGCGCGTCGTCGTGTATCCGGCGGTGTTCGAAGTTGGTGGGATGGCCTCGGCGGAGGCGTTGGCGTGCGGGCTGCCGGGTGTGTCCTTCGACTTGCCGCCGCTGCGCGTTTATTATCCGCGCGGCTGGCTCAAGGCAACGCCGGGAGATTTTGCCGGACTTGCAGACTGTATCTATCGCCTGCTCACGGATGAAGAACTTTACGCCGCGACGAGTAAAGAGGCGCTTGCCGCCGGTCTCGAATGGGATTGGAACGCGCGCGCCAAATCGATGTGGGATGCCATCGAAACTTCGATTAGCCCAAAAGCTCCACCTTTTTTCACCAAACCAAAAAAATAATCATGGTGAATGTTTTACGCGGCATCCTCGGCACTTGGAACGGACTCGTCAGTTTCTTCCGCCTGCTATTGCCTCGTGTCCTTGGCCTTCGGACGGGCAGGGGAGTGCGTGCGGGTGGCGGCATTGAGTGGCCCCTGGGGAATGTTCGGAACATCGAACTAGGAGACAAAGTCGGATTGGGTAAGCGCGGCTGGGTTTATCTACCACTGAACAATCGTTCGGCGAAAATCAAAATCGGTTCTGGCACGTCGGTGGGAAATGATTTTGTCATCACGGCAAACAACTCCATTGAAATCGGTCGCGACTGCCTGCTCTCCTATCGCGTGACGGTGATGGATCATTCGCACATCACGGGCGCGGGCATCAGCCCTGTGACCAGCGATCTCACGCCAGGCCAGCCCGTTGGCATTGGTGATAAATGTTTTATTGGTTGCAACGTGGTCATTATGCCCGGCGTGAAGCTGGGTGAGAATTGCGTCGTTGGCGCTAACTCTGTGGTGACGAAATCATTTGAAGCCGGCTCGGTCATCGCCGGTGCGCCGGCAAGATTGCTGCGCAAAATTTGAGCGGAAATTTTTGCCTCTGAAATTATTTCGAAGGTTTCCGCACTTGCATGAACAGATAGTGTCCGCGCTGGGTGACGACACCTTCCAAAGCTTTGCTCAAACCATCCGGCAGTGGCAGGATGCTGACCGAGCGCGCTTCGAGAACTTCAAAGCCCGCCCATTCAAACAACTCGCGTGCCTGGCGCACTGTCAGCACGCGGATGTGTCCACATACACCTGAAAACGCCGGATGTTCGATGGGCAAAGATTCTTCATGCGGCTCGCCGTAGTGCAGGCCGAACGGATTGCCGAGGTAGCGCCCGCAAACCTGCATCAGCGAAAACGGCGTGTAGCCAAGCGTGAGCGCCAGCCAGTTCAGCAGGCTGCAAAGATTTTCTGAAGCGACCACCGCCGTGCCGCCGGGTTTTAACACGCGGAAAATTTCTTCGGCGAACAAGCGCGTATTGTGGACGTGCTCGATGACCTGCGAACTCAATATGGTGTCGAACTGGTTGTCTTGAAACGGCCAGCGCCCGTTCAAATCGCAACTGACAACTTTGATGCCACGCTGCCGTGCGCGCTCCATTTCCATGGGTGCGCCTTCGATACCATGGCAGTCGGGCGGAAGTGTTCCAAAATATTTCACCATGAAACTCCCGTCGCCACAGCCGACATCAAGCAGGCTTTTTGGCTTCAGTGCCGCTGTCGCCGCGCCAACGAGGTCATTACAGCGGTCAATTCCCAAGACACGTTGCTTCGCTGCATAATTCTTCAACCATTGTAACGCCATATTATTTTTTGAGTTCTTGTTTCACCTGTAGTTCCGCGATGAGCGTTTTGTCTTTGCCGCGTTGTTTGTAAGTCAGCACGCCCCACGCATTGCCCAGCACGCTCGCCGGACTCGCGAACAAATGCCAGAGCCAGCGTGCATCACCCTCGCGGAAAATTCCACGAAGCGTATGCCAGAGCGGGCCAAAAAATGTGACGCAATAAACCACCGCCAGCCACAGCGGCACAGGCGGTTTCTCTTTCATCCAGTTCACCGGCATCTCTTCCTGCACGCGGAGAAAATGCACCGTGGCGCGGCGACGTTTTTGCACAAACTTCCAGAGCGTCTGGATGTAGTAATGATGCACGCCGCGTCCGCGCAGCCGCAGCCATTCGCGCTGGCCGTTCTTCATCAGGAACAGCGCGACGTGGGTGTCTTGAAATTTTTCGTTTGCGGAAACGGATTGCAAGTCAGCGCGGCGATAGACAAAGCCGTTCGCGCCAAGCGGATATGAATAAGTTCCATCCGGCAAAACCCAGCGCTCAATTTCGCCATCGCGTGAAACGAGTCTTGGGTTAGAACTCATAAGCCAGCAAATCGGATCGCTGATGTGCAGCAATGCGGTGATGTAGGCGCAGAACGAACTCATCTTGGCTGACGGTAAATAATAAGCCTCCAAGCCGAGCGCCTGCGGATTTTTCGCGAGCGCTTCCACGGCGAGCGCAAAATAATCTTCGTGCGTCACCTCATTGTCCGCGTCGAGGAAGACGATGATGTCGCCCGTCGCGTGCTGCAAGGCAAGACGCTTGCCTTCCTCCATGTTCTTGCCGTTGTCATCCAAAATCACCGCGCCAAATTTTTTCCCAATCTCCCGCGTGCGGTCGGTGGAGTGCGCGTCGGCGAGGATGATTTCGATTTTCTCGCGCGGATACGTCTGTCGCGCGATGGACGCGAGGCAGTTATCCAAAATCGCCTCCGCATTCAGGGTCGGCATGATGACGCTGATGCGTTGAATATTTTGGCTGGTTTGAGGCACGGCGGCATTGTGGCGGTTTAGTGGCGCGATTTCAAATTTGTTATCGCTGTCCGTGAAAACGCTGGCAGTCACCGCGTCGCCCGACTAAATTCACCGCCTGTCATGCAAAAGATTTTTATCACCGGCGTCGCCGGTTTTATCGGTAGCACGCTCGCTGACCGCTTGCTCGCGGACGGCAAAACGGTTGTCGGCTGGGATAATTTTTCCACCGGCCAGCGGAAGTTTCTCGACGGCGCATTGAAAAATAAAAATTTTCGACTCGTCGAGGGCGATAATTTGGATTTGCCCGCGCTGACAAAGGCTATGGCCGGTTGCGACACGGTATTTCACCTCGCTGCGAATGCCGATGTGCGCTTCGGCCTCAATCATCCATCGAAAGATTTACAGCAGAACACCGTCGCCACTTTCAACGTCCTCGAAGCCATGCGTGCCAATGACATCAAGCGCATCGCGTTCAGTTCCACTGGTAGCGTGTATGGTGAGTCCGCGATGATTCCCACGCCAGAAGATGCACCGTTTCCGATTCAAACTTCGCTCTACGCTGCGTCGAAAATTTCTGGCGAGGGGATGATTTCCGGTTACTGCGAAGGCTTCAAGTTCGAGGGCTACATTTTCCGTTTCGTCTCAATCCTCGGCGAACGCTACACGCACGGACACATTTTTGATTTCTACAAGCAACTGCTCGAACACCCTGACCGTTTGAAAATTCTCGGCGACGGTTTGCAGCGCAAAAGCTATCTATACGTCCAGGATTGCGTCAACGCGATGCTGCACGTCATCGGTCAAGGCACGGCGCAACGTGCGAAGCACGGCGTGGAACTCTACAACCTCGGCACGCCGGAATATGTGCAGGTGAACGATTCCGTCGGCTACATCTGCGGCGCGTTGGGCCTGAAACCGAAGCTCGAATACTCCGGCGGCAACAAGGGCTGGGTGGGCGATAATCCGTTCATCTTCCTCGACACAAAAAAAATCCAAAGCACCGGTTGGAAAACGTCGCTCACGATTGAACAGGGCATCAAGCGCACTCTTCAATGGTTGCAGGCCAACCAGTGGGTTTACGAAACACGCAAATGAAAATCGTCCTGACCGGCAGCAGTAGTGGTATCGGCAAGTTTCTTGCCGACACGCTCGCTGCGCGTGGTCATGAAGTCTGCCGTCTTGCCCGCTCGCCGCAGGATGGATTTAGTTTTCAGTGCGATGTCGGAGACTGGAGTGCGGTGGAATCCTGCGCAGAGAAGATTTCCGCGAAATGGCAAAGTGTTGATGCACTCATCTGCTGCGCCGGAATCCAAGAACCCATCGGCCCCGCGATGGAAATGGATCCGCTCGCGTGGCGCAAAAATCTCGCAGTGAATCTGGACGGAACGTTTTTCGCCATCCGTGCGCTCTATCCGCTGCTGAAAAAATCTTCGGCTCGCGCCAAGGTGATTTGCTTTTCCGGCGGCGGCTCCACGAGTCCGCGTCCGAACTTTGCCGCTTACGGCGTGGCGAAAACCGGCGTTGTCCGCCTTGTGGAAATTCTCGCGTCCGAATGGGCCGGCAGTCCGCCGGACATTAACGCCATCGCACCCGGCGCGATTTTCACGAAAATGACCGAGGAAGTTCTCGCGCGCGGCGAAAAGCTGGCTGGGCAAAAAGAATTTGAATCTGCCGCCAAACTTCAGCGCGATAATTCTGCAAAGCTGGAAAAAGTTCTCGGCCTTGTCGAGATGCTGCTCTCGCCGCAGAGCGATGGCATCAGCGGCAAACTCATCAGCGCTCCGTGGGATCCTTGGCAAAATCTGCCTGCACTGCGCGAGGAACTGATGAAGTCGGATATCTACACCCTGCGCCGCATTGTGCCAGAAGAACGCGGCAAGAAATGGAATTGATATGAGCTTACGAGTTGCATTGATTGGCTGCGGCCTCATCGGACAAAAACGGTTGAATTTACTTCCACCCGGCAGCGTCACCGTCGCGTGCGACACGCAGCTCGATCGCGCCAAAAAAATCGCGGCCCAAAGCCTCGGTTGCATCGCCACAGAATCTTTTGAGCAGGCCGTGAGTTCGCCGAACGTGGACGTCGTGATGATTGCGACCATCAATTCCGCGCTAGCGCACGTCGCGCTAGCGGCGGTCAAAGCCGGTAAACATGTCCTCGTCGAAAAACCCGCCGCGATTTCCGTGAAGGAACTGGACGAGTTAGAAGCCGCCGCCAAGAAAACCGGCGCGCTCGTCCGCGTTGGCTACAATCATCGCTATCATCCAGCCGCGCTCAAGGCAGTGGAACTTTTCAAAAGCGGAGCGCTCGGCCCGATGATGTTTTTGCGCGGACGCTACGGTCACGGCGGACGCATCGGCTACGAGAAGGAATGGCGCGCGGACAAAGCCATTTCCGGCGGCGGCGAATTGATTGACCAGGGCGTTCACCTGATTGATCTCGCGGGAATTTTTCTCGGCGACTTCACCGCGGTGGAGGGCCATGCCACGACGTATTTCTGGAGGATGGCGGTGGACGACAACGCGTTTCTGTCGCTCCGCAATGCCGCTGGCAACACCGCGTGGCTGCACGTCAGTTGCAGTGAATGGAAAAATCTGTTCAGTCTCGAAATCTACGGGCGCGACGCGAAGCTGCATTGGGAAGGACTCGGCGGCAGCTACGGTGTGGAGAAATTGACCTACTACAAAATGCTCCCGCAAATGGGTCCGCCGGAGACGACCATCTGGGAATTTCCGCGCGGCGACGAATCGTGGAAAATCGAGATGGCGGAATTTTTCGAGGACATCAAATTGAAACGCACGCCAGTGCCCGGTTTGAAAGAAGCGAAAGCAGCGCTGGTCGTCGTGGAAAAAATCTACGCGCAGTCTGGGAAATAAAATACTCACCCCGCGCCGCGTTGGATTTCTTTGGCGGATGAGTTAAAGTGTGACCAACCAGCCTGTGAAAATATTATCGCGGCAATTCTTGTTCTGGAGCGTGAGCGTTGCTTTTTTGTGCGCGTCGAATGCCGCAGCGCAGCCGTATCTTGATGCTATCGGCGCAAAATTGCTGCGTGCGGTCGCGACCAATCTGAACGGCGATGGCATTCGCGTGGCCTTGATCGAGGCGCCGTTGGACGCGACGAATTATTTTTTCCAGCCTGATCCCAATCTCGTTGGCCTGCCGACGAACCGGTTCACTTTCATGTCCGCGCTGGGCTCGGCCACGAATTACCCCAACAGCATCGGCGGTTTTTCCAGTCACGCGAACGGCACGGCGACCATTATTTGCAGTCCCATGAATGACGGCGTGGCCACGAACATCGCGCATCTGGATAACATTGAGGCAAATCATTTTTACGACAGCTTTATCTCCGTGGCCGGACCGAGCATCAATGATCCAGTGGCAAATCAAAGCTATACTTTTGGCACCCTGACGGTGGCGGATCAACAACTGGCAGATTCGCAATATGACGATTATTCTGTGAGTAATAACACGCTCTTCGTCTCTGCCGTGGACAACGGTGGCAACGTTCACGCGCCGGGAACCGCCTATAATTGCATCGGTGTGGCGGCGTATTCGCCGGGGGCGGGCTCTAGCGTCGGCCCGACGATTGACAATGGCCGTTGCAAGCCGGACATCACCGCCATCAGTGGCGCCACGAGTTTTTCCACGCCGCAGGTTTCCGGTGCGGCGGCATTGCTGATGCAGGCGGGTTTGCGTGGCGACGGCGGCAGCAGCACCAACGCCGCCGAGGACATGAGAACTATCAAGGCGCTGCTCCTCAACGGCGCAGTGAAACCGGTGGGTTGGACTAACAGTGCGGCCGCGCCGCTCGACGCGCGCTATGGTGCGGGCTTTTTGAATATTTTTAATTCCTATGAACAACTCATCGGCGGGCGGCACGGCAGTATCGTTTCCAACCTTGTCGCTACTGGCGCCGCGCATCCGCCAACGGGTGACACTGGCACGGTGGCCGTTTTAAGCGGCTGGGATTTTCACACGAACACTAGTAGTGACGTTCCGGCGCTCGACGCGGTGCAGCATTATTATTTCAACGTGTCGAATAGCGTCGCTTCGGTGAAATTCATTGCTACGGCAACGCTCGTTTGGAACCGGCAGTTAAATCAGTCCAATATCAACAACCTCGCGCTCTATCTTTACAACTCTGCGAACAGCAACCTCGTGACGTGCAGCACCAGCGCGGTGGACAACGTGGAGCACATCTGCCTGACGAATCTCGTGCAAGGCCGTTACGATTTGCAGGTGTGGAAAGCCGGCGGCGCGGGCCTCGTCAGCACCGTAGAGCCATATGCGCTGGCGTGGGAATTTTTGCCGCCGCCAGTGCTGGCCGTTTCCAGTGGCGCAACTCCCGCCTTGAACTGGCCGGTGTATCCAGCCGGATTTTTGGTGGAGGCGCGGACTAATCTGATTTCCGGCGCGTGGAGCGCGAACGGGTTTTCCATTCCTGCAGTCACGAATGGCCTGAACAACATCCCGTTGAGCACGACGAATGGCGCGCATTTTTTCCGCCTGCGGAAGCCGAACCTTTAGTATTGGAGGAAAGGTGCCCCGCCGTCCCCAATGCAAAAAATTTCCCAATCTTGTAGCTGTTCCCAATCGCTTCCGTGATGAAATTTTTTCCAACCTCCACTGCGTGTGGCAAGCTGTGGCCAAGCGCAAGCGCGGCGCAGATCGCGGCGGAATAGGTGCAGCCGGTGCCGTGCGTGGAAACGCCGCGCACGAACGGCGCGGTTAAAAGCAATTCCGTTTCGCCGTCAAAAAAAACATCGATTGCCTCGCGGCAGGCCTTCAAGTGGCCCCCTTTGAGCAATACCGCGCAGCCGAAATCGGCATGGATTTTGCGCGCCGCTGCGCGCATCTGTTCCGGCGAGGAAATGTTCCGGCCCACCAAAATTTCCGCCTCGTCCAGGTTCGGCGTGACGAGCGTGGCGAGCGGCAGGAGTTTTTCGCGCAGGTTTTTTTCGGCGGAAGGTTTTAGCAGCCGCGCGCCGCTGGTGGAGACCATCACCGGGTCAACAATCAGTTTTGTATTTTGAAATTTGGATTTTGGATTTGAGAAAAACTGTGCGACGGCGGAAATATTCACCGCCGTGAACAACATGCCAGTCTTCACCGCCGCTGGTGTTAGTTCGGAAAAAACAGCCTCAAGTTGCTGTCGCAGCATTTTGGGCGAACAGGCTTCCACGCCAAGGACGCGGCGGGGATTTTGCGCGGTGAGGCAGGCGATGGCACTCGTGCCGTGGACACCGAGCGCGGCAAAGGTCTTCAAATCCGCTTGGATGCCCGCGCCGCCGCCGCTGTCGGAACCGGCGATGGTCAGGGCGATGGGGAAAGTTTTTCGTGCATTCATTTTCAGTCGGGGAAATTAATGCAAAGACGCAGAGGGGCAAAGGCGCAAAGTTTTTTAGTCCAAGCGCTGCGGAGCGCGGACAAGCTGTCTGCTCTTCGATTCACGGGAACGTGAGCAGCGGGCCGCGCGTCTTCCGCATCAGGATTTCCGTGACGCCGGATTGCAAAAAATTTTCCAGCTCGCCGATTTTTTGGTAGCCGAGTTGAGCATAAAATTTTTGAGCGTGTTCGTTGAAGCGGGCCACGCACAGAAAAACATTTGGGCTTTGATGAAAAATTTTTTCCTCGGCGAAAGTCATGAGCTGCTTGCCGAGGCCGCGGCATTGAAATTCAGGAAACACCGCGATGGTCTGGATGTAGCCATTCAGCGCGCCGTCAAGGTGCAGGATGAGTGCGCCGGCAATTTCCTTTTCCAGTTCGGCGACGAAGACTTCGCGCTGGGGATGGGTCAGCCGCTGGAATATTTGTCCGGCGGAAAAATTCAGGGACTTCCACGGTTCCATGGCGGCGATGCGGACGGCACAGGCGCTTGCTTCTTTTTCGCCGCGCAGCGGGCGGATGTCCAAGTTGTTCACGGCAAAAAATTAATGCAAAAGCGTGAGGTTGTCCGCAGATTTCGCCGCCGACCGCAATTTTTTAATAAGTGAAATCTTTGCCATCTGCGGGTAAAATCTCCGACATGGACAAAGACAAAGTGGCCGAGATTTTGGTGGAGATTGGAACGCTCTTGGAATTGAAGGGCGAGAACCCCTTCAAGACGCGGGCTTACGGCAACGGCGCGCGGACGATTCAAGGATTGACCGAGTCGCTGGAAAAACTGGTCGCGGAAAAACGGTTGGGCGAAATCAAGGGCATCGGCGAGGCGTTGGAACAAAAAATCACGGAGTTGGTCGAGACGGGGAAATTAAAATACTACAACGAGTTGAAGGCTTCGATTCCGCCGGGATTGATTGAGATGCTGGAAATCTCCGGCCTCGGCCCCAAAAAGATTCAGGCGATGCAGAAGAAGCTGGGCGTTGATTCGATTGAAAAACTGGAAGCCGCGTGCAAGGCGGGAAAAGTCGCAGAGTTGGATGGCTTTGGCGAAAAAACGCAGGCGAATATTTTGGAGGGTATCGCGCTGAAGCGAACTTACGCCAGCAAGCATCGGCTCGGCGATGCGTTGGCTGTGGCGGAGCCGTTGCTGGAGACGCTGCGCGAACATCCGGCGGTGATCCGTTGCGGCACGGCGGGGAGCTTGCGGCGGTTCAAGGAAATCATCGGGGACATTGACCTGCTGGCATCGTCAAAAAAACCGGCGGAGGTGATTGAATTTTTTGTAGATCAGCCGGGCATCGTGAAAGTGCTGGCGAAGGGCGAGACGAAGGCGAGTGTGATTCTGGAGGGTGGCATCCAGTGCGATTTGCGCGTGGTGAGTGATGCGGAGTTTCCATTCGCGCTGACGTATTTCACGGGCAGCAAGGAGCACAACATCGTGATGCGGCAGCGGGCGATTCAGCGCGGCTTGCGGCTGAATGAATATGGCTTGTTCAAGTCCACCGAGGAAACGCGTGACGCGAAGTTGCTGGTGAAGTGCGCGGATGAGGCGGAGATTTTTGCTAAGTTGGACTTAGTTTTTGTGCCGCCCGAGCTGCGCGAGGATCATGGGGAGTTTTCAGCGGCGGAGAAGAATGGGCTGCCGAAGCTCATTGAGTGGACGCAGCTTAAGGGCGCATTGCACAATCACTCGACGTGGAGCGATGGCAAGAACACGCTGGAAGAAATCGCGGCGCACATGGAAGAGCTTGGTCTGGAGTATTGGGCGATCACGGATCACTCGAAGGCATCATTTCAGGCGAACGGGCTAGATGCTAACCGATTGCGTGAGCAGATTGCGGAAATTAAACAACTAAACGAGAAAATCGCGGCGCGCGGGAGTGATTTTCGGCTATTGACCGGGAGCGAAGTGGACATTCTCAAGGACGGGCTGGACTTCCCCGACGACGTTTTGGCGGAGTTGGACGTGGTGGTCGCCAGCCTGCACGTCGCGGGCAGTAACGAGGCGGAGAACACGAAGCGGCTGATTCGAGCGGCGGAGAATCCGCATGTCCACATCCTCGGCCATCTGACGGGGCGGTTGCTCCTGGAGCGCGAGCCTTATCCGCTAAACATCCATGCTGTGATTGATGCTTGTGCGGCGACGGGGACGTGGATTGAGCTGAACTGCAACCCCTGGCGGTTTGATTTGGACTGGCGGCATTGGTTTTACGCTAAAAGTAAGGGGGTGAAGTGTGTCATCAATCCGGACGCGCATCGGAACGCGCACGCCGGATTCTTGCGGTTGGGTGCGGGCATGGCGAGAAAAGGTTGGTTGGAACAAAAAGATGTCATCAACACTCTAAATTTGAAAGCGTTGAGGGAAAAATTGCGGCGGGTGTCGGAGCGGTAATCGGGCATGCAGCACATAGCTGTCAATCAGGTGTTCACCTACCTGTTTTAATGTGAATAAATTGGGAAAAATAATTTTGACGCAGGGCTTGGCAGGCGATAGCCTTGCCATTGTCATCGGTTGCCAGTGCTGTTTTTCAACCTAGAAAGAGTGCTTAAATCGAACCTCGGAAAATTAGACGTATTATGAAGAATTTTTTTGTGTCCACAGGGCTGGTGGCTATTAGTGCCGCTGGGTTGCAGTCTGTTTCCGCCCAAGGTTTGGATATTGTTTCGCCGAAGGCGTGGAATGTGTCTGGCACGCTGCGCGGGTTTTACGACGATAATTATAATATTGCGCATACGAGTAAGGGCACTTGGGGTGCGGAAGTATCGCCGTCCGTTTCCGTCAACATTCCGCTCCGGCAGACAAGCTTGGGCTTCCGCTACTACTACACGCTTTATTATTATAATGACCGCGACTCATTACATCTGGATCCGTTTGATCAGGCGCATCAGCTAGAATTCTGGCTGGATCATGCCATCAATCAGAATTGGAAGATTAAAGTAACGGATCATTTTGCCATCGGTCAGGAGCCCGAGCTATTTCAAAATGCCGCTGGTCCGAGCACCCCGGCGGTTAATTACCGCATTAACGGCAACAACTTGGCCAATACGGGGAATATTTCCTTGGACACGCAGTGGACGCGTGAGTTCAGCACCTCTTTAAGCTACGCGAATAATTATTACGACTACGATAATCAGCAAAACGGGAACCCTGTAAGTTCAGCTCCTGGAAGCATATTCGTCGCGGATGGCTTTGGTTTTGCCACGAGCACGCCTGGTTTTAATGATGGAAACTTCCGCGGCATCGCCGGTGGTCCTAGTCTTTCTGGCTCTTTGGATCGGATGGAGCAGAATGTGGGATTGGATTTGGGTTGGACGTTTAGTCCCGAGACTAAGATTTCTGTGGGATATACTTTCAGTTGGGTAAATTACCTCGGAAATGAGCCGATTGCCGTATTTAACTACGTTGATGCTGCTCCTGCTTTTCGCTCGCTGATTTACTACAGTAATTCCCGCGACAGTCGTTCTCACAATGCTCACGTTAGTTTGAACCACCAATTGACGGCTAACATCAATTTGGCTTTATCCGTTGGGGCCTCTTACAACGACAGCTACAACGATCCCATCACCCATTCCACATCCGTGTCGCCGTCTGCCAACGCCTCCATCAGTTACACCTATATCCCTGGATCATATCTCCAACTTGGTGTCAGTCAGGGCGAGAACTCAACTGACGTGGTGCGGCCTGGCAAGGATGGCAGTATTACTCAATATCAGCACAGCACATCTGTTTATGCTGACTTGAATCATCGCTTTGACGAAAAGTGGACCGGCACGCTCATTGGTCGCTTTAATTATTCCACCTTTGAAGGTGGCGCCGCCAATTCTGAATCAGACACGGGCTACAATGTTGGGCTCAATCTAAACTATCTGATTTCCCGCCATTTTTCTGCTGATGCAGGCTACAATTTCGACTACTTGGTTTCTGGTCTTGATGGTCGCGGCTACACTCGCAACCGGGTTTATTTGGGATTGTCTGCGAATTACTGAAGCCAGTATCCAGCCAAATGATTTGAACACAACGCCGGGAGCCGTGTCAATAACGGGCTCCCATTTTATTTTTTTTCAGCCATGGAACAAGCTCAACCGACCGCGCCAATGACCAACGCCTCGCCCGAGGCGCGTCTGCACTTTCTGGATTACTGGCGGGTCATTCGCATTCGCAAGGCCATCATCATCACGGTCTTTTTGATTACGGCCATCATTGCCACCGCGGTGACATTCATCTTGCCGGAATCCTACGCTAGCACAGTAACCATCAAGGTGGAACCTGACGGTGGTATTATTGCTGGTTTTGGTCAACGCGCTGCATCTGATTCCATTTACGACCCGTATTTCATTCAGACCACATTCGAACTCATCAAATCCCAACTGGTATTGAGCAACGTCATCGCCTCGTTGAATTTGAATGACGTGTGGGGCAAAAAATATTTCAACGGTGAAATGCTCAAGACCACGGAGACATTGGAAATTCTCAAGGGGCGCATGGGGCTGGCACCGGTTCGCAACACTAAGCTGATTACCGTCACCGTATATGGTGAGGACAAAAATGAGGCAGCAGTATTGGCCAACAGCATCGCCGAGTCCTATAAACAATATCGCGTGCAAACCATCCGGACGTTGACTGAAACAGGGTTGAAAGTTTTACAGAATCAGTATTTGGAAGAGTCGAATCGCATCCAGATTGTTCAGGAAAATGTAGATTTGACGCGCCAAAAACTGGGGATTCTTGATGTCGCCTCCAGCACAGCGCCAACACCCTCCATGGATCAAGACCAGATGCATCAGATCCACGTCCAGATGATGGATGGCAAAAAAATATACGACGAGCAGATGGTTCAATACCTTGCCTTGAGTTCAATTTACGCGACCAACCCGCTGACCTTGTGCGATGTTTTGCCGACCGTTTTTCCGGATGCCGCTCTCTCAGCCATGGTTGATAAATTACACGAAGCACAGCAGAGCGTTAGCCGGCTGCTGGTGGACTATCCCTCGAATAATTTGCAAGTGGTTCGCGTCCAGTCCTTGATTGACCAGTTGAAAGGGGAAATCAACGACCGGTTATCCGGTTTCATGAAAGGCTTGGAAACCAAGTTGAGCACTACCAAGGCTTCGCTGGACTCGCTAACACAACAAGTCGAGACGGCCAAGACGAATGACTTTGCCAACGCCATCAGGTTCCAGCCCTACTATGACGAAAAAGTGAAGCTCACCCAGATGCAGGAAGTGCACAAGATGCTTTACCTGAAAATCAAGGCGCTCGAAGTGGATTTGGGAATCCCAACCACCACGATGGTGCAAATCACCGATGCCGCTGAACCCGGTAAAGCGCCGGTCAAGCCTAACAAGCCGGTAAATATCGTGCTCGGCCTAATTTTTGGTTTGATCATGGGTGTTGGTTTGGCGTTCTTCATCGAGTATCTAGACACGAGCGTGAAGACAATTGATGATGTTGAGCGCACCTTTCAAGCGCCCGTGCTCGGCGTCATACCGCAAAACATCGGTTATCTCTTGGAAGAGGGTTCCGAGAGCAAGCACGCCGAAGCTTACCGCGTCTTGCGAACTAATTTACTGTTCTCACGACAAGACGAAAAACTTAATACCATCGTTGTGGTTAGCGCTGGCGCAGGCGAAGGCAAATCCACTACCACGCTCAACCTCTCTACTGTATTCGCGCAAGCCGGCAATCGCGTGCTCATCGTGGATTCAGATTTGCGCCGCCCCACGTTGCATAAATTGTTCAAGGTTGCCAACAACCTCGGTCTCACGAACTACCTGCTCAAGCAGAATACAATCGCGGAGATTGTGCAAACGACGAATGTGCCGAACCTTGATTTCATGGCCAGCGGCAAGCTGCCGAATAGCTCCATGGGCATCCTTGGTTCCGCCCAGATGAAGGAGATGATTGCCGAGCTGCGCCAGCGCTATGACTTCATTTTCTTTGATTCACCCCCGATTCTCGGCGTAAGTGATGCCTCGATTCTCGCGAGCGAAGTTGACCTCGTCATGCAGGTCATCCAATACCGCCGCTATCCTCAGCCGATGACCATCCGCGCCAAGCAGATGATTGAAAAAGTCGGTGGCAACTTTGTCGGCATCGTTCTCAACAACATCAATATGTCGCAGGACGAAGGCTATTACTATTATAGCGGTTACTACCACGACTACTATTACTCCCGCAGTGCCAGTGAACAGGAAGCCGAAGCCAAGGCGGCAGCTGTTAAGGGCGGCGAGGGCGACACCGAAATCAGTATTAAACCCAAGAAGTCTTGATGCGCACTGTCGCTCCTTAAAAATTACCGCTGATGAAATTTTACCGTATGTTGTTTTCAGGAAAAAAATCTTTGAAAGTTCTTTGTGCCGCGCCGCTGCTCGCGCTGGTTCTAGCCGGTTGCGCCGCGACCGATTACACCAAGGTTATGGAGCAGCCCAACCCTGCCGACATCAAAGGCCTCGAAGCCGCCCGTTTGCACAGTGGTGATACCATCACCATCGCTTTTGATGGCGTGCCCGACTTGCCCATGGCTGCAGAAAAAACTATCAACGAAGACGGCACGATTACTCTGGCTGACATTGGTTCCTTCCAAGCTGCTGGGCAGACCAGCGGTGAGCTTGAAAAAACCATTCACGACAAATACGTTCCAAAATTTTACAACCACCTCACCGTTACAGTGAAGGCCGGTGAACGCGTATTTTATGTCCGAGGCGAAGTGGGCGTGAAAGGTCGCTCGGTTTATGTCGGCCAAATTACTGTCACCAAGGCCATCACGTCGGCGGGTGACTTTACTGACTTTGCCAACCACAAAAACGTCCTGCTCATCCGCGCCAGCGGTCAGCGCTTTACCATTGATTGCGATGCCATCTTGCGCGGCGAAGCCCCCGATCCGCCGGTTTATCCAGGCGACCAGATTGAAGTCCGGCGCCGCCGCTTCTGATGATTCAGCTCCGTATCCTTTCCGGACAACTGGCGGGCGAAACAATTTTCGTCCGCCAGTTTCCTTTTGGCATCGGTCGTTCGGCTCAGGACGACCTGCGGCTGGATGACGATGGTGTCTGGGAAAATCACCTGAATATAAAATTCAACAAGCGGGAGGGCTTCATCCTCAAGACCGCCGCGGAGGCTTTTTGCGCTGTGAACGACGAGCCGCAAAATTCCGTGCGACTTCGCAACGGCGATGTTATCTCCTTCGGCTCCGCCAAAATCCAATTCTGGCTTGCGCCAGCCAAGCTGCGCGGATTGAAATTGCGCGAACTGTTCGTCTGGTTGCTGCTCCTCGGCCTCACTGTGTGGCAACTCATCGTGGTGGTGAAATTATCCCGCTGATTCCAGTTTTTTTGCGCTCTCTGCGGTTAAAAAATCAATGCCGGAAATGACGCGCGCCCGTGAACGCCATCGCCATGCCGCGCGCATCCGCTGCTGCGATGACTTCTGCATCCTTAACCGAGCCCCCCGGCTGGATCGCTGCCGTCGCACCCGCTTCAGCCGCTGCGATGAGGCCGTCGGGAAACGGAAAGAAGGCATCGCTGCAAACCACGCTGCCTTGCAACGCTAGTTTTGCCTCGCCCGCCTTCCAAACCGCGATGCGACTAGAATCAACGCGGCTCATCTGGCCCGCGCCGGTGCCGAGCGTGCGGCCTTCGCCGACGTAGAGAATCGCGTTTGATTTCAGGTGCTTTACCACGCGCCAGCCGAACAGCATCGCTTTCAGTTCCGCTTCCGTCGGCTGCCGCTTCGTGACGATTTTCAAATCACACGTCGTGGTAACCTTTAAATCGCGTTGCTGGAGTAGGAATGAATCCGCCCCCACGCTCCGCACATCCCACGGCTGAGCAGCTAGCGGAGACATTACAATTTGCAGTAGCCGTAGATTTTTCTTCTTCTGTAAAATCGTCAGCGCCTGTGCCGAAAATTCCGGCGCGACGATGACCTCGCTGAAAATTTCCGCGATGGCTTCCGCGCACGCCGCATCCAGCGGCTGGTTCACCGCGATGATGCCGCCGAACGGCGCCTGTTTGTCCGTGGCGAACGCCTTGTCCCAAGCCTCGCGCAAGGTTGTGCCTTGCCCCACGCCACATGGATTCGTGTGCTTTAAAATCGCCAACGTCGGCATTTCGCCGTGGAATTCCGCGATGAGCGCCGCTGCCGCTGTGAGGTCTAAAATGTTGTTGTAAGACAGTTCCTTCCCATGAAGTTGTTTAAAATACTCGGAAAATTTTCCGTAGAGCGCCGCTGTCTGGTGCGGGTTTTCGCCGTAGCGCAATGGTTGCACGAGCGGCATGGAGATTTGCAGCGAAGCTGGCAGCGCGTTTTTATCAGCAGAAAACTCTTTCTGCAGATGTGCTGCTATCGCCGCGTCATAAGCTGCCGTGCGCGCGTAAACTTTGGCGCATAGTTTTCGGCGCAGTTCCAGCGTTGTGTTGCCAACTTCCGATATTTGCTTCGCCACCTCGGCATAATCCGCCGGGTCAACGATGACTGTTACGCTGTCGTGGTTTTTCGCTGCGCTGCGGAGCATCGAAGGGCCGCCGATGTCAATGTTCTCTATCGCATCGTGCAATGAGACATTTGGCTTCGCCACCGTAGCCTCGAACGGATACAAATTCACCACCACGAGATCAATTGGTTTGATATTATGTTGCGCCACGGCCGCTTCATGCGTCGCGTTGCCGCGAATATAGAGCAGCCCGCCGTGGACGATCGGGTGCAGTGTCTTGACACGGCCATCAAGCATTTCGGGAAAGCCGGTGTGTTCGGAGATGTCTTTGACGGCGAGACCGGCCTCGCGCAACGCCTTGGCCGTGCCACCGGTGGAAATAAGCTCAACGCCCGCCTGCGCCAGAGTCTGGGCGAAAGGCAGGAGGCCGGTTTTGTCGGAAACTGAAAGCAATGCACGTTTGATTTTCACCCGCGGTAAAATCCGAAATTAAAGCCCCCACCGCAATCGGCAAATGATTCTTCGGGCAAGATTTTTGGCGGGCAAACACCGCGACGGTTCAGTTCGTCGCTACGCTGGCGCTGGGCTGTTTGGCCAGCTTGGGCGGCATCAGGTTTTGTGGAACAGCCGGTGCGGGTAGGGGAGGCATCATCGGAACGTGTGCCACGAGGTCGCGCCAAGACTGGCGTTCCTTGGGCGACATCTGCGACCAGCGTTCCGCGTTCTTCAAAAATTCGGTGCGCTCGACAGCGTTCATCCCTGCAAATTTCGCGTAGTTGCGCACGCACTGGGAGCGCTGCGATGCGGGAAGTTTGTCAAATGTCTGCAACGTCTTTTCCATCGCCGTGCGCTCGGCATCTGAAAGTGTGCCGAGTGCCAGTTTTTTTTCTTGCGTTGTCAGTTCAAAAAACTGGTTAAACTGCTCGGAAAGTTTTTGTTGCTCCTCGCTGACAGCGTTGGTGGTCCCGCCGCTGCTGAAATAATGCAACGTCTTGTCGTTGTCTAAAATTTCCTGCTTCACATTCGGCGGCAGCAAATCCCATTGCGCAAGGCGCGCATTGACTGACTCGCGCAAATCATCTGGCAACTGCGCGAGGCGCGAGGTGCGGTCAGCGGGCGTGGTGTGAAAGAACGGCGTGAGATACCAGCGCAATTCCGTCGCTCGCAAGCGCAACTCGCGTTCATCCGGGTTTAGCGCGAGATACTCGCGCACCTTCGCCATGAGGCGGGCGCGGGTTTCCGGCAAACGATTCGTGAGCGACTGGTTGCGTTCCGAGGCCGGCATGGCCAGGAGTTCGCGAAAAAATTTCACCGGTGAGACGGCTGGCGGCGGCACTGGCGGTATTAGCGAGGCGGAAGGATTTTTTCCCGGAGCCGGCGGCGGCATTTGTGCAGACAGGGTGAAAACAGTCACCGCAGTGAAGCAAAAAATAAACTGGCGCGTCCAGGTCATTGCAACGCGGCGAGCAGTTCGCCATCGGCATGTGCCGACTGGCTCATGCGTTGGATGGCGTCGAGATTTTCCAGCGCGTCCACGCTGGGTTGTGCTGGCGTTGCGGCAATCATCGCCACACTTTTGGTGATCGCAAGCCGGTGCGCGGTAGCCTCATAGCGCTGAATGCTCACGCCGGCAAAAATCAGAACCGCTGCGGCCACCGCGAGGCGTGGGAATAGTGAGCGCCAGTTCCAGTGGTGCGCCGGACGGGTCGCAATCTTTTCCTCCAGTTCAACCGCCGCCAGCGCGCGCGCGGTAAAATTGGAAGGCACGGGAGCATCGGCAATTTTTGCAAGAGCGGCGGTTAGGCGCGCCTCGAGCTCCAGGTCCGGCCGCGCGCGTAATTCGGCGCGCTCGGCGGCGGAAAGCGGCTTCCGCCAAAGCGGTTCGCTTGAATCTGAAGGCTGATTTTTCATCGCTTAAAATTGAAAACCACGGTGGCAGCAAAGTTGCAAAATATTTTTCGTCAATCTGACCTGCGTCCGCTACAGTTCCCCGCGCATGGCCAGACTCGTGAAAATTGAAGAAACCATCGAGCTGCCGCATCCGCGCGCGGCGGTCTGGCCGATACTGGCGCGCACCGATTGGTTGAACCGCGCCATTGGCCTGCCGCCGGTGAAATACCTCGTGGAACCGCTGCCTGAAGGCGGCAGTAAGGTGACCGCGCACGCCAAAATTCTCGGCCTCCCGCTCGCGTGGCAGGAATTCCCCTTTGAGTGGACGGAACCGGAATTTTATCAGGTGCGTCGCGTGTTCCACTCCGGCGCGGTGGTAGAAAGCGTGCTAGGCCTGCGCCTGCACGAAACCAAAAACGGCTGCGCCATCAAATCCTTCGGCCATTTCAAAACCAAAAATATTTTTGGCGCGGCTTTCGTGCAACGCGTCATCGGTCCGAAAACGTTGCGCGACTTGCGCGTGCTCATTCGTCACGTCGGTGAACATTTGGCAGGGGAGCAGACAGCGGCGATGCCGAACTTACCGCGGTCGAATGTGAATCTCGCGGTGCTTGACGAAAGTCTGAAAAAACTTCGCGCTGAAAATTTTACCGCCTCGCAGGTGGCCCAATTACGCGGGTTTTTGGTGTCGGCGGCAGACGTGGAATTGTCGCACATTCGCCCCTTCGCGATTGCCCGCAGCTGGCGCGCGGATCGCTGGGAAGTTTTGAAAATATTTCTACACGCCACCCGCGCAGGGCTTTTGAATCTACGCTGGGAAGTGCTTTGCCCAAACTGCCGCGCAACGCGTTTGCCGCGCAACGCTACGCTCGCCAACCTTGCCACCACGGCGCATTGTGACGTGTGCAATATCCGGTTTGATGCTGAATTCGATAAGTCCGTGGAATTAAAATTTTCCGTGCATCCCAGTGTGCGCGTGTGTGACGAACAGACCTTCTGCCTCGTCGGCCCCGGCGCGCGCCCGCACATCGCCGCGCAAATCCATCTGGAACCGAACGAGAGGCGCGCGTGGCCTCTGCCCGCGACTAGCCGTGCGTTGCGGCTGCGCTCGGTGCAGGTGCGGGCCAGCGCGGAACTGCCAACGGATGCCGTGGAGATTTCGTGCGCCCCGGAAAAATTTGAGCTAAAACCTTCCGAAACAACTTTTTTAGTCCGTAATCCAAACCCGTTTCCCGTGCAGGTGGCGCTTGAATCTCATGCTGGCGACGACGATATTCTCACTGCCGCGCGCGTGACGAACTGGCAGGAATTCCGTGATTTATTTGCGACCGAAGTAATTTCGCCGACGGAGCGCGTGATGGTCGGCTCCCAAGTCGTGCTGTTTACCGATCTACGCGGGTCCACGGCGATGTATGCCAACATCGGCGATGCGCCTGCCTATGCATTGGTGCGCGACCATTTTAAAATTTTACACGACGTGATTGCCGCCCATCACGGCGGCGTGGTTAAAATGATTGGCGACGCGGTGATGGCTGTATTCAGTGATTTGACCGAAGGCTTGAATGCCGCGCTCGCCATGCACTCTCAGATTGAAAAAATGAACAGTGCTCAAAAAATCAAACTGCGGCTCAAGTGTGCGCTGCATGCTGGCCCGTGCTTGGCGGTGAACGCGAACGACCGGTTGGATTTTTTTGGCTCCGTCGTGAATCTCGCCGCGCGCCTTGTGGAAAAGTGCGAGGGTGGCGACCTTGTCGTGGCTGATGACGTTTTTCAACGTGCCGAGACGCAGAATTTTCTCCGCGTCACGCAGCATAGTGCCGTGGCGGATAAGGAGCAGTTCAATGGCTTCTCCGCCCCCATTCGCGTCTGGCGCATTGCCATGCCGGCGGGTGGGTATCCTTCGTCTCTCGGCGAGGAGAAAGATTGAGGCTAGGGCGACCTGCGATTCTGGCGAGTGCATGGAGCGCGGATGAATCATCATATATCCTTAAAAAATGTGCGGCTGTGTTCCGGCGTGACTGGGGTATGCTGTGCTGACTTGAATCTGATGAATGCTGAATCGAACCTGCCGCCGTCAACCCTGACCGCGCGCGCGCGCTTTACCCGGGCCGCGCGTTGCCAACTGGTGGATCGCCCGCCGGTGTGGCTGATGCGGCAGGCGGGCCGCGCCTTGCCGGAGTATCGCAAGCTCAAGGAGACCTACACCTTCGTCCAGCTCGTGCAAAACCCCGAACTCGCCGTGGAAGTCACGCTCCAGCCGGTGCGCCGGTTTGGTTTTGATGCGGCGATTTTGTTCAGCGACATCCTCGTGATTCCCGAAGCGCTGGGGCAGACGTATCACTTCAAGGAAACCGGCGGCGTGAAGATGGATTTCGCCGTTACCAGCAAGGCCGATATTGAAAAGCTTTCCGTCGAACGCGTCGTTGAGCGCTTGAGTTATGTGGACCAGGCGCTACGAATGTTGCGCAAGGAACTTGGCGATAAAACCGCACTGCTCGGTTTCAGCGGGTCGCCGTGGACGCTGGCGACGTTCATGATGGAAGGCGCGAGTGTGCCGAAATACAGCCGAGCACTGCAACTGTTCCGCGAAGACCCGAAAACATATTTTGCGCTCGCCGAAAAACTGACCGCCGCCGTCACCGCGTATTTGCAGATGCAGATCGCCACGGGCGTAGATGCCGTGCAAATCTTCGACAGCCATGGCGGGCATCTGGCGCCAGCGGAATTTCAAGAAGCTTCCGGTCGTTGGACAAATCAAATCATCGCCAACCTCGGCGGCAAAGTGCCGGTCATCAATTTCTCCCTTGGCACGCATGGCAACTGGCCCGACCTCATCGCCAGCGGTGCAAACGTGCTGGGCATTGACTGGCAGACTTCCATCGCTGAGGCGCGCAAAATCATTCCGGCGCACATCGCCATGCAGGGCAATCTCTCGCCCGTGCACATTGCCGAATCCACACCGGAAGTCGTCGCGGCAGAAACAAAAAACATTCTCGAAGCCATGCGCGGCCGCTCCGGACATATTTTCAACCTTGGCCACGGCCTGACCCCGGCGGCAAAATTGGAGAACATCCAGGCCTTGGTGGACACTGTGAAAGGTTTCAAATGAAGACGCTCAACGTAGATCTGGACCTGGTGAAAAAATACAACGTGGCCGGGCCGCGTTACACCAGCTATCCGCCCGCCACCAAGTTCACCGACGCGGTCACTTGGGAACAGCTTTCGGAAAAGCTCGAAGCCAACAATCGCACGCCGCGCGACCTCTCGGTTTATTTTCACATTCCGTTCTGCGAAACCCTCTGCTGGTTCTGCGGCTGCACCACGGTCATCACGACCAACCACGACAAAGGCAAAGACTACATTGATTATCTCGGCCGCGAAGTCGCGCGTATGGCGCCAATGCTGAACAAGGATCGCAAAGCCGTGCAACTCCACTTCGGCGGCGGCTCGCCGACGTTTTTGCGACCCGATGAGATCCGCCGCCTCGGTGAAATCATCCACAAACACTTTACCTTCGCGCCGGACATCGAAGCGAGCGTGGAAGTGGACCCGCGTCGACTCACGCGTGAACACTTGGTTGCCTTACGGGAGATCGGATTCAACCGCGCCTCGATGGGCGTGCAAGATTTTAATCCGAAGGTGCAGGAGGCGATCCATCGCATCCAGCCGCGCGCGATGACGCAGCAGGCGATAGACTGGATGCGCGAACTCGGCTTCGGCTCGATCAACCTTGATTTGATTTACGGCCTGCCATTCCAAACGCCGGAGACGTTCAATGAAACGCTTGATACTGTGCTGGAGATGAAACCGGATCGGCTCGCCGTGTTCAGCTACGCACACGTCCCGTGGATCAAGCCCGCGCAGAAAATTCTGGAAGAAAAGATTTTGCCCACACCGGAGTCAAAGCTGGAAGTGCTGAAGCTCGTCATCGAACGGCTCACGGCGGACGACCAATATGTCTATATCGGCATGGATCATTTTGCGAAGCCGAACGACGAACTGACCATCGCGCAGCGGAACAAAAACTTGCAGCGGAATTTTCAGGGCTATAGCACGCGCGCCGGTTCGGATATCTATTCCTTCGGCATGAGCGCCATCTCACAGATTCCCGAAGCCTACTGGCAGAACGAGAAGGAACTGCCGAAGTATCAGACCGCCGTGGACGCAGGCAACGTGCCGTTGCACAAGGCGTATTTCGTGACTGAAGAGGACAAGCTCCGCCGCGAAACCATCATGCGGACGATGTGCGACCTGTCGCTCGATTTCGCCGCGATGAGCGCGAAGCTCGGCATCAACTTCGAGCAACATTTTGCCAAGGAACTCGCCACGCTCGCGCCCTTCATCGCCGACGGACTGGTTAAGAAAACAGCCGACGGACTTGAAGTCACGAACTCCGGCCGCCTCTTCATCCGCAACATCGCCATGTGCTTCGACAACACACTCGGCGAGAAGAATGAACGGAG
>CAINDH010000169.1 GCA_903847285.1 uncultured Verrucomicrobia subdivision 3 bacterium | reverse complement strand
CTTCGCCCAACGCCTCCGATGCGAGCCACTTATTTTTTGGCAACGCGCTGACGACCTCTTTCATGGACGCGCTGGCCACGCACCCACCACTCGAGGAACGCATCAAAGCCATTGATCCGAACTGGGACGGTAATTTCAAAAGCGTCCCGGACGAGCGCGTGGAGCAGCTTTTTGAACGCGCCAAACCCAAGTCATCGCCGCCACTTTTTGACCCGAAGCTCGCCGCCATTCTCGTTGGCGCTGGCGGTGCTGTGCCGCCGGTCATCCAGTCCAATTCTGTCATGCCGAATCTCGGCAACCCTACGCCGCTGCATCTGAAATACGCCCAGCAGATGCGCGAGTCTTTCTCGGAAAATTTGAAGGCTGCGTCGCGCGAACCGCTCGATGCAACCGCTTTGATCTACGCACTGTTGTTGAGCGATGATGAAACACAACGCGCAGCGCAGGTTGCTGGTCTGTCGGAACGTGTGTCCCAAGCCGTCGCGGAAAAAACCATCGCGCTATTCCCGGAAGTTTCACAAGCGGTCATGCGCGCGCGCCTGCCCCTGGTGAACCTCGCTATCGGCGGTCTGCGCCAACTGGACGCAGAACAGTTCAAAGAATTCTCGCAAGCGCTCGACTGGCTTATCAACAGCGACGAGCAGGTGGAACTATTCGAATTCGTCCTGCAAAAAATTGTGACGCGGCATCTCGCTCCTAAGTTTGGTGCGGCGCGGAATGCCGCAGTGCAATTTTATACGCTCAAGCCGCTGGTGCCGGATTGCGCGGTGATCTTGTCTGCGCTGGCGAATGTGGGTAGTGAAGATGGTGGGGAAATCCAGCGGGCGTTTGCCAGCGGCGCACCGTTTCTCCGCGCTCCGGGCGACTCTGGTTTACTGCTCCTATCAGCTGATGAATGCGGGGTGGGACAAGTCAGTGCCGCCTTGGATCGCCTGACGCTGGCCGTGCCCATCATCAAAAAGAATTTGCTCGAAGCTTGTGCGCGGGTGGCTGGAGCGGATGGTGTGTTGCAGGAGGGCGAGGCGGAATTGCTTCGCGCGGTGGCCGACACGCTGGACTGCCCGATGCCGCCGTTCGTTGAGTTGAATTAAAACGGAGAGCGGGTCTGTGACCCGCAGCAGTTTCACCGGACAAGCACGCGTCAGAAATTTTTACATCCTCCCCATTAGAATTGCGGCGGGTCGTAGGCCCGCGCTCCGTTCACATCAATCCCGGCAGATCAAATCCCGCAGTGGCTTTGCCCATTTCAGCATTGGAGATTTCTTTGGCTTGTGCGAGCGCCTGATTCGCAGCGGTGAGAATCATGTCCTCGACCAGTTGCGCATCGGAAGGATTCAACGCCGCCGGTTCAATCTTGATGGATGCGAGCAAGCCATCGCACTTAGCGACGACCTTCACCGCGCCGCCGCCGCTGGTCGCCTCGACCGTGCGGGTGGCTAGGCTGGCTTGAATCTGTTCCATCTGTTGCTGCATCTTCGCAGCCTGTTTCATGAGTTTTCCGAGGGACATGTTATTAGAGTGTTTAGTTTTGAGTTTTTAGTTGGCGATCAGGCACGCACTTCCACGATTGTGCCCTTGAAAATTTCCAGTGCCTTTTGGATGAGCGGGTCGTTCTTGAATTCGTCTTTGTTAAACGCGACGGGTGCGGTTTTCTTTTCAGCCGGTGCGGCGGTTGCGGCGACGGCTGGTTTCGCAGGCGATGTTGACGTTGCCGGTTTGGCGCTCACGGGTGCCGGCGACGGTGTGGCGGCGACGGCTTTGCGTTCCCAGCCAGCGGGCGCTTCAGCTTTGATAAATTTGATCATCGCGCCGTGGTGGCCGAGCTCGGCGAGCTTGGTCGAAAGCAACGTGTGATTGCGTGAGTTGTCCACCAGGCCGAGGTGGTCGGCAAATTCCGGGTCGTAGCCGATGACCAAAACATCTTTCTCAAACGACACGGGATGGGCATCAATCAGGTAGCCGCGTGTGAACGGGCTGACCTTGCCGACAGCCTCAATCAAGTTTGCCCACAGTCCAGCGAGATCGTCGGGCGCAGCAGCTAAAACTGGAGCGTGCTGAACCGCTGGTGCAGCGGGTTTTGGCGCAGGTGCCGGTGTGGCGGTTTCGCGCTGTGAAAAATTGGCGGGCGGAGCAGGGGGCTGCGTGGGTTTGGCGGGCGTGGAAGACTGAACCGGCGAGACGCTCGTCCCAGTAACGGCGCGTAATTGGTTCAATTGTTTCAACACGGCATCCAGCGACAGTGCGTTACGTGCTTCGATGGCGCGGAGCAGGGTGACTTCAATGAGGATTTTTTTGGACGCGGCATCGCGCAGGCGGAGTTCCGCATCGGCGAGCGTTTCGAGCACGCGCGTGAAGGCATCCGTGCTGGCGAGGCCGACTTGTTCCTTGAGCGCGGCGATTTCCGCTTCGGAAACTTCGAGCAAATTCAGGTCTCCTTTGGAGACTTGGTAAATCAGCAGGTTGCGAAAATGGTTCAGCAAATCGCCGAGTAAGCGGCCCAGGTCTTTCCCGCCGCGCGCGAGTTCATCGAGCTGCGCGAGCGCAGTGGAAATTTCGCCGGCGAGAATGGCGCGGCTCAATTTCAAAATCTGTCCCTGCGCGGCAAGGCCGAACATCGAAAGCACATCCGGCTCCTCGATTTTGTCGCCGCAAAAACTAATGAGCTGATCGAGCGTGGATTCGGCATCGCGCATCCCGCCGTCGGCGCCGCGCGCAATGGCGTGGAGCGCGGCGGCATCAATCGTGACTTTTTCTTTGCCGGCGATTTCCGCGAGGTGCTGCGTGATGAGCTTGGTGGGAATACGGCGTAGGTCAAATCGCTGGCAGCGCGAGAGGATCGTGGGGAGAACTTTTTCTGGATCCGTCGTCGCGAACATGAATTTCACATGGGCGGGCGGCTCTTCCAGCGTTTTCAGCAGCGCGTTGAAGGCGGCTGTCGAAAGCATGTGAACTTCGTCAATGATGTAGATTTTGTAAGGCGAGTTGGCGGGCGCGTATTTGCAGGTTTCGCGGAGTTCGCGGACTTGTTCTACGCCGTTGTTGCTAGCGCCGTCGATTTCCAGAACGTCCAGGGCCCGGCCTTCGGTGATTTCCTGCACGCGCGAATCATTGTCATCAAAATCCACCTTGGGTCCGCCGGTGCAGTTCAGCGCCTTAGCGAAAATACGCGCGATGGTGGTCTTGCCCGTGCCGCGCGGCCCGCAAAAAAGATATGCGTGGGCGATCCGCTTCTGGGCGATGGCATTGGCCAGCGTCTGCGTGACGTGCTCCTGTCCGACGACATCGGCGAAACGCTGCGGGCGGTATTTGCGGGCAATGACTTGATAGGACACGTCGGAAGTGTGAATCAAAAATTTAAAATGCGAAATTAAAAATTGAAGAAGGTGTCAGGGTGACTGCGGCAATTGCAAAGCAAACTACCGTTGCTGCCTTCCGGCCCTGGCGGGGTTCGTAAGTCCACACTCCACAGGCCCTGACGCGGGAAAATTTGCCGCACCCCACCTTGAATGTCGAGCCAAAGCACCAGTCTCCCGCATCATCAGTTTTTTGTGTGGCCAGCCATGGTCTGCTTGCGTCATTGTTTCGCAACCCATGAAAACCTTTATCAACTTTGCCGGAAAAATTTCAATCCTAGTCTGTGCCGCTGGCTTACTCCACGCCGCCGAGCCCGAGCCGAATGTTTACAACGTCCGCGACTTCGGCGCAGTAGGCGATGGCAAAAACCTCGACAGCCCCGCCATCGACGCAGCCATCAACGCCGCAGCCAAAGCCGGCGGCGGCACCGTGCTCCTCACGGCGGGAACGTATTTGAGCGGCTCAATCCATCTGCAGAGCAACATCCATCTGCTCATTGACGCGGGCGCGACCATTCTTGGCGCGCCGCAATCCATGAAAGCCTATGACGAGACCGAGCCGTTTCCCGGCGTCGCGTTTCAGGATGGCGGGCATTGCTATTTTCACAACAGCCTGATCTGGGGCGAAAACCTGACGAATGTTTTCATCAGCGGCCACGGCACCATCAATGGCGGCGGCTTGGAACATAATCCTAAAATCCTCGACGAGATGTGCGGCTACAATCATTTCCCTGTGCCAAACGCGACTAACTATCCACCTGTCCGCATCGGCAACAAATCCATCGCCCTCAAGCTCTGCCGCAACGTCGTCATCCGCGATATCACCATTTTTCACGGCGGACACTTCGCCATTCTCGTCACCGGCTGCGACAACCTCACGATTGACGGCGTGACGATTGATACCAATCGCGACGGCATGGACATTGATTGCTGCCGTAACACCATCGTCAGCAACTGCCGTGTGAATTCGCCGGTGGACGATGGCATCTGTCCCAAGAGCACCTACGCTCTCGGCGAGACGCGCATCACGGAAAATCTCACCATCGTCAACTGCCAGGTCTCCGGTTTTCTGGAAGGCACGCTGCTCGATGGCACGCTGAAGCCTGCGAAAAATGGATTGGGCCGCATCAAGTTCGGCACCGAATCCAGCGGCGGTTTCCGCAATTGCACCGTGGCGAACTGCACCTTCCGCCATTGCCGTGGCCTCGCGCTGGAAGAGGTGGACGGCGGCATTTTAGAAAATATCACCATCAACAATCTCTCCATGATGAACGTGGGCGACTACGCGATTTATCTCACCACGGGCAAACGCAACCGCACGCCCGGACTCGCGACGAACAGCCGCATGAAAAATATTTTGATCTCCAACGTCATCGCCGATGGCGTGGGCAAGATGAGTGGCATTCAGATCATGGGTTTGCCCGAGCAGCCGATTGAAGGCGTGCGGTTGGAAAACATCCGCCTCACCAGCAACGGCGGCGGCACCGCGAATGACGCGGCCATCAATCCCCCCGAACTTGGCAAAGGCTATCCTGAACCCAGCAAGATCGGCACGCTGCCCGCCTACGGCATCTACGCCCGCCACGTCAAAGATTTGGAACTGGCCAACATCCATGTGAATTTCAAAACGACCGACCAACGCCCCGCCGCGTTCTTCGTGGATGTTCAAGGATTGGAGATTGATAACTTCAAACCGCAAGTCGCCGCCGGGATACAAGCCGCCGTAATTGCGGACACGGTGACGGACCTCACCATCCGCAACTCACCGGCATTGGACAAACACTGATGGCCTGGGCGTGAAGGGGTATTCTTGGGCCTAACGTAGAAAGCTGAGCCACCGCCGACTCGCGACGTGAACCGCGACAGCGGAACTGAAAGCGCCAACGGCGGTTGGCTCCGGCGACTTGTTAGGCCACTTGGATTCAAGTTGGCAGTGCGACAGACTTGGCGTGTGAAATATCATCGATTAAGTGTTGAGGAACGATATGAAATTGCTGCCATGCGGCAACAGAAAAT
>CAINDH010000168.1 GCA_903847285.1 uncultured Verrucomicrobia subdivision 3 bacterium | reverse complement strand
GGCGGCATCGGCAACCTGCCCGGCGCGGCGCTCGGCGGCCTGGTGATCGGCCTGCTGGAAACGTTCGCGGGCGGCATCCCCGGCATGTCGAATTACCGCGACGGTATCGCATTCGCCATTTTGATTTTGATCCTGCTGTTCAAACCCGCCGGCTTGCTCGGCAAATCAACGGTGGAAAAAGTCTGATGAACTCCGGCGCAAAACGATTTTTGATCGCGGCCATTTTTGTGGCGGCGGTCGTGTCGGCTTTTTCGGCGCAGTTCAACCGCTATTACCTCGGCGTGGTGATTGACATCGGCATCAACGTCATCCTCGCCGTCAGCCTCAATCTCATCAACGGCCACACGGGGCAATTCTCCTTGGGCCACGCGGGTTTCATGGCGGTTGGCGCCTACACGGCGGCGAAAATCTCCATCGTCTTTTCGGATAAAATTCCAGCGCAACTCGCGCCGGTTTTATTTTTCGCGGCGCTGCTGTCCGGCGGCTTGCTCGCGGCGCTGTCCGGCCTGGCCGTCGGCGTGCCGACGCTACGGTTGCGCGGCGATTATCTCGCCATAGTCACGCTCGGTTCTGGTGAAATCATCCGCGTGGTTTTGCAAAACATGGAAAGCGTCGGCGCAGCCAGCGGATTAAAAAATATTCCGCATGAAACAAATCTGTTCTGGGCGTGGGCGTTCGCGGCCATCACCGTTTTTGTTATCACGTCCATCGTGAATTCGACTTACGGCCGCGGCTTCATCGCTGTCCACGACGACGAGATCGCCGCCAGTTCCGTCGGCGTCAATCCGGTGCGCTATAAAGTCACCGCGTTTGTGTTCGGCGCATTTTTCGCCGGTATCGCGGGCGGACTTTACGCGCATCACAAACAATTCCTCTCGCCGACCGGCTTTGATTTTCTCAAGAGCATCGACATCGTGATGATGGTGATCCTCGGCGGCATGGGCCGCACAGCGGGTGTCATCGTCGCGGCCATCCTGCTAACGCTGCTGCCGGAATTCCTGCGCGGATTCGCGGAATACCGGATGATCCTCTACTCGTTGCTCATCATCGTGCTGATGATTTTGCGCCCACAAGGCCTCTTTTCCTTCCGAAGGAAAAGAAATTAAAAATTCAAAATTTAAAATGAAAAAAGCCGAATCCAGTTCGGGCGATTCAAACGAGGTTCCGCCAAGGGACATTGTTGAGCGCACGTTTGAATTCGCCGTTCACATCATCCAGTTGTGCGGCAAGCTGGATGAGCGTCCCGGAGTTGGCAGGATTTTGATGAGCCAGATTCTCCGTGCCGGAACCAGTGTTCCAGCAAATGTTGAAGAAGCGCAGGCGGCTCAAAGCAAGGCGGACTTTGTAAGTAAGATGAGCATCGCGTTGAAAGAGGCGCGGGAGACGCATCTGCGACTCCGCTTGCTCGTCCCGGCAAATGTCGTTTCCATAAATGATTTGAACCCGCTAATTCGGGAGGCTGACGAGATTCGGCGCGTGATAGGGGCGATTATCGTTTCAACCAAACGTGGCGGAGAGGTTTGATTTTTAATTTTGCATTTTTAATTCATGTCCGCTCTGCTCCAACTTGAAAACGTGACCATCCTCTTCGGCGGATTGACGGCAGTGTCGGAACTGGATTTGCAGATTGGCGTGGGCGAACTCGTCGGCTTGATTGGCCCAAACGGCGCGGGCAAGACGACCGTTTTCAATCTCATCACCGGCGTGTATCAGCCGACGGCGGGGAAAATTTCTTTCGCCAGTCAGCCAACTTCCAAACTCAAGGCGCATCACCTCGCGCGGCGCGGGATTGCGCGGACGTTTCAAAACATCCGGCTGTTCAGTTCGCTCACGGTGTTCGACAACGTGCGCGCAGCGGCGCAACTGCATTGCGAACGGCGCGTCATCAATTCGCTCTGGCGTGGACGGGCTTTCCGCGAGGGCGAAAAGGAAATCGCGCGACAGGTGATGGAGTTGCTGGAGATTTTTCATCTCGGCAAATTCCGCGACGAATCCGCCAAGAGTCTGCCTTATGGCGACCAGCGACGTTTGGAAATCGTTCGCGCGCTGGCGACGAGACCTAAATTGCTGTTGCTTGACGAGCCCGCTGCCGGCATGAACCCGACGGAGAAAGTTGAGCTCGCGCGGCTCATCCGTTTCATCAAGGACAAGTTTCAAATCTCGATTCTGCTCGTCGAACACGATATGCAGCTCGTCATGGAAATTTGCGAGCGCATCGTGGTGCTGGATTACGGAATCAAAATTGCCGAAGGCAAGCCGGATGAAGTGCGCAAGAATCCAAAAGTCATCGCGGCGTATCTGGGAGACTAAATGCTCGAGATAAAAAATCTGACCGTCAGCTATGGTGCGATCAATGCGCTGCAAGGCATCTCGTTGTCCGTGCAGTCCGGCAGCATTGTCACGCTCATCGGCAGTAACGGCGCGGGCAAAACGACGACGCTGAAGACGATTTCTGGCCTGCTGAAACCGAAGTCCGGTGAAATCGTTTACGACGACAAAACCATTGCCGGATTGCCTCCGCATGAGATTGTGGCGCGCGGTTTGTCGCACGTGCCCGAAGGTCGGATGATTTTCGCGAACCTCACGGTGCTGGAGAATTTGCAGATGGGCGCGTATTTGGTGCGCGACAAAAAAATCGTCCGGCGCGAACTGGAATTTGTCTTCGCCACGTTTCCGCGATTGAAGGAACGCGAGCAGCAGGTTGCCGGGACTTTGAGCGGCGGCGAGCAGCAGATGCTGGCGATTGGTCGCGCGCTGATGAGCCAGCCAAAGTTTCTGATGCTGGATGAGCCATCGCTGGGCCTCGCGCCGCTGCTGGTGAAAACCATTTTTGAAAAGATCGTGGAGATCAACCGCGAGCGCGGCTTGACGATTTTACTAGTGGAACAGAACGCGAACCGCGCGCTGGAAGTTTCCAGCTTCGGCTACGTTTTGGAGACAGGCAACATCACGCTGCAAGGCGACTCGGCCTCACTCCGCCAGAATCCACAAGTGAAGAGCGCGTATCTCGGCGGCTAGTTTTTCAGCAGCCGATAGAAGCGCGCGCCGTTCGTGGCGTGCGTGTCCACGATGGGAAAATAATTTGATGTAAGAGTGAACGTGGAAAACGTCGTCCAGTTCGTCTTCGCCAGATTCGTTGAGACTTGCGCGGAATAATTTACGCCCACAGAGCCGACGACGTTGAAGCCGAATTGTGTGGCCGACTGGCGTTGCGGCTGGCTGATGAGCGGCGTGCCATTCGTGTAAACGGTAATGTTGAGCGTGATGTTGGTCGGCGGGATGGTGACGCTATAAGGCTGGAATAAATCCACCAGCCCGTGGCTAGAAAGGTCGTCGTTACCGTAGCTGAAACGAACATTCCAAAAGCCTGCTGCCACGCCGAGCGTATAATTCCCCGCCATATCCGTGCTGATGTTTTGGGACGAATAATTGTTCCCGCCGTTGAACAGATCAGCATACAGGGTAACGCCGCTGACGGGGCTGCCAAGATTATCCAGCACGCGTCCAAAAATATGCGCGGTCACGGGCAGCGCGACATAATTTTGCAGAATGGCCTGGCCGACGGTGATGTTGGTATTGCCGAAATTATTCAGGACGTAATTCGCCAGCACCGTGTTGTCGGAATCATTCGCACTGCAATTCCAGTCGGTGCTGGTGTTCCCCAAAACCGCGACGGCGTAGTAGCCATTCGTATCGCTGTAGCCGATGGCGCTGTATAAATTATTCGAGCCGTCGCCTGCGCTCATGCGGATGTTGTTGAATGGCACACTGGAGTTGTCAGTGATGCGTCCATAGTAAAGCGCGTTGCCCTTGGGCAAGCCGAGGTTGGCGTTGGTCACGTTCGCGGAGGTGGTGTCAACTTGCAGCGGGCTTTGCGCGGCCACCACGGCACGGCGGGCCAAACGTTCTTTGATGGGTTGCACCTGCCAAAAATTCGGCGTGACGGCGGCGGAATAATTTCCGTTCGTGTCGCTGAAGACGATGGCAAACAAACTTCCTGAATCCAACTCCAGCATGACGCCCTCCTGCTTGTTACTGTTTCCCGCATTGTAGATGTAGCCAGAAATCGTGGCCGTGCCGCGCGTCAACGTGAGGTTGTTCGTGGCGGAAACGCCGTTGGTCAGCACCACGGTCACGCCGGATGAAAAATCAAAAAAATAATTCGGCGCGGTGGCGATGAGGTTGAAAGTTCCGGGATTCAGATTCAACGAATAGCGTCCGTTCGCATCCGCCACCGCCGCGCCCGCGTAGCCGCCTGCCGCCGGTGTCGCCACGATGCTCGCATACGGCAAGGGCGTGACGCCGTTGCTGTAAATGATGCCGCTGACGCGCTGGGCGGTGGCGGCATTGGTCACGATGAACGACGCGGTGGTCGCGGTGAAATTGTTGCTCGGACTCGACAGCCGGTAAATGTGCCGCGCGACAATGTTTTCCAGAGTCAACGGCGGCGCAAAATTCAGCGTCGTGGTGATGGCTCCCGCTGAAAGATTGCTATCAAATGGTTTGATGATGTTCGTAATGCCGCCGATGACCATGACTTCGCCGTCGCTGATTTTGCCGCCGTCCATCAGCAAGTCGCCAGCGTCAATCACGCCGTTGGTGTTGCCATCAATCCAGTTTTGGAGGCTGACCTGCTCGCCGCTGATCAGGCCAGTGATGCTTAACGTGACTACGCCGCTGTAGGTGTTGCTGGTGACAGCGGGCGAAATCGCGAGCGTGGCGGCTTGGCTAACACTGCTGCAAAACCAAGCCGTGAACAAGGCCACGAGAAATTTGCGGAGTGTAGTTTTCATACAGATTTTTCCTTTCGCTACCTTGCCATCCTAGCAGCAATCAACCTCGATACAACGCGTTTTAGAGCATGAGTTTTCACAGCCATTTCCGAATCGCCTCCTGATACTTGTTGTAGACGAAGCCGACGACGAGCAGCGCCACGCCCAACGCCATGAAGGTCAGCACGCGATAAATCGTTTCTTGTTTCCACACGTCCACCAGCACGACGCGCCCAACGGAAGCCGCAAGCACGCCGAGTCCGAACCAGCGCAGGAAACGTTCGCGTAAAATCATTCCGGCCGCGAATACCAGCACGGCAAAACCCGCCCAAGTCATCGTCAGAAACAGCCCGCTCGTCGGCACCCAGCACGAGAGGAAACGCCACAAGCTAATGCCGGCAATGAAAACCATTGCGCCGTGATTGCGTTCCGCGAGCGAAATTTTTGCAGCCGGGCGGCGCAGAATCTGTTGCATCGCAAAAATCGCGAGGAGTGAAAGCAGGTTCGGCCACCAGATATCCATCTCCAGATTTTCCCGCGCCCAGAGGACGACGAGCGACGTCGTGGCATAGACCGCCACGGCCACGAGTGCTTCGCGGTTGCGGCGCCAAACGGCGAGCGTAAAGACCCCGGACGCTGCCGCCATGTAAGCCCACACGCGTTGGCGTTCGGGAACATATTGCCAGACCCATAGCAGCGACATCGCCAGCGCGAGCCAACGATAGACAAGCGCGATTTGCAGAAGCGGGGCGCGCACTTCCGTTTTGCTATCAGGTTTGCGCGCGAACCAGCCGACGGTGGCGAAGGATAAAACTCCCAGAACGGCGAGCGGCGCGAGCGGAAAATACCACTCAGGTTTTTCGCGAAGGAGTTGCGCGAGAAATTCCCACGTGCTGACGGCGAGAAAAATTTGCCCGCAGATTGCCAGCGGCCACGTGCGCGTCGCTACGCCGTAAATCGTCGCGGCCACGGCGAGCAGGCTGGTGAGCGCGAGCCAGCCGGGCGGTGAGACAAGCGGATGCAACCACACCAGCACCACGCCAACAGTTGCCAACGCAAAGATCGTCGAGTAGCACACAAAAATGTTGCGGCTGATGGCGAGAATTTTTTGATGCTGCCACCAGTGGCTCAAGCCGATGGTGACGGCGATGATGGCGAGTGGATTCCACCACGGCGGCGTGTGATTCAAAAAGTGGACTAGCCATGCGAGTTGCGCAAACACGAGAAAAAATTGTCCAAGCAACGTGATTTCGCGAACGCGCAGCAGGTAAAAGGAAAACGTCAGGACGACCGCTTCGGCAGCCAGCGCGAGTGGAAGGTTTGCTTCGGTGGTGTTGAAATAAGTCGTCGCCAGCCACGCAGCGAAGGCGAGCAATATGAACGCCGTCGGTTCAGCGCGGAGCGGCGATTCGCTTTTTCCTGCGTCCATCCGGTGCGCCCAGAAGGCATTGAATGCAAGTAATGCGCCCAAGCCCGCGCCCGTCCACAGGCCTGGTTCGTCAAACTTGTTCAAGCTGTCCAAGCACCAGCCCGTCGCCAGCCACGCGGCGGCGTGGGCGAAACATTTCAGCACGACGCTCTGACGTTGCGAACCGAACACGAACAGCACCACGCTTTCCGCGCCGAGGACAAGCGAGAGTTGCAGGCCGGAGAACTTGGTAATGAAGCCGAGCGTAACAAGCAGCAAGCCCTGCGTGAGGTAGGCGTTCTTAGTGGGTTTTTCGGCGGGCAATAATTTTTGCGCCAGCACCGAGAGCGCCAGCAGCACTATGCCGAACCCGAGGGACAATTTCCAGAAACCGCCGGAGTGAACTTGTAGCATGGTCAGCAGGAACAACGTGAAGGCCGCGCCATTGTTCAGCGTGAGAAACGCGGCGCGACTCACGCCAGAAAGTTTTTCGCTCTTGGACAAAAACGTTGCCGCCGTGAACACGAGCCAATAGCACACAAGAAAACCCGCGCCGAGCCAGAGGTTTTCATCCGGCGTGGCCCAGCGCCAACCGTCTGAGTGTAGAAACCGCCAGAAGGCGTAGCCAGCGTAGCTCGTCACGAGGCTAGCGAATGATAGTGCGGCCCAGCGGTTGCGCACGAGGAACACCACGGCGACGACGGTGAGGATGAGGTTGGAGTAAAGCGTGAATTCGCCGACGCGCGTGATGACCGAAGTGAAAAACGCGAGGCCAACGGCGAAGAGCGCCATGACTTCGGATTTTCGGCGGTCGGCAATCCACGCGATGACGCCCGCCCACGCGAGCAGGAGCGTGCCATCCACCAGCGCGCTGCCAATGATTTGCAACGGCGGGATGTGATGCGCCGCGTAAGTCGTGAAATAAACCGCCGCGAGTCCGCCAGCGAATACGACCTGCGCGAAGTTTTTGAGGGAATCTTTGACGTTTTTCCGCTGCCACCATGCGCCTGCGCCGAGCAATAATCCGCTGGCGAGGTAGAGAAGGGAGATTTTTCCGCCGGGGCCGAGTCGGGGCACGACATGGTGGTAAGCGTAATTGGCAAAAAAGGCGAATCCGGTCAGCAACATCACAATGCCGATGCGGACGAGCCAGTAAGTTCCGAGCCGCATCTCAAAAGAATTTTTCTCCGGCAACGGCGGCGTGGCGGTCTGGGCGGATTCAGTGGATTCAAAATTTTCTGTTTTGCTATCGCTTGCAAAGGTTGTCAGCGTGGGCTCTGCGACGGGAGTTGAAATCAACGGTGGAATGATGGGTGGCGGTTCAACCATCGGCGGCGGAGCGATTGGTGTTTCAGAGATGATTTCGGAAGCGGTTTCCGGTGGGGCGGCAGCGGCTTTTGTTTCTGAATCTTCGCGGCGCGGCGGTAAATTGGCGGGAACGAACGGGGCAAGTTTCTCCTCCGCGATTTCCGTGGCCGTGCGTGGCTGGCTGGAGAGTTTGGCGAGCTGGATTTGCAGCGAATCCACCCGGCGGTTCAATTCCTTAATCTCTTTTTTGGCGGTGGAGGCGCGGCTAATGAGCCAGATGGTCACGGCGATCGGCGCAATGACTAGCGGCAGTCCGATGACCACTATGAAGAGGAGAACGAATTGATCCATAACCGGGTTCTTTCGTGATGGCCATGTCGTTGCTGACGCTGGCCGGATTTACCGCTTCCGATACGTTACGACACCAGATTGCCCCATTTCACCGCGCCGACGTGAATTGAAAAACTTTGGACGGAATCAATTCACACGATGTTCAGACTCAGTGCGCCGTCACCGGCTTGCTCCCGAACAAACTCTTGAACCACGCCCACGCGGCGCGCAGGCCGACATCGCGGGTGCCGGCGAGATTGTAGATGCGCGCAACTGCTTCCTCGTGGCCAAGGTAACGCGGCGGCAGGAGAATCACGGTCTTGGCGGAATCACCTTCGATGCGCAGGATTTCAGAGTAGAACACACCGCGGCCAGCCTCGTAATTTCCGGCAGGAAAAATTAGCGTGCGTTGCGGGAGGATGAGCCACGGGCGGTAGCTGAAGGCGAGTTCGCCTTTGTCGTTACGCGATAGTTTGCCGTAGGTGCGCGTGGGAACTTTTTCAATTTTTCGGCCGAGGAACAATTTATTCGCCGAGGCGTCGGGTTGGAAACGTCCTTTGCGGCCGGTGAAAAAATCCCAGAGGAATGCGAGGCCGAAATGCGAGAGGCGGAATGACCACCCGGCGATCAGCCACGAAACCAATATGATGATTGCCGCCCACGCCGCACCGATCCACGGGTTGACGAAAGAACTGCCGGCGACGCTGGCGAGGATGCTGGTGCGGAAAACTTTCAACGCGGTATCCACAGTGGTGAACGGGCTGATGAGAATTAATATGTTGATGGCATTTGACGCGAGGAAGACGATGAAGAATAGCGCCATCGCAAAAGGAACCATCAGCGCGTTGTAAAGCCAGTGCAAATCCATGGCGGCAAAACCGGACGCGGCAAGTGAACTTTGGGGAGAGAGCGGCGCGGCGGCGTGAAAAATCGAAGCGACTACGGGCACGAATGCGCCGGTGGCGACGAGGCCGGAAACTTTGTGTTCGATGGTCTCGGCGGCATCGAGCGGCTTTTTTAGCGCGGTGGGCAGGATGGTGGTTCCGGCGGCGTCTTTCAAGAAACAGACACCGACGAGCAACAGCGCGGGAATCCAGAAGAGTGGATTGGCAAACCACGGCAGCGCCGCTTTTTCAGCATCGTTGTGGACGGAAAAATATTTATACGCGCCCACGCCACCGACGCCAAGCAGCGGCGAGATGGCGACGCCAGTGATCATAGAGACGGTTTCGCAAACTTTTTTCGCCTGTGGATTGGGGTCGTCCTTGCCGGTGGCGGTGATGGCAGCGTGCGCGGAATTGGCGAGCAATGACAAAGCCAGCACGGCGGCGAGGAACCATTTGAACTTCTTCATGGGAACATCATTTCCGCAAGCTGGCGGGGCTGTAAAGTGCAATTCACTTTTGGGATAGGTTTTAAGCATGCCGCCGCCGTGCTGGATTGTTCAAATAACCCTGATACCTGACCGCGTAAGCTGACGCACGAAGCCATCCTCGGCACGGGCACGCGTCACACCGGCGGTGGACGAGTCGGAATCAAAGAGAGAGTCAACACCGGCCAACTGATTTCCAGGACTTCAAACCCCTCCCAACCAGCCGAAAACGTCGGGCTTGGTTACAAAAACGCCTTTTCAACAGAAACCCCTTTAATTCGACGGTTTTTAGGCTAAAACCCGGATTGGAGCGTCGGAATCCTTTCCACTTTGAAGTTTAGCACCACGTCCATTTGAAAAAGCATTTTTCTCATTAAACCATTGTAAAAAGAAGCGATTTCTCACTGGTAGTAAAAAGTAGAGAGCGTGGCATCGTGCCTGCTTAATTGGGGCAGCGAAACCAACCATCGCAACAAACTAAACTATGAAAATCAAAAACATCCTCGCAATCACGGCTCTCGTCGGCCTCGGTATGACCGCTCAAGCGGCCCCCATCGTGTTCGACTTCTTGAGCGACGGCTCAAATCTGGCGCTCGGCTCCAGCCATACCTTCACCTCCGGTGGCGCCTCTTTGACGGCGTATGCTTCTAGCAGCCAGCTCTACGCGAAGCTCGCTAACGGTGAATCCGGTCTCGGTCTCACTGGCGATCCGTCCGGCGACAACGAAATCTGGGCGGGCGAATTCATCCAGCTTTTGTCCGCCACTGGTTCATCCAGTTTCGCGATTAGCTCAATCAGCCTCGACAGCACCACGGCTGGTGAAATTGCTAACATTTATTTCTCAACTGTCCAAGGCACGCTCGGAATTTTGATCGGTTCAGTCAGTTCCGACACCTCCTTTGCGATTAGCAGCATCTACCAAAACGGTTTCATCGGCGTCGGCGCTGGTGGCATCGGCGGTGGCGGCACTGGTTCCAAAGCGTCCAACGTCTTGATCGGTTCTGTGACCGGTTATGTTCCGGACGGCGGCACGACGGTTGCGATGCTCGGCGGCGCGATTACTGCGCTCGGCCTCATCCGCCGCAAGCTCGTTGCCTAATCAACTAGCCAAAAATTAAAACAGCCGGGCAGGATGAAAATCCTGCCCGGTTTTTTTGTGGAGAAAAATACCGCCAGCAGCGACGCGAAATACATTTAAGGCTTCGGACAGGTGAAACCCACTTACGAAACTTTTAAGCCGTAGCGCCCTCCGGCCAATTGCAATTTCGTTCGCGTATTAAAGGCTTGGGTGAGATTTCTGGAACTTAGCACCTTGGCCATTTTACCCTCGGCGAGCACACCACCGTCTTTCAAAATCAGTGCGTGCGAAAAAACCGGCACGATCTCCTCGACGTGATGCGTGACGAAGACCAGTGTCGGTGAATTTTTCCGCGCGCCAAGCCGCTGGATAAACTGGAGAAAATGTTCCCGCGCCGCCGGGTCGAGACCGGCACAGGGCTCGTCTAAAATCAGCAAGCGAGGCTTGGCCATCAACGCGCGTCCTATCAACACACGCTGGCGTTCGCCCTGCGAGAGCACGCGCCACGGGCGTTCGGCCAGATACCCGCACTCGACCTGTTTCAAGAGCTTCAGCGCCTCGGCTTTTTCGCTGCGCTTCACACGCCCCCAGAAATCAATCATCGCGTATTTGCCGCTGGCCACGCTCTCCAGTGCTGGTTCTTCGTCCGCCATCATCTGCCGGATGGAAGAACTGACGATGCCGATTTTTTTGCGCAGCTCGCGCCAGTCAGATTCACCGTAGATGTTGCCGAGCAAAGAAATTTCCCCCGCCGTCGGCATGAGGTAGCCGGTGAGCGCGCTTAACAGGGAAGTTTTGCCGGAACCATTCGCGCCGAGGATGACCCAGTGTTCACCGCGCTGCACGCGCCAGTCCACATCGCGCAAAATCACCGTGCCGTCGCGCACGATGCGGAGTTTTTCAACGGATAGGATGGCGGCCAGCTTTTTCAACGCGCGCGGAGGCTGGCGGCTTCAAATCTTCACCTTGAACTGCTCGCCCTTCTTCACCGACTGCACGAAGGCGGCCATGAGTTGCGGAATCATCTCTAGGTCGCGCAGGCTCACGACCTCGACGGGCGAGTGCATGTAGCGGTTCGGCAGACTGATGAGCGCGCTGGCGATGCCGCCACGCGTCCAGAAAATCACGTCCGTGTCCGTGCCGCTGGAATTGGACATGGCTTCGTGTTGCAGCGGGATTTTCTTTTTCTTCGCGACTTCTTCGAGACGCTTCACGACTTCGGGATGATTGCAGCCGCCGTGCGTGATGGCCGGGCCTTTGCCCAGCCGCGTGTCGCCGTGTTGCGTCTTGCTCACGGTCGGATAATCCGTGGCGTGCGTCACATCCACGACGAGCGCGAGGTCGGGATTCAGCGAATACGCGATCTGCCGCGCGCCGAGCAGGCCGACTTCTTCTTGCACATTGGAGACGGCGCAGACTTCGACGTTCAGTTTCACTTTGGATTCCTTCAGCAGGCGCAACGTTTCTGCCACGGCAAACGTGCCGATGCGATTATCGAACGCCCGCGCCACCACGAGGTCGCCGCGCAAAACATCAAATTCATCCGCCAGCGTGATCGGGTCGCCGATGCGGATGAGTTGTTCCGCCTCCTTGCGGCTGCTCACGCCGATGTCGATGAAGATGTCGTGGATCTTCGGCATCTTCGGTTCGCCTTCCAGCTTGGTCAGATGCGGCGCGACGTTGCCGACCACACCTTTGACCGCGCCGCCGCGCGTGTGGATGACGATGCGCTGCGCCTTGGTGATGGCTGCGTCCACGCCGCCCATGCGCCGGACGTAGATGAAGCCGTTGTCATCAATGTAATTCACCACCATCGCGATCTCGTCCGCATGCGCCGCGAGCATAATGCGCGGCCCGCCGCCCTTGTTGAGCACGGCGACGCAGTTGCCGTAGGCGTCAGAAAAAGTTTCGTCGGCAAATTTTTTGGCGTAATCCAGCCAGACGCGCTGGCCGCGCGTTTCGTGCCCGACAGGGCTCGGAGTGTTGACGAGGGTTTTTAGAAAATGGAGTGAGGCTTCGCGCATGACGGCAGGCTAAAGCGCGGGAAAAATTCGGCAATCGTTTTCTTCAATGGCTGCCGGAAAGTTTTTCAATTCACGGCCGCCCCAATTTTTTGTTCATCATCGGCGCATGCAAAAAACCAAGAAACTTTTCCGCGCCGTCTGGAAACAGCGGCGCGCCGGCGGCATCAGCATTCTCATCGCCTGCGCCGGTTGCGCGTGCTTGCCGTCACGCCCGTATCGCCCCGTCGAACCGATTCCAGCAGGAATCGTGGATATGCACTGCCATATTGCAGGGATTGGCGCGGGCGGCAGCGGCTGCTTTGTCTCGCCGGAAATGCGCGACAACTGGCGATTCAACATCTATCTCCGCGCGTTCGGCGTTTCCAAAACAGAAATTGCGGCGAAAGGTGATACCATCATTGGCGATAAAATTTCCGCCACGCTCGCGCAGAGCAAGTATGTCAGCAAGGCCGTCATTCTCGCACTAGACGGTGTCATCGGCGCAGATGGCCAGTTCGACACTAATCACACCGAGGTTTATTTCCCGAATGAATTTGTCGCCAGCCTCTGCGCGGCGCACACAAACCTTTTATTCGGCGCGTCAGTGAACCCAAACCGTCCGAACGCCGTGGAGCAGCTAGTGTGGGCTAAAAACCATGGCGCAGTGCTGGTGAAATGGATTCCCCCCATCATGGAAATCAATCCCGACGACCCGAAGTTCATCCCGTTTTACAAAAAAATGGTTGAGCTGAACCTGCCGTTGCTGTCGCACACCGGCGGAGAAAAGTCTTTTGCGAGCGCCGCCGCCGACTATGGCGACCCGGAAAAATTGCGTCTGCCGCTGAGCCTCGGCGTGACCGTCATTGCCGCTCACATTGCTTCCGGCGAAAAATTTCACGGCGAACGCGGCCCTGACCGGCTCGCCCGACTCATGCGGGAGTTTCCCAATCTCTACGCAGATATTTCCGCACTGACGCAACTCAACAAGCCGGGTTATTTGAAAGAGTCATTGATGAAGCCGGATTTTTCAAGCGGGCTTGTGTATGGCACGGATTTTCCGCTCATCAACACCGCACTAGTCTCGCCGTGGTATTCGTTCCGCCTGTCCTTGCGCCAGAAAATACAAATCTGGCGAACAAAAAATCCATGGGACCGCGACGTTTTGTTGAAGCACGACCTCGGGGTGCCCGCTGAGATTTTCTCGCGACCGGCGAAGATGTTTTCGTCCGCAAACTGAATTATTTCCCCGCCGGCATTTGCATGATTTCCGCCGGGGCGCGCTCGTTTTGTAACAACCAGCCCATCGTCTTCATATGCGGGTCAATGTGGTTGAAGAATTTTTTGTAAGCCGGGCAAAGGTAATTCAATCCCGCCTCGCCGTCCGGCGTTTGGGTGAAGCGGTGCTTCGGACATTCGCCATTGCAGGCGAAACGCACCTCGCATTCGCGGCAAAACTTCGGCAGAGCATCCAGCTTGTCGTCGCCGAATTTCATCTGCGGCGGCGAGTTCAACATCGCGCCGAGGCTGTGGTTCATCAGGTTGCCGAGCTTGTGCTGGGGATAAACGTAGTGGTCGCAGGAATAAACATCGCCATTATGCTCGATGGCCAACGCCGCGCCGCACTTCTCCGCGAAGACGCAGAGCGACGAGCCAAGCCCCATCCAATTACCGAGCGCCACGTCGAACAACTGCACAAACGTTTTGCCGACATCGTGCCGCACCCATTCGTCGAAGATTGCGCAGAGGAAATTGCCATAAGTTTCCGCCTCCACGCTCCATTCGGTGACCGTAGCGGCATCTCGGCAGAGTGCCGCTGACTTGTGGGAAAAGTTGCGGCGCTCTGCCGAGACACCGCTACGTCCGAGCACCGGCGGCGCGGCAAAATCATAGCCCGCCGTTTTCATTTCCGTCGGCGCAGCGCGCTCAACGAGCGGGATGAATTGCAAAAACCCGCTGCCGATGCTTTTTAGAAAGCGATAAACCTCCAGCGGGTGCTGCGAATTCGCGCAGTTGACCACGGTGAGCGTGTTGAACTCGACGCGATGCTTCTTCAAAAACTCCAGCCCGCGCATCACCTTGTCGAACGTCGGTTGCTGCCGCTTGTCCACGCGGTATTGGTCGTGCAACTCCGCCGGGCCATCTATTGAAAGCCCGACGAGGAATTTGTTCGCCGCCAGAAATTCACACCACTCATCATCGAGCAACGTGCCGTTCGTCTGGATCGCGTTGGAAATCGTTTTGCCATCGGCGAATTTTTGCTGGAGTTCAACCGCCTTGCGGAAAAATTCCACGCCCAGCAACGTCGGCTCGCCACCCTGCCACGCAAAGTTGATCTCCGACACCGGCTGGCTCTGGATATATTCGCGAACGTAGCGCTCCAGCACCGCGTCGCTCATGCGCCACGAGTTTTCGCCGGGATACATCTTTTCTTTTTCGAGATAGAAGCAGTATTTGCAATCCAGATTGCAAATCGGCCCGATTGGTTTCGTGAGGATGTGAAACGGGCGTCCGGCGGCGATGACAGTTTGTTTGGTCAAGCGCGGAGAAGGTAGGTTTAATTCGCACTGCTGGCAAACATCGTCGCATCCACCGAACTGGCGAGCCCACCAGTCTTGCGTTTATCGGCGAAGCGCAGTTAAATCGTCCACATGAAACCGCCGACCGCCCCGCTCACGCGCCGGAAATTTTTGGGAACCGTCGCCGCTGCGTCCGCCGCCGTTTCGTTTCCCGTCGTGCTGCGCGGTGCAGATAAACCCACGCGCAAACCTAACGTCCTGTTTCTGATGGCCGACGACATGCGCGTGGAGCTCGGCTGCTATGCGAGCCGCTTTGGTGCGAAGACGCCGAACCTCGATGCGCTCGCAAAATCCGGTGTGCGCTTCGACCGGAATTACTGCCAGTTCCCGTTGTGCAATCCGTCGCGCGCATCACTGCTCACTGGGCGCAAGCCATCCACGACCGGAGTGCTAGGCAACCGCACGGATTTTCGTAAGGAACATCCCGACTGGACAACCCTGCCGCAGTTGTTCAAAGAAAACGGCTACGCGACCATGCGCTCCGGAAAAATTTATCACGGCGGCATTGACGATGCGAAATCCTGGGGCGTAACGAGCGACCCCGGTGGTCCGACTGATGACGGCAGCACCCCGGCAGTTGGTCGCACCAAAAAATTGAATGTGGCCGCCGCTTCCGCCAAACCGGCAGATGCTCCGGAACCGCTGCCTGCCGATCGCAGCCGTGCGGCGTATTCCGACCGCATCGTGATCCTGGATGGCAATGGCGAGGATCACGGTGATTATCACACCGCTGACCGGACGATTGATAATCTGCGCCGGCACAAGGACGAGCCGTTTTTCATCGCGGGCGGATTGATCAAGCCGCACAGTCCGCCAACCGCGCCGCAAAAGTTTTTTGATCTCTACGACGTGGATAAAATCAAACTTCCGCCGGATTTTGCCGAGTGGCCGACCGTGCCGCCGGGGTTCCCGAGCGCCGCCATCCGCAAGCGCAACGCGGATTTGTTCATCGGTCGCGGAGCGAGCGAGGCGGAGGCGAAGGAAGTCATCCGTGCTTACCTCGCGTCGTTGTCCTGGGCGGATTGGAATTTTGGGCGCATCATCAACGAACTCGACACGCTTGGCTTGCGCGACAACACCATTATCGTCATGGTCGTAGATCACGGCTACCAGCTCGGCGAAAAAGGAAAATGGTCCAAGGCTGGCTCGCTATTCGAGATGGGCACGCGCGTGCCGCTGATCATCTCCGCGCCGGGCATGAAGGGGAATGGGCAGAGCTGTCATCGGATAGTGGAGTCGCTGGACATTTATCCGACGGTGGCGGAACTCGCCGGGCTGACGCCGGAAAATGGCATTGAAGGCAGAAGCCTCGTGCCGCTGCTGAAAAATCCAACGGTGAAATGGAACAAACCCGCTTACAGCATCTGGAGCGAGGACGGCAAGACCGCGCATGGCGTCGCCGTGCGCACGGAGCAATGGCGCTACGCCGAATACGGCAAGGACGGTGCAAACGGCGCGATGCTGCTCGACCCGCACGACGCGGATGAATTGAAAAATTTCGCGGACGAACCAAAACACAAGTCCGTCGTGGCCGAACTCTCGGCGCTCACGCGGAAATATGGGGCAACGCTATAGCCCGGCGCATTCGTCAGCCGAGAATTTTCGCAAGCACCAGCGTGGTGATTTCTCGGGCGCGTTCATCCGATGAAGCCTCCGCATAGCAACGGAATTCTGGCGCGTTACCAGACGGGCGCAGGTGGATGACCTCCTCGTTCGCAAAGGTGATGCGCAGGCCGTCGGTGCGGTTCAAACTTTTGACCGTGCCGCAAACCCCGCCAAACATCTTTTCAACCTCCGTCTGGTCTGCAGCCTCGGAATCAGAATTGAACTTCGCCAGGATCGCCATGCTTTTTTCCGTGGCAAAATTTTTCAGCCGGTCGCTCGCCGTGAACCGCGCGGGCAAGGTCGCGGCAAGTTGCGAGACGGTTTGTTTCTGCGATTTCGCCAGCAGCAAAATGCCGAGCATCACAATCACCGCATCCCGCGTCGGCAGGGCACGGAGAACTTTTCCGCCACTTTCGATGTCCGAGTTCAGCAGGAAGCCGCCATTAGCCTCGTAGCCGACAACGCGTTTCGCCCCGTTGTCCGTGGCTTCCGTCATCGAGGCCACCACGAAGGGCGAGCCGATGCGCGTGCGGCGTATGTCGCGGAACCAGCCGCATTTTTCCACGGCGGTGTTGCAGCTCACCGGCGTGCTGACGGAATCCGCTTCCAGAAATTTCGCGCAAAGAATTCCCGCAATGTCGCCCCGCAGCCAGTTGCCATCCTCGTCGCTGACGAGCGGACGGTCGCTGTCGCCGTCGGCGGAAACGAGGGCGTCAAACTTCCCCGTCGCCGCCCACTCGTGCGCCAGTTGCACGTCTTCGGGACGAATGGCTTCCGTGTCCACGGGAATAAATTTCTCAGAACGTCCCAGCGGTGCCACTTCCGCGCCAAGGTGCGAAAAAATTTTCACCAGAACATCGCGCCCGACGGCAGAATGTTGATAGACACCAACACGTAAACCTTTCAGTGCGGCGGGCTCGAAAAAATTTAAGTAGCGCATCGCGTAATTCTCGCCGGCTTCTGGCGAAATATCATGCGGCGTTTTTACCTTCACGAAATTTCCATCGGGCCCAAACAGCGCATCGTCCAGTTCCACAATCTGGCTGCTCATGCCCTGCTCGTCCGACTTCAAAACTTCACCACCGCATTTATTGAACTTGATGCCGTTACGGTCGTCGGGAATGTGGCTGCCGGTGACCATGATGGACGGAATTTTATTTTCAAACCCGAACAGCGCAACCGCAGGTGATGGCACGCGACCACAGTTCACGGCTTGATAACCCATGTCCTCCGCCGCGCGACAAACAGCTTCGATCACACGGCCGGTGCTGGGGCGGAAATCGCCACCAACCGCGACACGCTCCCCTGCCAGCTTGATTTCTCCAATGGATTCTAGGTATTGAAGAAAGCCCTGCGTGTAGGCGTAGCAGACGGAATCAGTCATCGCCGTGGCCAGCCCACGCGCGCCACTCGTGCCAAAAGCCACACCGCTCTGCGCCATGAGTTCTTTGATGGAAACTTTCATTGAAATGGAAATTATTTTATCGCGTCAGCTTTTGACTTTTCGTCGTAAAAGTTTTTCAGCACATCAAACGCCATTTTCTTTTCGCCATTATGGCCGGTTAGGCCTTTGATGTTCCAACCATCTTGAATTCCAGCCAGTGGACGCCGCGGCGAACGAAAGTCATTCAGAATCCATGGCGTGCATCCGCTGAAGCCGGGAATCTTGTCCAGCATCGCCAGCGTGCGGCGATAAAGGTCAGCTTGATATTCCTCAGTGAAGCGCTCCGATGCATCGCCATGCAAACCCTGTTTGGCGTCCGCACCAAATTCGCTGATGAACACCGGCTTGTTGTATTTGATGCTCCACGTAGTGCGATCAATCTTCTCCGGTGTGCCGTCATACCAGCCGGTGTATTGATTGAAACTGCAGACGTCAGTAAATTCGCCGAAGGGGTCATCTACAACTTTATGCACTTCCTGTTTTGTGCCCGGACGATTTTCCATCGTGCCGGAATGAACTTCCATCGCCGCCGAAACCAGCCGAGAACCATCGAGTTCGCGGGCAACATCCACCAACGACTTCAAAAATTTCGTGCGCAGCTCACTGACTGGCGTTTCATTCGCCACCGACCAGACGATGACGCTCGCGCGATTCTGGTCACGAGTAATCAAATCGGTCAGTTGCTTTTGAGCATTCGCCAGCGTCGCAGGATTCGTCCATTGAATCGTCCAATAGACAGGAATTTCTTCCCAGCATAGGATGCCTAGCTCATCGGCCACGCGTGCCATGTGTTCGTTATGCGGATAATGCGCGAGGCGGACAAAATTACAGCCCAGCTCCTTGGCCTGACCGAGAAGCTTGCGCGCGTCAGCTTCGGACCAAGCACGACGACCTTCCGTCGCAATCTCTTCGTGGATGCAGATGCCGCGCAGAAAAATCCTTTTACCGTTCATCAAAACCTCCGTGCCGCTCGTCATAATGGAACGGAAACCAACGCGGTCCTTGAGTGAATCCTCACCAGCGAAAACCTCCACATCCGTCAGCGCCGGGTTTTCGGGAGACCACAGAGACAAGTTCGGGGACGTCAGTTCACAGCGCGCAAAGCCGTTGGTGTCCGCCTTCACTTCGGCAGCAATTTTCAGCGAGGGAAATTTAACGGCAACGGTCTGTGACTTATCCGCACCATCAAGCTGAACGCTCACCTGAATCGTATTCGTCGTGCCCGCTTTGAGCCGGGTGCTGAAGTTGGAAATAAAGGTTGCCGGCGTCTCGACCAGCAGCACGTCGCGGGTAAGGCCGCCGTAGTTCCACCAGTCTGTATTCACCGTGGGCACATCCTCGGCATGGCGGTTGTTGTTCACGCGCACGACAAGCGAGTTATTTTTCTCCTTGGCCAGCTCGGTGATTTCATACGCGAACGGCGTGAAGCCGCCGATATGTTTGCCGAGGGGCTTGCCATTGAGATAGACGTTGGCCTCGTAATTCGCCGCAGCGAAATAAACGAACAGCCGATGGCCGGGCGCTGAAACCTTGGCGTCAAATTTTTTGCGATACCACACGGAGCCTTCGTAGTAGAACATTTTTTGATCCTGCGAATTCCAGTCGCCCGGCACATTCAACGTCGGACTGGTATCGAAATTATATTCAACGAGGTCAGACTTGTTCTTCGCGTGCGCGTCAAGCGCGTAGCCACCGGTGACCTGACCGTCTGCGTCGTAAGGCTGGCGGCGATAATTAAAATAGCCCGTGTCATAAGGATCCACGATGACGTTCCACTTGCCGTTCAAGCTCGTGACGTGACGGGCAAAGACATCGGCGAGAACCGTTTCCTCTGCGGAGGAAATCTCCGCGACGGAAAAACTACACAATAAAAGCCACCAGAGTTTTTTCATGCTTGTAGCCTCAAAATAACGCATTCCCATACTGCCGGACAGAAAATTAACCGGCGCGAGCGCGAACCACTCTGAGGCAAAAGCCTTTTGACTGTTCAAGCCAGCGGCGGTTGCCGGTCACGAATTGGAATATTGTCTGAGCATTCTTTGCGTTCGCTGCGGTTAAATTTATTTCTTTGCGCCTTTGCACCTTTGCGTGAAAACTTCCGCCGTGCAAGCGCGCTTTCTGCTCGGTCCCGCTGGCAGCGGAAAAACTTTCCGCTGTCTGGCCGAAGTGCGCGCCGCACTGGCGAAATCTCCCGACGGACCGCCGCTCATTCTGCTCACGCCTAAACAAGCCACGTTCCAGCTCGAACGCCAACTGCTGGAAGGCGCAGAAATTTCCGGCTTCACTCGGTTGCAAATTCTTTCCTTCGATCGCCTCGCGGAATTCGTTTTTGAAAAGCTCAACCTCGCGCCGCCAAAATTGTTGTCCGCCGAAGGCCGACTCATGGTGTTGCGCGCCCTGCTCCAGCGGCATGCGGACGAGTTGAAATTATTTCATGGCAGCGCGCGTCGCGCTGGGTTCGCACAGGAACTGGGCGGACTACTCGCGGAATTACAGGAGCATCAGTTCACGCCAAAAAAGCTGCGCGCGCTGGCCGACGATAAAAAAATTCGTAGCGAACTACGCGACAAGCTCCAAGACCTTGCGCTGCTTTCCGAAAAATACGGTGACTGGTTGCGCGAACACGGCTTGCAAGACGCAAACAACCTGCTGGATTTTGCGACGGACGCGTTACGCGGCGAATTCAAAATAAAAAAATCAAAATTAAAAATTGAAGGTCTCTGGCTTGATGGCTTTGCCGAAATGACGCCACAGGAACTAGCGTTGCTTGCCGCCATCGTGCCGTTTTGCGAACAGGCCACGCTCGCGTTCTGCCTCGAAACCGAGCCGACGCCGACAGAATCATGGCTCTCGATCTGGTCCGCCATCGGCAAGACGTTTCAGCAATGCCGCGACCAAATAAAAAATTTACCGGGCAGCCAAGTTGACGTGGAGATCCTGAAACGTGAAGCTGACAAAAGTCGTTTTGCGTTGGATTCGGAACTGGCAATGCTCGAAGAATCTTGGACGTTACAGATCGGCGCTCCATGCTCCACCCTGGGCCCTCCCGCCTCAATCAGCATTACCGCCTGCGCAAACCCTGAAGCCGAGGCGGTGTTTGCCGCGCGGGAGGTTTTGAAATTCGTCCGCGCCAGCGGCGGCAAAAATCGTTTCCGCGATTGCGCCGCGCTGGTGCGGCAGTTGGATGGCTACCACAAACCACTCGCCCGCGTTTTTCGCCGCTACGGAATCCCGTTCTTTCTCGACCGACGCGAAAGTGTGGCGCATCACCCGCTCGCCGAACTCACCCGCAATGCGCTCCGCACCGTGGCTGGCGACTGGAAAAATGATGACTGGTTTGCCACGCTGAAATGCGGCTTTACGCCCGCTACAGAAACAGCAATAGACCGATTGGAAAACACCGCGCTGGAATTCGGCTGGCGAGGAAAAAAATGGCGCGAGCCATTGCCAGACGAAGACAGCGAACGACTGCGTGAAATTATATTTCCCCCGTTCGGTAATTTTTATACCGCGTTCGCCAAACAAAATTTCAAACCCACGGGTGAACAGCTCGTCGCAGCGTTGCGCGAACTATGGCGCGAACTTGAAGTCGAAGCCGCGCTGGCACGTTGGACGCGTGATGCCGAGGATGCGGCACGCAGCACACAGCGCACCTCGCCGCACCAAACAGTTTGGGAGCAGATGAATTCGTGGCTCGACAATCTGAAGCTAGCGTTCCCGTATGAATCGATGCGTTTGAAAGACTGGTTGCCGGTGCTGGAGGCCGGGCTGGGCAACTTGACTGTGGGCGTGATCCCGCCGTCGCTTGATGAAGTTTTAGTGGGCGCAATTGACCGCGCACGAAATCCAAGCTTGAAATTTGCGGTCTTGCTAGGCGTGAACGAATCGGTTTTTCCGGCCGCGCCCGCCGCGCCGGTGATCCTGACAAATTCAGACCGCGATGAACTGGAAAAGCAAAACGTTGCGTTAAGCGCGGGTGTGTTTGATCAGATTTCGCGCGAGCGTTACCTTGGCTACATCGCCTGCACGCGGGCGAATGAAAAACTTGCGATCACTTTTTCCAAACAAGGCACGGAAGGGAAGACACTGAACCCGTCATCGTTTGTGGCACAATTACAGCGGATGTTTCCAGAGCTTAAGGTAGAAGAATTTTCGACGGATACGGACTGGCATGAGGCGCAGCACCCGAATGAAATCCTGCCAATGCTGGCCACCGATGTTGGAGTTCAAACATTAGCTTATCCAAGCGCCCCGCGAAAAGTTGAACTCCAGCAAATCCCCGCGTTGAAATTGCTAGCCGATAAACTGGCGGCGTTGCGTGAGCCGGATCAGAAAGAAAACCTCTCGGCAACGCACGCAGAAAAACTTTACGCACCGGTTTTGCGTTCTTCCGTGAGCCGACTGGAAGAGTTCGCGCAATGCCCGTTCAAATTTTTCGTGCGCTCCGGCCTGCGGGCAAACGAACGGAAAGTCTTTGAACTGGATGCCCGCGAACGTGGAAATTTTCAGCATGATGTTTTAAAAGTTTTCCAGGAGCAGTTGCAGGCGGAGGGCAAACGCTGGCGCGATCTCGCACCTACGGAGGCGCGCAAACGAATTGGCGCGATTGCGGCGACGCAAATGGAGTCGCACCGCGACGGCTTGTTTTTGGATTCAGCAGAAACAAGTTTTGCGGCGCGGGCGATGGCGGCGGCGTTGCAGGATTTTGTGGAGGTCATCGTCAGCTGGATGCACACGCAATATGATTTTGATCCGGCGGCAGCGGAGTTTGGTTTTGGCGGCAAGGATGATGCCGCGGCTGCTTGGGAAATTGATTTGGGCGGCGGGCGCAAGCTGGCGCTACAAGGCCGCATTGATCGCGTGGATTTCTGGCGTGACCCGAACAGCGATGTCGTGCTGGCGGTGGTGACGGATTACAAGTCCGGCGGAAAAAAGTTGGATCCGTTG
>CAINDH010000167.1 GCA_903847285.1 uncultured Verrucomicrobia subdivision 3 bacterium | reverse complement strand
CTGCGGCGGCTTCACCACCTTCTCCGCGTTCAGCCTGCAAACCCTGGAACTCACGCAACACGGCGAATGGCTGCGCGCCGGCGGCAACATCCTCGGCTCCGTCGCCCTCTGCCTCGTCGCCGTGTGGCTGGGGTGGATGCTCGGCACGGCGAGCAAATGAATTGTAGCGTCAGGCATCTTGCATGACGTAGAGGGCGGCTTCCAGCCGCCCGGAAAAAAGCGCCGGAAAATTTTGAACAACCAAGAAACAAAGGAACCAAGTGAAACAATTTTCTTCGTTACTTTGTTTCTTGGTTGTTCAACGGTTTTTTCCGCCAGGCTGGAAGCCACGGCTCTACGGCAGGCAGGATGCCCGCCGTGACACCGCCGCCGACGCTCAAAACGGCTGGACAGAAAATCAAAAACGCCTACCGTCAATTTTGTGAAACGAGACAAGCTGAAAAACAAATCGTCGAATGTATGAGCGACGTTTACGTCAGAGTTTTGGAAAGGTGGAAGTCGGCAGGCGTGTCGCTTGCCCCCATGCTGACGCGCTCGGATATTGAGCAGCGTTTTAATGCCGCTGGTTTGGATGTTGGTAGCGATTTCGTGGAGTTCTATGTTGCAGTTGGAGGCATGACTGATTACGCGACGGATTCAGACCTTTGGTCGTGTTGGAGCATTGAGAAGATTTTGCATGAGAGACAGAGCTACAAACGTAAGGGTGTTCTCTTTGCAGATTGGTGCATTCACTCGCACATTCATATAGTGCGGCGTGAGTCGGCCACTCGGTCTTCAGTCTGGGTAGATTTTTTCTCAGACGACGAGCCGCAAAAGGTTTCCGATTCGCTTGTTGATTTTTTGGAACGCTACCTTGCCAAGGATGAAACGACGTATGTTTTCTTTGATGAGCCATCCATACGAAACCGAGTGACTTAATATGGAGACACTCCGCAAATCCCCTTCGCCACCTTCGCGCGACAAAAATTTATGACCCAACCCGACCTTGAAAAAATCCTGCGCGACACGCTCGCCCAGTTGAATTCCGAAACCGGCACCATCCACAAGCTGCACGAGCCGACGCAACTCCTGCGCCTCCTCGCGCAAGCCGGGTTGCCGCCGCAGTTGCTGGACATGGTAAGCATCATCCCCGTCGGCAAAGGCATCGCCGGCGAGTGCGCGCAGAAAAACCGCCCCGTCACCATCTGCAATCTCCAGACCGATACCAGCGGCGTGGCCAAACCCGGCGCCAAACAGACCGGCGTCGGCGGCGCCGTCTGCGTGCCCATTCGCAATGGCGATAAAATCATCGGCACCTTCGGCATCGGCACGGCGCGGGAATACAATTACTCGGCGGCGGAGATCAATTCGTTGCAAGACATCGCCAACTCGCTCGCCGCACAACTCGCATGAGGCCTTGCGCCTCCGGCTTCCTCGCCCCCTCGGGGGAGAGTAGCCCTGTTGGGTATTGCACAACGGCAGGTTCATGTGGATTACCCTATTGATTCAGGTAATCAGAAACGCGCTAAAGTGCTGAAATTGAACATAAAGACGGCAGGCGATTGGCTCAAAGTCAAACGGCTAGAGAAAAATCTCACACCCGGCCGAGTGGCAGCAAAAATGGGTATTGCAGCATTCATGGTTTGTTCATGGGAAAGCAACAATCAACGGCCAGACAATCTTCAGTTGAAGGTTTTGGCATCGGTCTTGGATTTCGATGCCAAAGATTTTGAAAAGGTTTCAAGCCCTCCCTAAAAATGTCATCGCTTGCTTATGCCTTTTAACCAGACTGCTGACGGGTCGCCGAGACCCAAAAACAAGCAACCACAACCATCGCACTCGGCTCGAAGTCTTGGAAGTGTGTGACGAGGTTGTGCGTGGCGTGTGATTATCTAGTTTCGACGGCCTTTGGTTGCGAAACGTGCGCTGGTGTAAACGGCATCAAAAGACGGCGGCGCTTGATTGGGGTCTTGTCCCCAAGAAGACGGCTTGTCTCCTAAGCGGAAATTTATTGTCCCGCCGGCCGCCACGGCTGACCACGGAATCCACGGGCTTTGCCAGTCCCGCTCATTCACTGTCAATTTTTGAACGTAACAATTTTCCGCGGATGCATCGTCGCCAATGATCTGGATCACCGCACCACTTTCCAGCCGAAGGGTCGCTTTGGTAAAAACCGGGCTGCCGACCGCGACACCCGCCACACCCGGAATTTCCGGGTAAAGCCCCAGCGCAGAGAAAACATACCATGATGACATTGCACCGGCGTCATCGTTGCCGGGCAGGCCATCAGGCCGGTTCCTGAACAGTTCGGTTTGAATGCGACGGACAACCTTCTGTGTGCGCGCTGGAGCGCCAGCGAAATTGTAAATCCATGGTATTTCCTCGCATGTTTCATTGCCCATGTAGGCCGTGGCCGCGCCCATGCCGGAATTGAGCTTGGTGAAAAAATGGTCCAGCCGCGCAACAGCCTTGTCGTTGCCGCCCATTTTATCCAGCAGCGCCCGCAAATTGAAATTGACCATCCAGACATATTGGTCGGCTGAACCTTCAATATAACCTTTCTTTGAATCTGCCAGCCATGAGCCATCGGCATTGCGTGGCCGGATAAGGCCAGTGGCATCGTCAAATAAGTTTTTCCAGTTTTGGGCGCGGTTTTGATATAGGGAATGTTTATGCCGGTCGCCCAAGGCTTTGGCAAATTGCGCCAGTGCAAAATCATTATTGCAATATTCCAACGTGATGGCGGCTTCTCCAGGCATATGGCCGAGCGTAAGATAGTCCTTCAGACCGTGGCGCACTTCGGAGCCGTCCGAGGTGGTTCCGGGTTGCGATGCGCCCTTAT
>CAINDH010000166.1 GCA_903847285.1 uncultured Verrucomicrobia subdivision 3 bacterium | reverse complement strand
TTGTTCATCAACTGTGGCGTGGTGATGATGAAAATCACCAGCAGCACGAACACGAGGTCCAGCAACGGCGTGATGTTCAGCTCCGTCATCGTGCCGTGGCCGCGTTTGGATGTCTTCTTCAGGCTCATTGCAATACAGGTTCAGTCTCTTCCATGACATCAAAACGGATGGTCACGTTCGGCGGAAAGTTCGTCGGCGGTCGGCGGTCAATGTTCGATACAGTTTTGAAAACATCTTTAACGGTCTGATCCCATTTGGCATCGCCGGAACCTTTCAGCCATTTCGGTGAACTGATGTTGCCTTGCTTGTCCACATTCACCGCGACTTCGGCGACGTAACTGTCGTCCGGCAGATTCTCGGGACGGTTCCATTTGGAACGCAGCGTGTATTCGATGTAGCCCTTGTAAAGCTGCACGGGATCATTCTCCGATAACACCGTCTTCCCACCCGCAAAATCAAAGCTCGGCACATCCACGGCCGCCGGCGCAACGACCGGCGGTGCGACCGTGGGCGCAACTTTCGGGGCCTCGACCTTGGGCGCTTCCACTTTTGGCGTTTCAATCTTGGGCGGTTCGACCTTCGGTGGTTCCTTGGGCTTTTCCGGCTCCGGCTTCTTCTCCACAACCTTCGTGACGGTGATGGTCTGGATCTTCTTGCCGAGATAGCCCTGGCGCGCCGCGAAGTAAATCAACGCCACGATGATGACGCCATGCACCACCGCCGAGATGGTCAGGTTGACCTTCGACGAGTTCTTCGGCTTCTTCGGTTGGGACTGCGGCAACATTTTATTTCGGGACTTCGGTGGCAAGCTCCAGCTTGGTCACGTTGGCCTGCTGGCACAGATCCAGCACGGCACGGATGTTTTTATACTTCGTCTTGCCATCGCCACGCACGATGATGTTCAAGTCCGGGTCATCGGTTCTCATGCTGATGAGTTTGCCGAGCAGGTCACTCATGTGGATCTCTTCGCGGTTCAAGAACAGTTTATTATCCGCCTGCAACGAGATGTAGTTCGCCTTGCGCGGCGGATCTTTCAGCGTTTTGCTCGCCACGGGCAACTTCAAGTCCTTGGTCTCGACGGGCGGGATGGTCGTGATGATGAAGATCACCAGCAACACGAACGCCAGATCCAGCAAGGGCGTGATGTTCAACTCCGTCAGCGATTCATGCGCGCTGTGCGAACACTTTTTCATCGCGTCAAATTCACTTCACGTTGCGCGCCAGAGCGCCGGCGATCTTGTCCTCGATATCGCGGTTGTCCACGTAGTGATGCTCAATCTGGTTCGCATACCGTGCGGCAAAGCCATCCAGTTCCTGCGTGATGTTGCGGATGGTCGTCACCATGAAGTTGTAACCGAACATCGCGGGGATCGCCACGAGCAAGCCGACGACGGTCGCAATCAAAGCGCCGGCCACACCGGGAGCCATCGCGGTCAAACTGGCCTGCCCCGCCTTGGCGATGCCGGCAAAGGTCTCCATCACGCCCCAGACTGTGCCGAGCAAACCGATGAACGGCCCGCCCGCCACCGCCGTGGACAACACAATCATCCCCTTCTCCAGCGACATCGCCTGCGCCGCCGCCGCTTCTTCCAAGACCACTTTCACCGCCTCGAAGGACGCCGGGCTAATCTTCGTCGTCTGCGCCCGGGCGAACTGATCGGTGTTGCCATCACCTACGCTATGCACCACCACCGAACCCTTCACCTCGACCGGATTGTTTTTGATGTGATAGGCTAGCTCCTCCGCCCCCCGCTCATACAGTTGATACGCCGGCGCCCCGTCAAACTCTTCACCCCGCTTCTTGATGTCCAGCGGATCGCGCGTCGCCGCGTAGGCAGCAAAGAATTTACGGCCGGTCTGACGCGCGATGTAAAGCTGCCGGAACTTCGTGATGATGATCGTCCAACTGAACATGGACAGCAGGAATAACACGCAGATGGTCGTCTTGCCTTCCGGTGTCGCCTTCTCAAACGCAAACTGCAACGCGCCGTTCGCCAGCATGGGATGAAGTAGTGTGGTCATAATGTTTTGTTTTTAATTTTAAGATCTTAAATTCAGATTCAGTTCTTCGCCGGCAATAACACCGTCACCCGGCTCACCTTCTGCGCTAACGCAATGCCTTTTTTCTTCTTGTTCAATTCGTCATCAGTTTCGTTGGATTTTTTCGTGACACTAGCCGTGTCATCATTGGCCGCGGCTGCTGCGACATTGCCGGCCGTTGCGCTGGCAGCAAAACCCTTGTCGCCGCTCGTTTCACCGCTGATGGAGCCATTGGATTCCAAACTCGCATCAATGCTACTGCCACTCGCGCTCACGCCGCCGACACCAATGATGGTGCCGGAGACGGTGCCGTTAGCAGAAGCGACGCTCACGTTACCGAGACCGAAGACGACTACGTTGATGTTCTGGTTGGCATCCAGATTCACGTCGCCAAGAGAGAAAATATTTCCAGTGATTCCACCGCTAGCCTTGAGATTGGCCGTGCCCGCGCCCACGATGCCGGAACCGGAGGCGTCAATGTTTTTATCAGCCGCGCTTTGCACCAATGTTCCTGATTCAATATTCTGGGCATTAACGACAGGATTGCCGAAAGCATCCAGAATCGGCTGCTGTGCGCTGTTCAATTGTTGCAGTCCGTAACCGGCATAAACGTCGATAATAGGGACGTGGGCGGCGGGATTGATTCCATTCAAGAAATTCTGGAATTTAGAGGCCTCTTTATCGCTCCCCTCCAAGGCAAGCTTCAACAATACTTTCATCCCATCCGTGTCGAGTTCGGTTTTGTTGCCTTTGAAAAGCAACTGCGAAACGCCACCGGCACCGACGACGACGTTCCCCATCAACGCCTCCACCAGCACATTGCCCGTGAGGTTGAACGAGGTTTGCAAAATGCCCGTGCCGGGAATTGTCGGGGTCTGGCTGGTAACCAGATGCGTCAACGGATCGGTGAAAAAGGAGTTCACTACAACGAAACCGGAACCGCCGCTGCCCACGTTGACATTGCCTTCACGCGAAACGACCGTCACTGAACCGCCAGGGATGACTGAGTTTGCAGCCGACAACGGCCGCGTGTCATACACCGCGATGCGCGAGCCTTCCACGTTGACATCATGGCCAGCGTAAACAGAAACATTGCCGCGACCCGTGGCAAAGATGCCGCGCGCGCCAAGCGAGGTCACATTGAAGTCTGAAGACCCGACATTCACATTGCCGGCAGCATTGACATATATGTCTCCGCCATTGAACGACGCGATGGCGGTGGAAAACATGTTCAGGTCGCCGGTGAGATCCACGACGATTTTGGAACCGGTATTAAACAGGTTCGCCAGCGGATATTTTCCCGCCACATTGTAAAGGCCCACGCCCCACGACTGGATGCCGGCGGTAGTTCCAAGGTCAAGATTGTGCGCGTTGATGTGAAACTCCCCGCCGCCGCCGATGGCATAGCCAAACGCTCCTGACGGCGGTGTTCCCAGAGAATTATATTTCGCAAGCAGAGCATTGGCGGCTGCTGGATTTAAAACAGAAACCACTTCCGTCAGCGGGTCGGTGTTGAACGGAGGATTTTTCCACTGCGGCACGTCGTTGACATAAACCTGCACCGTCAGATGTTGGAGTAACTGCAAAACGGTCGCGAGGCTCTTGCCAGAGATGTTCTGATAGGTGAGCAGATGCGTCGCCGGGTTATAGAGGAAGCTTGCCAAAAGCGTGGACGAGGAAGGGTCGCCCTCTGACGAAATAGCTCGGCCCAATAATGCCAAGTCTCCTACACTCGCACCGGCGATTGAACTCAGATCCACGGTGGTGAATGCGCCGCGATTGTTGATATCACCGGTGACATTGATGTAAGTCTTGTCGGCCGCCGAGAGGTTCATGCCTTGGAAGCGCGAATTGTTCATGTCGCCGTGGACATTGATTTCCGCAGCTTCAGGCGCGGCCACAAACACGGAGTTCATGTCCCCGGAAATATCAAATGTGAAATCATTTTCATGACCAAGGTGCACCGGTGTCGTGGCATGATCAGAAAGGCCAAAGAAATCATTCGCCGACGAACGAGGATTGTATTGCGTGCGCCCGCTGTCGGACATGATCAGGTTGAAAATCTGCGGCGTGCCACCGATCGCTGGAAGATTGCCGACCAGCGATCCGCCGCCAGTCGTCAGGATCGTGAGACTGCCCAGTTTCGATGGGAACAAAATCAGTTTGTTGTAAGTAGAATCACCCGTCAGCACTACGCCACCCGCCCCGGCGATGATGTTGAGGATTCCCGGAAACAACATAGGCGGCTTCAATCCATCGCTGACCGTCAGCCGCGGCAGCAGCGATTCCTTGCCGCCCAATTGCACAAGGTTTCCGGCGTTCAGTCTGACAAAGGCATCTTCGCTGTAATCAAAGGCATGAAAGGAACCATTGTTGCGACCTAAGGTGTTGAACATCCCGTTCGGGTTGCGAACTTCCTGCAAGATAATGTTGTGAGCCGCCGTCACATTCCAACCGCCCTTGATCAGACTCAAGGCGAGGTTGGGACTGGATTGATCTGTGCCCGCGCTGCCGTTGCCGCCGAGAAGATAATCAACACCGGAAGTCATCGGATTGCCGTCCGCATCCATCTGCACTCCGGCAAAGATTTTTCCCGTGCCGTTCGCCACCAGATAATGACCGGTGACATTGCCGCCGGCGATGATGTTGACATTTCCAATCTGGCTGTCGGCAACCCCATAGGCACCCGCTCCCGCAGTGACCACATCCGAATTACCGCGCGCGGGAGTGAAATCGCCGTCGTAATAATAACCATCTCTGCCCGGCAAGATGCTTTGGATATTGCCGCCAGCAGTCAGATTCACGTCGCCACCTGCAACCGTGCTGATGCCGCCGACGTAACGTTCCGGGTCAATGTAATATCCCTCCGCCGCCGAGTTGCCGGTCTGAAAAACGTAACCCTGCGCATAGCCGCCGGTATCAATGTTACCCGCTAGCGCGTGCGCCGAGATGCTGCCGCCACCGGTCGTGATCACCCGCCCTAAACCAACGATGATGTCCTGACCTGCCAACAGATTGATTGAGCCGGAACCAAGCTGCAGATATCCGCTCGAATCGGAAGCATCGGTAAAATTATTCGGGTCAAAGGCATTGAAATAAATCGAGCCGGCACCCGGCGAAACGATTTTCTGCGCGAAATCCGTCACGCCCGCGAAAAGCGAAACCGACCAGTTGCCGGAATCTTTCAACCCAGTCGTATTGCCGAAAATGATGTTGCGGCCTGCTTCTAAAGTCAGTTGACCGCTGGATTGACCCGTGCTGTCGGAAAGATTCCACGTCGTGCCGTCAGCGAACAAAATATCATAAGCCGCCTGCAACGTGATGTCCGACAAACCCGTGAACCGCGAGTTCACGTCGAAAAAAAGCGTGCCGCTGGGCGCGTCGTTCACGTCCACTGTGCCAGTCGAGCCATTTTGCGTGGGCGAATCCGAGCCGCTCTGGTCGAGCACGATGTAATCGGGATCCAACAATAATTTACCGCCCTTGAAACCCGCCTGCGCCATGCCGTCGATTTTTGAATTCACCGCCGACATCTTTGGCGCGCTAATTTCGACGTCACCACCATTGCCGCCGTTGCCGCCGCCAGCCGCAGAAATTTCGCTCCCGTTCGCATCGTTGAAAACATTTCCGGACTTCAACGTGATGCTGCCGCCCGCACTGCCGCCGAAGGAGGCATCGCCGTTTGCGGAAATTTTCGAATCGGCACCGAGATTGAGTTCATCGGAAGCGATGAGTTCAATCACGCCATTTTTGTTTCGAACCGAGTTCGCCTGGATAAATCCATTTTGATTTACGACCTTGGCGTTTAGCGCAATGGTTCCGCCGTCGGCGATGACATTGCCGTAGTTGTCCACCGAGCCTTGCGGCAGCGTCACGGCCATGCTCATGCCACGGCCATCGGGGCGCTCGCTCAATGTCACCGTCTGTCCCGCCACAAACTGGATGCTACCGCCGGGCGCGATGATGTCGCCGTGGTTTTCGATCTTATCGCCGATGAAGAAACAATCGCCGCCGTGACCAATTTTGATTTGGCCGTAATTCACGATGCTGGCGAGTGGCGGCGGACCGTTGAAGACCCACGCGCCGCCCGCGTTTTGCGGCGGCGCAAAGCTGGCAGTGGATACCACGAGGCCGGCGGCACTCACGAACGAGTTCGGACCGAAATAAAAGCCGGAGGAATTCAGCAGCACCACAATGCCGTTCGCCTGCAGGCTGCCGTAAATCTGCGATGCGCTCTGATTGCCGATCTGGTTGAAGACGATGGAATTTGCCGACGGCTGGCTGAACACCGTGCGTTCGCCCGCCGCGATGTTGAAGCTTTGCCAGTTCAGGAACGCCGTCTGTGACGTAGTGATGTTTAACTGCGAGCCGCTCGTTTGCGCCGTTGCCGAGCCCGAAGCGACCGTCATGCCGGTTGGATTCGCTTGTGCATGGCGCGCCAGTAACAAGCAGACAAAAGCTGGCGTCACGCGACCCCAGGCGCAAAACCATTTCAAAAAAACGCGACGTGTTTTCATTTTAGAATTGCCCTCCCACCGCGAAATAGATGTGTAAATCACCCGCCGAGGTCAGCGCGCTGGTCAGCAAGGGGAACGCTATCGTCATGCGAGCATCAATGTGGCTGCCGATGTTGCCGGTGAGTGACATGCCCGCGCCGCAAAACTGTTGCCGCTGCCGTTCTCCGGCCACGACGGCATTGAGCAGATAAATTTCGCCGTAGTCCAAAAATACTGAGCCGCGCATCCAGAACGGGATGTCACCATCCACCATACCGATGTTGACGAGCGGTGTGCGGGGTTCGAGCGAAACGCGCCAACCGGTATCACCATAAGCTTCGCCTTCCGAATAGCCGCGCACGCCGTTGACGCCACCCATGCCGAACTGTTCGTTACTGAATAGCGGACTGGAGGACCACTGACCATCAGCGCGGATAAGCATCGTCCAATCTTTGTAAAGACGCTGTTCCCGGGTAGCACCTGCCTGCACGGTGAAATAATCATCCCGCGCGGTGTTTTGCGAGTTGGTGCTGACCACGCTGCCGTTGGTTGTGATCACATTGGGCGCGGCGGCACTGTAAGCCAGTTGCGAGAGCGACCCGATAGTGGCCACGTTGAAATTCCCCTGAAGGTTGAACGAGGTTGCTCCCCATTGATCCGGCGCGGAACCGGATACACCGAAGTTCAATGGGAAATACTCCACGGCGGTCGTCTTTACCGGCAGCTTCACCGTGCCGAGCACATTGCCGAAGGTGACGGTTGAACCCGCATTCGTGGTCGTCGTGACTTGATAAAAAATGTCGGCGTTCGCCGCCGCTGATTCGTAGTGCTTGTAATCCACTCCCGCCGTGAACGTGGAAGAAATATTTTTGACCTGCGGCAGCGGCATGGAAAACTTAAGTCCCACCCCTTGGTTAAGAGTTAGGCTTTCACTACCCTTCTGTAATCCCAACGATGCACCGTTGGTGTTGAAGACCACCTCTTTCGGGTCAAGTTTCAGGTCGGTGTCTGAGCTGGAGCGGCTGGCATAGACCGTGAATTCCGGACGGCCTGTCGGCGGCGGCATTTGGAACTGGTGGGTGACTTCATTGTAGCCGAATTTGCCACCACCCTGGTCGATCTGATCCTGCACGGATCTGACCGGGCCGAGCGGCATCCGGTAATAGACGCTGTAGTTGGCAATCAGCGGATCATCAACATCGGACCAGTTATAGGTCTCCGCATTTTTGAAATCGAGCGGCGTAAACGTGTATTGCACGCCGAGCTGATGCTCCAACTGCCAGAGATTGTCGTAAGAAGCGTTGAACGCCACGCGATTCTCGGGTGTTCCAGGCGTTGACTGATTATTGAACTCTACTCGCGCATGCAACGGCAGACGGTCCTTCACCTTTAGCGTCAGCTCGCTCGTTCCCGGTTCGTAACCCGGCCCGATGACGGGGTAAATTTGGCGGTTGCGGTTGGCGTTCGCCAAATCCAGTTCGCGTTGGAACACATGCGAATTGAGCATCATGTTCGAATGCAGGCTTGGTAATGAACGTAGCACATTCGGCGTGCTGAACCAGTTGTTGCCTTGGACGCGGATGTTGGAGAGGTGGCCTTCGGTGACCTTGATCTTCACGGTGGCATTGGTGAGTTTCTGGGGCGGCAAACCAACCGACACGGTCACGAATCCGCGCTCACGATACGCCGTCTGCAACTGAGCGAGCGCCGAGCGGATCTCGGTGAACGTCACGTTCGTGCCAAAAGATTGCGGCACGTTCGTGAACAGACTGCTCATTTTTTCCGACGGCAGGATGGTGTTGCCGGAGACGAGATACTTTTCCACCTTGAATCTGGGAGCCGCATTCGTCGTCATGGCCGGGGCATTTGATGTTTGGGCCGCTACATCAGTCGAAAAAAAAATCTGCGCCATGAACATCAACAAGGCCAACACCGCACCGCCACCGCGCGCGGGAAAATCCTGCAGCGGCGATACCAAATTTTTCTGCCGCCACGCGCTCGGCGTGATGCCGAAACGGCGTTTGAACATCGCGTTGAACAGCCCCAGGTGACGGTAACCGCTCTCGTAGGCCACGTTGATGATCTTGGCATTTGTCGCCGCGAGTAACTGACGCGCGCGTTGCAGGCGCAGTTCCGTCTGGCGAGAACGCAACGAGATTTTGAACTCTTCGCGGAAAAGGCGGCTGAAATGCCGCTCGCTGCAATGCAGTTGTTCCGCGAGTTCCGGCAGCGAACGCGTGGCGAGTTCCGCCTCCGACATCTTGCCGATGAATTCGCGGAAGCGGTCACGCAGTTGCAAACCTCCCGTAGCCGAGACGTTTTGGGCCGGTAGTAAATCCGTGATCGCCGAGGCCCAGAGCTGCAACATGGACGAACGGGAAGAAAGACAGTCGCGTTTCTTTTGCGCCGCCAATCGCCTGAATTTCTGCGCCATCGGTTCGCTCGCGAGAAAATGCAGGATGCGCGGCGCGGCCTCGCGAGCCACATCTTCAAGTTGTCCCCATTCCGTGACGGTAAGCAGGCCGTTGAGGTATTGCGGCAGCACCAGAAAATACTCCAGCTTCAAAATCCCTAACTGGCTTGCGCGCACCACCAGGTTGCTGGCCGGCCCGACGACGATGGCGTCGCCTGCGTTCAACTCGCGCGCGGCCGGGCCTTGCAACGAATAGCCGGCGCCGTCAAGCACACGCATAATCGTCCAGCCACGCGGCTCCGGCTTCCATTCGCCGGACGGCCGCAACGCTAATTCTTGGATGATCAAATGTCGTTCCACAGTCAACAAGGCTGAGAGATTGGTGGAGCAATGCGGCTGTTACGTTGCGGAATTGTGACGATTCGGCAACAAGCGGCCAGAGAGCCTGTCCGAAAAGTGAGTATGGGGCTGGAATATTTTCCTGAGCGCAGACACCATTCTTCTGACCGACACGGATTCTTCACTGGATCATCAGGAATCATTCACGTGCAACTCTGAAACACTACAATTTTAATCCATCGCCAAGTCTGCGCTTCAGACTACGGCTGCCATTTCAAACGATAAAAGGCAGCGTCCGGCGGAGGATTGTTGTCTGTCACGGAGATGATGACGGAATTGTTCGGCAGCGTGTTGGTTGCGATGTCATCCCAAACCGACTGATTCACATTCGTCGCGCGTTGGGTCACATAAGTGAATCCCGGAATACCATACGCGGTGAGAACCTTTGGGTTCGTTCCGGTAATTGTGGTGATTGAACTGGCTCCGGTCGCGCCACTACCAACTGTAAGGGTGATTACGCCGGTGTTCGTGCCACCAAAACCATCCGTGACGGTGTAAGAGAAGCGGTCGTCAACCAAGTTGGTGTTAGTATAAAGCACAAACCCTCCGCTGATGACAAAAACAATGCCATTGGTGCTGGTGGTTACGCTGTCCAGAGCCAAGCTTTCAACGTCCACATCAGTGGCGTTGGTCAGCAGGTCGCTGATGCTGATCTTCCAACTGCTCAAGCCATTCCGGCTGTAACTGTTTTCATTCGCAACCGGCGGATGGTTGGTGACGGTTTGTGTCAGCGTATTCGTGATGGAAAAATAATTTGCATCACCGGAATAAATGGCGCGGACGACATTGGTCGTGCCGCGCGGCAATCCCGCTACACCGATGCTTGCCGCGCTGAAGCCACTGATGGCAACCGCGCTCCCGAGGTTCGCGCCGTTGGTCATGAACTGCACGGTGCCGGTGACATCCACCGCAAAGCTGTTTGCAGTGAACGTGAGGCTATCCTTGTAACCAGAAGGATTCGCGCTTGAGAAAAAACTAAATGAGGGCGTCGCTTTCGCCACCGTGAGCGTGCCATTGACGAAGCTGAACGAATAGTTCGCCGCGCTCAACGAGCCGACTGCCGCCGTGATGGTGTAATTTCCGGCGTTACTGTTGACGGTTGCGGTGGTCGTGAGGCTGGGATTGCCGCTCAAGACCGCACTTGTATCGCCATTGGTGTAACCCGTGTAGACGGCAGTGAAGGTGGGATTTGCCACGCCGTAAACGCGGTTCGTATTGTTGGCCGTGACGGTGAGCGTTTTTGCGTTCACCACATTTCCGCTGGCGGCAGTGGCGACGTTGACGCTCGTTGCCCCGCTGCTGGAGAGAACTATGTTCTTAGAATTGTAGCTGCCGGATACCGTGGCGGTAGCCGCGAGGCGGATGCGTAACGTGCCGCTGGCTGTGCCGCCGCTTTGCGTGAAGGTGGCCGTGCCACCGTAAGTCGTGCCGTCACTGGAAACTTCAAAGCCCGTCGGGGCAGTGGCGACGAGGTTCGCCGTCAGATTCGCGCCGGAGACTGAAAAGTTCTGCGCCGCCGAGGCCGTGCCGTAAGTCGTCGTGAACGCCGTCGCCGTCGCCGCGCCGGTGATGACAGGTGGCAGCACCAACCACTGCGCGTATAGCGTGGTGTTGGAGGAGATATTGAACGTGACATTCGTGGCGAAGCTGCTGCCGCTGCCGTTGGCAGCGGTGTTCCAGTTGGTGAAGGTGTAACCGGCGCGAACCAAGCTGCCGGTGCCGAGCACCGTCACAGTCGAGCCGACAGCGTAGGGACTGCCGCCATCGGTCGGGGCGGTTCCTCCAGTGTTGCTATTTCCGTTGTAGGTGATGGTGTTGGCAATATTCAAGGGCGCGTCGGAAGTTTTTATGTCCAAAATTGTCGTCGTGCCGCCAGCGGGATTGACCGTGTTGGCGGTCGCGCCGGAGGGCCATGCGCCGTCGGAATCCGTGTTGCCACCGATGAGCGCGCCGGCGTTGTTGTATTGGGCGATGCGCCGGACACCATTCGCCAAAGTGTTGGGCACCATGGTTCCCCACGCGCCTGCAATCCCATCCACCGGGCCGGTGCCGACCGCGCCATAATAGGCCGCTCCGCTTGCCAAGTTGTTGGCGTCACTCTCGACAAATGTCACGGTAAGCGGACGTCCTGAACCGGCAGTGTTGTCATGCAAGACCACAAAATTTTTCGCGGTGGCGGAAGAATTGGTCTCCCGGATGCCGGTGCCATTGTTGGCTCCTGCGCTAGTCGAAAATGCCAGGCACAGAAATGTTCCGCTCGAGGCCGGCGGCGCATACCGCAACAACACGGTGCCCGCTGTGTTGCCGATGGTGATGGCCGGAAACAACTGAGCCCCGGCGGTAAACCGGGCGTTGCCAGAGTGGACAAAGCCGAACCATCCAGTGTAGTTGCCCGTAGCATCGGTGGTGAACGTTTCAAAGTTTCCAGCCGTCGTCAGGCCCGGGCCGGTGGTGTAAGTGAAGGTTGTGCCGGCGGGGTTCACCAACATGGAATTGCCGGCGCCGCTTTGAGCCGCCCCCAAGTCCGCATTGGTGGCCACCTGAACGTAGTAGCGGTAGGTCGTGCTGGCCGCAAGGTTTGTGATCGTCGCGCGGAACATGCACGGAAACCGCGTGGAAGTGCCACTGCCGATGTATTGGGGATAGAAGGTCGGATCGGGAAGAAACGCGTTCGTTTGCGTCAGGTTCTGCGCCGACACAGTGACGACGCTTGGAACCATCAGCGCGGCCAGCGCCAAGCAGGTAAAAAATTTCTTGGTCAAAAACAGGGCGGTATTTTTCATAGTCAACTTCTTGAGGTTTGGTTTCCTTGCTAACGGCAGATTAGCACGCCACCGGCTCCGCCCATCGTTACGTTGCCCGACATTCAGGTTACGATCAGGTGAACTATGTCGTATTTTTGCTTTGAAGCATCCGCTTGGAAAGCATGGCCGGTGTTCCGCATCCTCACGGCGGTTTTATTTTTGCCTTCACTTGGCCACACGCTTCTTTTACGGCAACGACTGTTGCCAGTGCCGATGACAAATGCTTTGCGCGACACCCGGCAAAGTTTTGTTGTGAACCCCAAGCTGCTGCTCGAAGGCACAAACACCATTGCCGCCGGGGTTTATCTTGCGTCCGCGTCGAGCAATACATCGACGACCATCCAAGCCCCGGCAATTGACACGGATTCTTCACGCGAACGTCACTGGTCAACTCCTCGCAGCGGTTTAAGCTGCGAGCATGAATGGCTCATTACACAGTCGCCTCACCATGTATCTGGCGGTGAAGGCAGTTTGCGACGCCAAGCCTTCCGTGTGGCAGCGTTCCGAAGCCTTCGAGGATGCTTTCAATGATTTTTGCATTTGCGTGGAAAACCTTCTGCGGCTGCAGCCAGCCATCGGTATTTTCCGCTCGGTGGCGCGGGGGATCGAAATCGAACTGACCGTGGCCGAGAAAATTTTAACGGTCGAGATGGACGAATTGATTGAGCGGTTTGAATCCGTGGACGTTGCTTTTGTCGATGATTACACCGCCGCCCGCTCTATGGAAGTGGTAGATGAAATGTTTGCGCCTGCGCTGCTAGTGCCGGCCACGTGAATTTTTGCCGCCATGGCATAAGCGGAGAAGACATCGCTGGCTGGGCATGGCGGCATTCGCGGCAAAGTGTCCGGCCGGCTTCAACGCCGTGGGCGACGGTGGGAATGTCTTCATCGCCCCTTTTTTACGACTTATGCTTTATGACTTGATCGGGCGGTTATTCTTTCCGCGCAGCCAGGATTGGAAACAGCGGAAGAACGCCAAGATTTTGGTGCTAACCATTGCCTTCACGCTCGTGCTGGGACTCGTGATGGCAAAAATCTTCCACATCATCTATAACCACCAGCATTGAAAGGCGGCGATACTTCCTCATGGCGGAGGTGTGAGCGGTGGGACCTCTCAATCGGTCTTGGGAACAAAAAAATGCTGCCAGCGGTCGTTCTCCAAAACCTGTTCGGTATAACCCTGCTGGTGGAGGCGGTTTTGGATTTCCGGCGGAATTTCCGGCAGTGGATAACGGTCGCATTTAATCTTCCGGTGCTGGCTGGCGAGCGCGTGCAGCCGGGCTTCCCAGCCCGCCACCAGAGAGCTGACTTCTGTAAAATCACCTTGTGGTGCCGTTTTGACAAGAGAGGTGTTCATAGCGCTCGACAAGCTACCCAGATTTTTTCCCCAATGTCCAGTCGCGGTATGTGACGATTGTTTTGACTGCGGCGAGAGTTTCATAAGCTGAAAGCATTATATGACTATTTTTGAATTAACCATGATATGGCAGCCGTCAGGCTTGGCAGAAAAAACCGGCGCAAGTTATCCTGCGCCGGTCGTTTAGGGTTGGCTAGCTTCAGAATATAAAATCGCTTAGTTCATGCTCGCCAGCGGCTGCATATAGCCGGGCACGATATAGCCCGGGATGTGGTTGGAAAAAAATGTTTCTTTGCCAATCAATCGCGCCGGTGTGTTTGCGGGTGTGAACGGCGTGCGCGGCAGCGGGGTGGCTCTCCGGGCCATCACATCTTCTGCCGAAGTAATGCGGTCTTGTTCGATGATCAGTGATTCCACATACCACACTTCCTTGGTCGGATCCTTGACGGGTTCGCTGGCGGCTACAGCCGGGCTGCCGGTGGCCGTTGATGGAATCGGTGTAGAGGCGGGCGTCGTTCCGGAACGGGGCGAAGTGCTGGAGCCATTGTCTGATTCAGAGGCTGACTTCTTGGTGGCGGAGAAATTATAAATCGGTTTGCCCGCACGGATGCGGTCCACCTCAGGGTTGCCCACCAGAAATCCATCCAGAATTTTTTGCTCGGCAGGCGTAAGCGCTCCGCCGGCGATCTCAGCTGCGGTTGCGACCAGCTCTAGGGTCGCATTTTCCGCCGGAGACAAATCCGGCACGCCACCAATCCGCACATATTTTTTCACGCCGCATTGCTCGATCAGCGCGCGGCGGTGCGCACCATCCACATTGACCAGCTTGATGCCAAATTTTGACTCGCCCTCGGACAACATGAACGTCTGCGGCTTGGCCGCCGCTGGCTGATACAAGATAAAGCACGCCAGATTGTCGCCAAAGAGACAGGTCAAGCCGTTCAATTCCACCGTGTCGGCAAAATTCCTCAACGTGCCGAGCAGCAGCACGGCAAGAATTGATGGACGGACAAATTTCATTTTACGTTTTACGAAAAAGCCGGCGCGGACGAATCCGCGCCGGCCCTGCGTTTGGACTAACTAACAATTACGGGGTGATGGTGCCGCCCACGGAAGCGCGGGAGGAAACCATGTCGTTGACGCGGATCGCGGTAGCACCAGCGACTTTGCTGTTTTCGATTTCCGCATCGATGCTGCCGGGGACCGGCGTGCCGACCGTCACGGCGTTGAGAACGCCGAGGATGGTGCCAGACGTGCTCTGGTTGCCCAAAAGCGCGGCGGTGAGATTCTGGTCGGCGCTGATGGTGCTCGGGTCAATCGTCGGATAGATGCAGACTTCGTTACCCCAGAGGCCATAGCTGCCGGAGGTGACAGGGCTGAAGTCGTTCGTGCCCGTGTTGCTGCGGATACCGATACCCGCCGCCGTCGGCCAGAAACCACCGAAGGAGATGACCTGCGACCAGTTGGAGCTGGAGCCGCCGATGCCCGTCTTCGCATCCGCGAACGAAACGACGCCGATGGAGAGGTTGGCCGCGTTATTGACGTAGAGCGCCGTGCGGAGGTCGCCGCCGCCGACATAACCAGAACCCCAGGTGCTGTTGGCGTTGTTGTTGTTGAAACCAGGAGTGCCGCCGACGACGCCGTAGCTGACCACGCCGTTGCTGTTACCGCCGGCCAACGCCCAGACGGTATTGGTGGCTTTGTAGAACACGCTGTTCGTCACGTCAAAGTTATAGACGGTGGCGGACTGGTTGTAACCGAATTGCACCGCAGCGAACTGGTTGCGGCGGGTGCCGGAGTCTTTGGAACGTTCGAGAACATAGACAAAGGTGGTGCGGTCAGCGGCCTTGCCGGTGAACGAGGAGAGCGGGATGCGGCCAGCCTGGCTGCCGTAACGGAGCTGTTCCCACGTGAGGTTGTTGATGTTCGTGTTGTTCAGCGCGGAGCGGAGGACGCAGAACGGTTGGATGGCGACGGTTTCTTCCGAGTAGTTGCCCGTGGCCGGGAACGGCGTGGAGGAGCTGGCGCAATCAGAGTAGGCGATGGTGGCCGTGTTGGTGATGGCATTGCCGGTCGAATCCAAGAAAACGACCTTGGTGCCGGGGGTCACCACCGTTTGATTGCCTTGCACGGAACCGGTGAAGATCGCGTGAATGGTCAACGGCGTGGTGCCAAGAGCGGAGATCTTGTTCGAGACAGTTCCGGACATCGTCCACTGCGGATTGCTGTTGGCAGACGCACCAGTGCCGCCGGTAGCTACGGCACCATAACGGAGGGTCGTGCCAGCCACGGGGGTGGTGTCGAACAGCGCCTTGCAGGCGTCGTGGACGTTGGCGCGGAACGCCGTGGCACCGGTGATGTAGAGGTCGAGGGCCATCAGCGGGGAAGCGCTGATGAGGCCGAGGGCCGCAGTGAGAATCAGAGTTTTTTTCATATTATTTAGTTTGTTTTAGTTTGAATGGTTAAGTTTAAGTTGAGGGGATGATTTTTATTTACGACGACGGAGGGCCAACAGTGCGAGCGCGCCAGAGCCGAGCATCGCATAAGTTGAAGGTTCGGGCACCGGGCTGAAGGCCAGAATACCGGAATTGTTCAAGGAGAAATTTCCGAGATAGACGGCGCGATTTACAAAATGATTGCCGGGCGCAGACTGATAGAGGTCTGAAGTGCCGACACCATTGTTCAGGATGTTGTAAGTCCAGTCGCCTTGGAAATTGCCCGCGTAGGCTCCAGTCATCATCGGGGTATAGATGCTGACGGTAGAGCTCACGAGTTCAATGCCCGGGGCGTAATCGGTGATCAATCCCGAGCCAGCCAGCCCGGGGGAGGTAAAGCTGCCGATGCTGGCGATGTCGCCAACCACCAGTGCTTGCGATTCCGCATTGCCACCGACAAACGGGGTCGTGGTTTTGTTGCCCGGATTCGTGCGCTTGAGCGTATTCCAAACCGTGCTCGTCGGGTCGTTACCGGCAAACACCGACCAATAAATACTGCCGCTCACGCCACCGAAGGTGTCGTTGATCACCGCACCCAAATCAACAGTGCCCGGTGCGCTGCCGTTCTGGAATGAGGAGATCGAGCCCAGGTTGACGATCACGTCGGTCGAGCCGCCGTTACCGAAAGCCGCAAACATATTGTCGCTGCTGTAACTGAACTGCGCCATAGCACTGGCACCGCCGAGGACGGCGGCGGCCATGGCAGCCGTAAGGATTTTATATCGTTTCATTTTTGGTTTTTGGTTTTCTTCCGAGTCCGCACGAGCCAGTTATTGGGCCGTGATGACGTAGAACTTGGTTGAACTGGAGGTGCTGTCGGTCAAAATCTTCGTCGAGCTGCTGCTGACGTTGGTGGAGGTGATGGCGGGCCAGTTGGTTTTCGCCGTGGAACCGGAGATGTCGTTTGTCCCGCGCAAGGTGTAGGTGCCAAAGCTGCCCGTGGTGAAACTGATGTAAGAAGTGGTGTTGGTGCGAGCCATGCCAGTGATGACCGGCGTGGTCGGCGTGCCGCTCGGAAAAGCGACGTAGGTCAAAACGCCATTCGTGTTCAGCTCGAAGTAACCCAAAAACCGGGTGCTGCCGGCGAAACCACCGATGACCTTCGGCAGAACCTGGTAAAAATCCGAACGAACCACCGTGCTGCCAGTCACAAAATTATTCGGAGCGGTCTTTTCGGGCAGCCCATTGAAATCACCGAGGAAGTCAAAACTCGGACCGATGGTGTAAGTATAGCTTTGTCCCGTGGGATAATCCGAGCTGGAGCCGGAAGAATCGGTATAAGGTTCCAAAACGGCTGTGTCCGTGTTGAGGAGGTTGTAAGTGCGGTTGTCTTTGGCGCCATCAACGATTTTCCCCAAGTCACCCGCCAAGAGGTTTTGAAATGAATCAATGACCAGCGGTGAATAGGGAGTGGTCTGGGTTGAAAGCGAACTGCGGGGCTTGGTCATGAAATAAGACCATTGCGATGAAACCGGAGACACCGAACCATCCAGCCACGCATTCGCGGAGAAGATGACGCTGTTCAAACCGATGTTGTAAAGTTGGTTCGTAGTGAACTGCGTGATGGGAATGCGCTGGTTAGGGGTGGCATTGGTGAAGGCGGAGATCGAACCGGCATCCACCACCAGATTGTTAGCCCCGCCAGACTTGCGGAAACAGACAAGCACATCGCCAGTTGAATAGCTGACAAGGGTTCCTGCATTTGCAGTAAGTTCACCGAGAGTTAAGCCGACAGAGACGGCAATCAATCCTAATTGTTTTTTGGTCATATTTGATAGTTAGAGTTCTAAACGCGGGCACATTCTATCTGGCCATGTTGATTACAACCCCCAGCTTGCGGACAGACACGCGCAGTTTTAAGCCCTTGTCAGAACACGGTCGAAAAAACCATTTTCACGTTGCTGGCACAAACGTTGTCGCCGCGAACAGAAAAATAAAAACTCCACACGACGAACGCGTAACCAAAATGTGACGTAAGCGGCGCAATTTTTTCGGCGGGCGACTTCATTTCAGCCAAAAGACACGCTGACATATTTCAGCCAGCGCCTTCGAATCGCTTGTCACGGAATCGTCACCATTCCGCCTCCTATGTGTAACGACGTGATTCCATTCTGGCGAACATTTGATGAAGCCAATGAAAAAACCATTGAACCCGAATCTATATTTTGCGCCCGCTCTGCTGGTCGGTGCGGCGGTGATGTTCTCCACCAGTCAAAGCCACGCCCAGTCGGCGGATGCCTTGATTGACAAGTTAGTGGACAAGGGAATCCTGAGCGCGCGCGAGGCGCAGGACCTGCGTGATGAAGCCGACAAAAACTTTACAACTTCCGTGCAGGCGAAGCTGGGAATGCCAGACTGGGTGAGCGGTTATCGCATCAGCGGCGATATGCGCGCCCGCTATGAACATCTTAGCAGCGATAATGCTGCGTTTGTCGATCGCGAGCGCTTCCGCTATCGCCTTCGTTTCGGCATCGCTGTGAATATGTTTGACGGCTTAGAGGCTGGTTTCCGCCTAGCTTCCGGCGACCCGAAGGGCGATGCAGGCAATGCGCTCTCTGCAAACAGCACCTTGCAAAACAACGGCAGCAAAAAAAACCTATACCTTGATCTCGCCTACGGAAAATGGACCCCCATCAATTCCGGTGGGTGGACTGCCTCCGCCACTGTTGGGAAAATGGAAAATCCTTTCAGCTTTACCCCGATGGTGTTTGATCCCGATTTAACGCCAGAAGGTTTGGCTGCCCAAACGATTTGGAACATCAATGACAAACATTCCATCTCCGCCACCGGCGGGGCTTTTATATTAGATGAAGATCAGTTGTCCACCCGCGATCCGCTTTTCTACGGCGGTCAACTCCTATGGAATGCCAAATGGACCCAGAAATTCTCCACCACTGCCGGCATTGGCGCGTTTCAGATCGTCCATGCAGACGAACTCACCGCCGCAAACGTTCCTTACATCAACCAAGGTAACACCCGCAATCTGGTCACGGAGACGGTGCCACCACTGAATAACCAAGTGCAACTGTATCAGCTTGAAAATCAGTTTGCTCCGGTAATTCTTGATGCCAGCGCCACTTACACTCTGGATTCATTCCCGCTCTATAACGGAATGTTCCCAATCAAAGTTGCCGGCGAATTCATGCAAAACACCGCCGCATCTCAAAATAACTCTGGCTTCTGGACTGGCGTCACCTTTGGTAAATCCGGCACCAAGAAAACTTGGGACATCACTTATCGGTATGAATACCTTGAAGCCGACGCCTGGTATGACCAGCTCGTCGACGATGACAACGGGGCCTTTAACCCCGGCGACCTGCCCAGCGGCACTAGTTCCATTGGCGGCTTTGGTTACTATGGCGGAACCAACATCAAAGGCCATATGATCAAATTCAACTACTCCTTCACCGACTCGGTTACCTTTAGCGTTTCGTGCTTCATTACAGACTTAATTAATCAAAACGGGCTGGTTCCAACCCTGCTGGTTCCAGACCATAAAACCAGCAGCACCTTGCGCGTAATGACGGACGTCATGTGGAAATTTTAACCCCGCAGTTGCCAGAAATTTTATCTAATCATTTTCGTGGAAGACTCCGCAGCCAGCCAAGTGACGCCTGATGTCAGCCAGTTGAATTTCGGAAACCGCCGACCGCTGGCGTGACGCCCATCGATCCTGGTCTGAATCATTAAAAGATTTCAAACGTGCTGATTGCTTTCTGCGCCGGAATTTTTATAGTTCGCTCGTTCAATAAAATTAGATGAGCCAACCAAACAACGCCACACCGTGGAACATTGAGTCCGCGCGCAACCTCTACAACATCACCCGCTGGGGCGCGAAGTATTTTGACATCAACGACGCCGGCCACGTCGCCGTGAAACCCTTGCAGGACGCGGGCGCGAGCGTGGACATCACCGATGTCATCGAGGAGGCCAAAGGTCGCGGACTGAAATTCCCGTTGCTCATCCGGTTTCAAGATATTCTTCGCCATCGCGTCGAGGCCATCAACAAGGCGTTTCAAAGCTCCATCGCGGAATTTAATTTTACCGGAAAATATCGCGGCGTATTTCCGATCAAGGTGAACCAGCTCCGCGAAGTCGTGGAAGAAATTCTCGACGCGGGCAAGCCTTTCAACTTCGGCCTCGAAGTCGGCAGCAAGCCGGAACTCTTCGCCGGACTCGCGCTCCAAAATCAACTCGGCGGACTCATCATCTGCAACGGCTACAAAGATGCGGAGTTCATCCGCATGGCACTGCTCGGTATCAAGCTCGGCAAACGCGTCATCATGGTCGTCGAGAAGCTGGAAGAGCTGAAGCAGATCATCACGATTTCCAAATCGCTCAACGTGGAGCCGCTCATCGGCATCCGCGCGCGTCTATTGAGCAAGGGCGCGGGCAAATGGGCGGAGAGCGGCGGCGAAAACGCGAAGTTCGGCCTCAGCACGGTGGAGCTTTTGACCGCGACGGAAATGCTCAAGGCGGAAAATCTCGGCCACTGTTTGAAGCTGCTGCACTTCCACATCGGCTCGCAGGTGCCGGACATTCTCACGGTCAAGAAAGCCGTTCAGGAAGCTGCGCGGTTTTACGCGAAGCTGGTGAAGATGGGTTTCGCGATTGAGTTCATGGATGTCGGCGGCGGCCTCGGCGTGGACTACGACGGCTCGCGCAGCGCGTTTGATTCTTCGACGAATTACTCGTTGCAGGAATACACGAACGACATCGTTTATTACATCGCCGACGTGTGCAACGCCGAGAAGGTGCCGCATCCCGACATCGTCAGCGAAAGCGGTCGCGCCATCGTCGCACATCATAGCGTGCTCGTCGTGGAAGTGTTTGGCGCGATTGAAAAGATTCGTCCCGGTGATGCTTTCAAATACGGCGACAGCGAGCATCCGCTCGTGAAGGAGTTGCTCGACATCAAAAAGAATCTCGCGAAGCTCAATAAACTCGAGGCGTTTCACGA
>CAINDH010000165.1 GCA_903847285.1 uncultured Verrucomicrobia subdivision 3 bacterium | reverse complement strand
GATTTTGACGATGGTATAACCCCGTTTAACCGTGACTGGAAACTTCGACTTTGACATAAGCCAATACCGTCAGGAATCTGTCGGGAGTTCAGGGAACAACTCTAAAAGCCCAATAAAACATGGAGCGGGTGAAGGGAATCGAACCCTCGTTACTGGGATAGTGGTTTAGAGTGGTATGGAAATGCTGATTTCATTGGCATTTTCAATTTCTGTGCAGTAAGTTTACTGCACAAACTGCACTCGGCTATGGCATCCATTTACAAAAAACAAAACTCGCCGTTTTGGTTCATTCAGTTCATCGACACTGATGGCACACGGCGCAACAAATCCACCGGTCTACGGGCTGACGATCCCGGCGAGACCATCAAGGCGCGCGCTATGCGGGCGCAACTTGAAGCCAAGGAACTCAACCGCGACGCTGGTGAGATCAAAGGCGGCGGCTGGGACGCTTGGGTGCCTCAATATCTCAATCGACATTGCGAAAGTCCACTCACACTGGAGCGTTACCTTGATGCCTGGAAATGGCTCGCGTTTTGGTTGCAAGAAAAGCACTACCATTCCCCTCGCGCCATTACCTACCGCAACGCTCTTGAATATATTGACTGGCGCACCAGCTACAAGAAAAAGACCGGCAAGACGGTTGGCCGCAACACGGCCATTTTTGAACTGAAAACTTTTGCGATGATTATCGGGGAAGCAGTGCGGCTCGGCCATGCTGACGCCAATCCGCTAATGAGCATGAAATTGAAACGGGACAAGGCGGCGAAAAAACCGGAACTGACCGACGATGAAATCAGCGAGATTCGGGAAGCGCTGAAGGACGAACCCGAATGGATGCAAACTTCCTTTGATATTTCCCTGCACACTGGCTGCCGGTTACGGGAGACACGGATTCCAGTCAACTGCATTGATTTTGATGAAAACAAAATCACTTTTCCGACCCCCAAAGGCGGCGAAGATCGGGCGTTCTCTGTGCCTATGCCGACCGCATTGCGTCCCCTGCTGGAACGCATCCGCAAATCGAAACAAAAATTCACTGTCGAATTTCCGTTTCAACCGTCGCGCCGATGGCAGCAGTTTTTTATCAAAATCAAAAAGACGCACCTGACTTTTCATTGCCTGCGCGTCACCTACGTCAACCGCCTGCGACGTGTCGGCGTGCCGCGCGAAGCGGCAATGCGTTTGGTGAACCACGCTTCAGAATTGATTCACCAAATTTATCAGCGGGAAAAAGTCGAGGACGTGGCGCAATGGCGTGATGCGGTGCAATTTCCGGCATAGCTCAGGTTGCTTGAAGTGCCATTGACAAGCCGGTGCCAAAGTGGCACCATGTAGGTATGGAACAAGTTTTAGAAGAACCGCGCAAGCGGATCACGGCCCGAGTTTCTGACAGTGTGCGCGACACGCTGGAGCAGGCGGCAGAGCTTTTGGGCGCGACGGTCAATCAGTTCGTGGTGCAAACGGCGTATGTGGAAGCGCAGCGCGTGATTGAACGCGAGTCGGTCATTCGGCTCTCGCAGAAAGACGCACACAAGCTGCTGGCCCTGTTAGACAATCCGCCGAAACCGAATAAGCGGCTGAAAGACGCGGTCAAAACGTATAAAGGCATGGTCCGTGCATAAAGTTGAACTGCTGGCGAAAACTCACGACCGGGACGGATTCGACTGCGGGAGTGAGCCGCTAAATTTATTTCTTAAGCAAACCGCGCGGCAACACGCGGAGCG
>CAINDH010000164.1 GCA_903847285.1 uncultured Verrucomicrobia subdivision 3 bacterium | reverse complement strand
TCCCTCCGCCAAGGCGTGGTTCGACCGCGCCAACGCCGCGCTCGGCTACGATCTCGCCGGAATTTGTTTCAACGGCCCGGAAGCCGAACTCACCAAGACCGAGCACGCACAGCCGGGGATTTTTCTCGTGAGCTGGGTTGCGTTTCAATTGCTCAAGGAGCAGTTGCCGAATCTGAAGTTTGAAGCGACCGCCGGTTTGTCGCTCGGCGAATTCACGGCGCTGACGGCGGCGGGCGTGATGAGTTTTGAGGACGGCCTGCGCGTGGTGCGCCAGCGCGGCAAGTTCATGCAGGAAGCGTGCGACGTGACCAAGGGTGGCATGGCCGCGATCATCGGTCTCGACGAATCGCCGACGCGCGAAGTTTGCGCGGAAGCCGGCGTGGTGCTGGCGAATCTGAATTGCCCCGGCCAGCTCGTCATCTCCGGCGAAGCGGAAAAAATCACGAAGGCGTGCGAACTCGCCAAGGCCAAGGGCGCGAAACGCGCGTTGCCGTTGCCAGTGGCGGGCGCGTATCACTCGCCGCTCATGGCGAGTGCGCAGCCGAAGCTTGGCGCGGAACTGGCAAAGGTGAATCTGATTTCGCCCGTGGTGCCGGTGATTTCCAACGTCACGGCTCAGGCGCACGGAACATCGGCGGAAATTTCCGCGAAGCTCGTAGAGCAGGTTTGCGCGTCGGTGCTGTGGGAGACTTCCGTGCGCGCGTTGCTGGCGCAGGGTTTTACGCGGTTCATCGAACTCGGGCCGGGCACGGCCTTGAGCGGTTTTATGAAGCGCATTGATAAAACGGCGACAATGCTGAACGTCGCGGACGCGGCGAGCTTGGAATCCACGGTGAAGGTGCTTTTGGTTTAGCCACAGATTTTCACAGATGAAACACAGATAAGTCATGTTCAGCCTTTTTCGCAAAGACCCAGATAAACTGCTCAAGTCTGCAACAGCTAATCACGAGGCTGGGCGTTTTGATGAGGCGATTCGTGATTTGCTTGAGGCTTACAAAGCCATCGCCAAGGGCGAAGTTCTTTATCCAGTCGAAACGTATTTAAGATTGCCGCTCTATTTGCAGGACGCGAATCGACCTACTGAAGCGTGGAGTCAGTTCTACGTTTTGCTCCAGCAAGGTTTCCACCTGATGCCTCGTGATGCTTCTCTTTTGCCGATGTTTCATGCGACGATTTATGACAAGATGAGACTATTCCTCCAACGACAGGATTCCCATTTACTCGCCTGTTGTTATGGTTTGGGGTCTCGATATGCGTCTGCTCTTGGCCTTTACCGCCAGAAGCGTGTCGACGAGCTTTTGGCGATTCTTGATGTGGATGCGGAGCGAGAAATACTGGCGAAGATGCTGAAGAAAGCTAAAGCGATAGAGAAGACGGATCTTATTTTGAACGCCGTAAGCCCATTTCGGAAAAACATAGCTGCGACGGAACCCATTCAAGTCATTTACGCCGCCTGTGAAGCGCTGCAAATATCGCCGGAGTATTCCTAGATTGAACGCTTGCCTTTGATTTTTTCACGCATCACTCTTCACTTGTCATTTTTCATGTGCATTCACCCGCCTTCACGGTTTAACATCACGGACACTTTATGAGCCCACTTGCCAATCAAATTGCCGTTGTCACCGGTGCGGGTCGTGGAATCGGCCGCGCCATCGCCTTGAAATTCGCCCAAGAGGGCGCGGATGTCGTCGTCGTCTCGCGCACGGCGGAAAATTCCGAGAAGGTCGCCGCCGAAATCCGGGCGCTGGGCCGCAAGGCGTGGGCGCTGGCCGTGGACGTGGCGGATTCCGCCGCCGTGAGCGCCGCCGCCGACAAGATTCTCGCCGATTGCGGCAAGGTGGACATCCTCGTGAACAACGCCGGCGTGACGCGCGACGGCTTGCTGATGCGCATGAGCGATGCGGATTGGGACACGGTCATTGACACGAATCTCAAGGGTGCTTTCCTCGTGACGAAGGCTTTTTTCCGCACATTCGCC
>CAINDH010000163.1 GCA_903847285.1 uncultured Verrucomicrobia subdivision 3 bacterium | reverse complement strand
ATTGGCATGGTTACTTTTTCGCCGGTCTTGGATTGTGTGTAGGTGAGCGTTGCCGTGCCCAAGTCCACGTCTGACCATGCCATTCGGCAACAATCGGAAAGCCGCGCGCCGGTAAAGTAAGCGAGCAAAATCAGTGTTTTCCATTCACCTTCCGCCGTGTCCACCAGCATTTTGACTTCCGCCGGGGTAAACGTGCCGCGCTCCATACTTTTGCCCTTGGGCAGTTCCACTGCTTCTGCCGGATTCGTGTTGATGATGCCTTGCCGCCGCGCATGGTTCAAAGCCGCGCCAATGATCTTGATGTCCAAGATTAGGGTTTGCGGTGCGAGCTTTTTGTCCGTGCGGTAATTCAGGAAACGTTCCACATCGCCCGTCGTCAGACTGGTGAGCGGCTTGTCAGTGCGATTGCCCAGCGAAGCCAGAAAGTCCGTCACGGCCACGCCGTAGCGTGTGGAAGTGCCTTTCGATTTACGCGCAACCTTGCTGGCAAGCCATTGGTTCATGAAATCATGCACGGACGGGGCGCGAAGCGTTTCTTCCCCGCCGGCCCGCGCCATGATGTCCGCCAAGACTCTCCGCGCCTGTGCTTCCACCAGGTTGCCCGCCCGGCCAAGTTTAGCGGCCCGCTCAAATTCAAGGGCAACGGACATCGCCTTGGTGCGATCATCGCATTTCGTAGATCTCAAAGTCCATCGGCCATCCGGGGTGAGAAACGAGGCGTGCCAGTAAGGTGAGCGCGGACGTTTGTGAAGGCTTGCCATATTAGTGATAAATCTAGTAGTAAAATCCACCCATGTCAAGAGTGTTTGAACGTGCTGATAATAAAGGGATTTATGATGTCAGCCTTGTGGAATGGTAGCCCGGGTTCGATTCCCGGTAGGGTCGCCAATTCTTTCTTTTTGGTCAAAATACTCACTCTCGGCGAGGCAGATTTTTTAATTTCCAAATGGGGCCGGGACAGCTAGCTTCTGCCCCACTTTATGTCACATCAACCGGTTCCCTACCTCGACCTCAAGGCGCAAATCAAACCACTGCGTGCGGAAATTGACGCGGCCATTTCTAAGGTGATTGATAACACATCATTCTGCCTCGGGCCGGATGTGGTGCAGTTTGAAAAGGATTTTGCGAAGTATTGCGGCGCGGAACATTGCGTGGCGTTCAACAGTGGCACTTCGGCGGAACACGTTGGCTTGATGTTGCTGGGGGTTGGGCAGGGGGATGAAGTCATCACTACTCCTTACACGTTCGTCGCGACGAGCTGGGCGATTTCCTACGTCGGCGCAAAGCCCGTCTATGTGGACGTAGACGATGCGACGATGAATCTCAACCCGAGTCTTATCGAGAAAGCCATCACCAAGAAAACCAAGGCGGTCTTGCCTGTGCACCTCTACGGCCAGCCCTTTGACGTAGATGGTATCCGCGAAGTCTGCAAGAAACACAATCTGCCACTAATGGAAGATGCATGTCAGGCCCACGGCGCGAAATACAAGGGCAAAACCGTTGGCGGCCTGGGCGAAGTTTCCTGTTTCAGTTTTTATCCCGGTAAAAACCTTGGCGCGTTCGGCGAGGGAGGGGCGCTGGTGACTAATAATGCGGAGTTTGCCAAACGCGCGCGGTCATTGCGTGAACACGGCTCAACGGTCCGTTATTACCACGACGAAGTGGGTTTTAACTACCGCATGGAAGGTATTCAAGGCGCGGTGCTGGGGATCAAATTGAAGCATCTGGCGAAGTGGACGAGCGAACGTCAGCGTGTGGCGAAGCGTTACGCGGAATTACTTGCAGACACGCCGCTGCAATTGCCTACGCAGCCCAGCTACGCTGAGAGCGTGTGGCATCTTTACGTCGTGCGCCATCCCCAGCGCGAGGAATTGAAAAAGTATCTGGAAGCGAACGGCGTGGGCTGCGCGCTGCATTATCCGTTGCCGCTGCATTTGCAGAAATGCTACGCAGAGCTCGGTTACAAGCCGGGTGATTTCCCTAACTCTGAGAAGGCGGCGAGCCAATGTTTGAGCCTGCCGATTTATCCGGAACTCACCGAGGAACAGATTTTGCGCGTGGTAGAAGTGGTGAAATCGTTCTTCAAAAAGTAAGCGCACCAAAACGTTTTTCACGAGGACGCCGGAGTCATTCTGGCGTCCTTTTTTCTTGGTTGTTTTCAAGACACGAGGACAGTGAATGTCTTGAAGCGCTTCAATCACAGATGCAAAAGGCTGCGGGCAGGGGGGCTGTCCAAAAATATTTTTTTGGCGGATAAATTTCGGGACTGCGCCGGGGCAAATGACGGAAACAAAAGGATTTTTCCGCTTCTAGTGCGAGGTCGGTGTCTTGGAAATTTCACCAGTCGGCGCGGGGCTTTAGAATTGGCACGCTCAGGCTGGAATGTGGCGGGTTGGCATAGCGGCTGCAATAGCACGGACAGATGTCGTGCATTGCAACCAGGTTTTGGGCAGGAAAAAGCGTCAAGCTGACGGTGTTGGCCGTTGGGTTGGCGCTGCTCTCGCAGTGGACGGCGGTGGCGGTGCAGAACGTGGAAATTTCTTGGAACCCCCGCGCTGATGCCTCTGTGACTGGCTATAAAATTTACTACGGCTCCTCCAGCCGCGTCTATTCCAGCACGCTCAATGCAGGCAGTGTGACCAATCTCACCATCACCGGACTGGCGGATGGTTCGACGAATTATTTTGCAGCGACGACGTATGATTCCGCTGGTAACGAAAGTAGCTATTCTTCGGAAGTGAGCTTCGTGGCCGGAGTTTCCAACCCCAATGTCATCACCAATCTGCCGGGCGTTCTGAATACAGTGGCGAATGTCTCGGCGATCACCAACACGGCGGACGCCCACAGCGTATTGGTTTCGTGGGATGCGAGCATGGATGCGGGCGTGACTGGCTACCATATCTGCTGGGGCACAAACAGCGGCAACTACATTAAGCGACTCGATGTTGGTCTGGTCACGAGTCTGGTGGTGACGGGCTTGGTGGAAGGCTCGACAAATTTCTTCGCGGTGCGCTCGGTGGATGGCGGCTTCAACGAAAGCCCGATGTCGTTCGAAGCTGTGTGGTTTCTGCCGGTGGCGGGGATTTCCACACCTGATCCGATCGTCGTCACCAATCCGCCGGTTGGTTTGAGTGTCCTGACCAACGTGGCGGCGACCACGAACACGGCGGATGCTCACAGCGTCATCATTTCATGGGATGCCAGCACCGATGCGGGCGTGACGGGTTATCACATCTGCCTTGGAACCAATAGCGGCAACTACCTCAAACGAATTGACGTGGGCTTGGTCACGAGCTTGGTGGTAACGGGCTTGGTGGCAGGTTCGACGAATTTCTTCGCAGTGCGTTCGGTGGATGGATCGTTCAATGAAAGCCCGATGTCATCCGAGGTCATGTGGTCTCTGCCCACCGCCGAAAATTTCCCGCCGACTCTGAATCCGTTGCCGAATCTAAACTTAAACATTAACGCCGCCGCGCAGATCATTGCGTTGTCTGGCATCACCACTGGTTCCACGGGCGACGGTCAGACGTTGAAAGTCACCGCGACCTCCAGCAACACCAAATTGCTTTCCGTTTCCTCAGTAAATTACGCCAATCCCAATTCCACCGGCACACTCACATTCAAGCCCATGGCCAATGCTACCGGCACGGCGACCATCACCGTAACGGTGAAAGATAGCGGCACCGGCAGCAACACCGTCACGCAAGCCTTCACCGTCACGATTGTGAACCAAGCCTTGATCGCGGCCTTGCCGAGAATTGTCCGGCAGTTGACCAACTCCGCCACGTTGCCGGGACGAAACGTCACCCTCGGAGTGGCTGTTTCTGGCCGGGCTCCGTTCAAATATCAGTGGAAGTATAACGGTGTAAATTTGCCCGGCGCAAACGGAGCCACGCTGACGTTGAAAGGGGTTAAGGCCAAAAACGCCGGCAAATATTCCGTGCAGGTTTCCAACAGTGTCGGCATGACCAACAGCGCCACCGCCTCGTTGACTATCATCACCAACACCGCCCCGGCAATCGCTACGGTTGCGAAAATCAATGGCCAGTTTGCTTTTCAAGTGGACGGCGTTTCCGGTGCGAAATATGTGGTGCAAGGCTCCGAGGACTTAAAGCAATGGACCTCGCTCCAGACAAATACCGCGCCCTTCACCTTTGCGGATGCGAACACCGCCAGCTTCAATCAACGGTATTACCGGGCATATTATTTGCCGTAAAATAAAACTTAAAGGTTCTTTGGCATCGCCGATGCTAAATAAGAAGTATGACATTCAAACAACACATTATGAATCAGAAGACTTTGTCCCACACCGGCGTTGGTTTCTCACCCGCTGGCCTCATGGCCAAGCTCCGTAATCTCGTGAAACTTGAGATTCCCGTGGGTTATCAAGACGAAACCGGCTTTCACTACGGTGTGAAGTCGGCCGCCAAGGGTGCGAAATAATCGTTCGCCCCGCCCGTGTAGCTCGTGACACTGTCCCAATTAGCCAGGACACTGTTCGGATATGAGACACGGATGGGCAGTAGGTCGGCATAGCAAACCGGCTCGCTAGTGGTGTGTCTCCTTACTTTTCCGGTCCGGTCTTCAATCTTTCTTCAGTCTGCGTTCACTTCGTTTAAGTCTATTCTCCCAAAAATAACTTGTCCGGTTTCCCATTCGGCGGGCATTAGTAGGTGAATGTTGATACCGGATGACATGACGTTGGTGCGGGAATTTGCCGCCACCCAGTCCGAGACCGCCTTTGCCGCGCTCGTGGAACGGCACATCAACCTCGTCCATTCCGCCGCCGTGCGGCAGGTGGGCGACGCGCATCTGGCCGAGGAAATCACGCAAGCCGTCTTCATCATCCTTGCCCGCAAAGCCGCGAGTTTGCGGAACGAAACCTTTCTCACCGGCTGGCTCTTCAAGACCACCCGCTACGCCGCCAATGCCGAACTCCGCGCCCACGCCCGCCGCCTGCGCCGCGAAACCCAAGCCTACATGGACACTCCCCAGATCACCGAAGCCGCCGCGTGGACACACATCGCCCCGCTGCTGGATGACGCGCTTGCCAAATTGAGCGAGACCGACCGGCGCGCGGTGTTGCTGCGCTATTTTGAAGGCCGCACGCTGGCCGAAACCGGCGCGGCGCTGGGCGTGAACGAAGACGCCGCCCGCAAACGCGTGACGCGCGGACTGGAAAAACTGCGCGCCCTCTTTCTGAAACGCGGCGTGACGCTGACCGCCACGGTGATTGCCGGCGCGGTGGCGACCAACTCCGTGCAAGCAGCGCCGGTGGTGTTAGTGAAAACAATTTCCGCAATTACAGTGACCAAAGGCGCGGTGGCTACAACCTCAACCTTAACCCTCGTAAAAGGAGCATTGAAACTTATGGCTTGGACAAAAGCAAAAACAACAATATTTGTGGGCGTTAGTGCGCTATTCGTTGTTGGAGCATCCATTGTCACAGTAAAAGAAATCTATCCATGGTTGGTTGACATGAAAATTCGCAATAATCTTTCAGGAAAATGGGTTTTGGATTTGCCGTCAGCAAACGGAGTCAGCAAGAGCACATTCACAATTGCTTCAGATGGCAGTTTTGTAAATCAAACTATTTCACAATTGTCGCCAGATGTTGAGATGGAAGGAATTTTCCAAGTCAAAAACAGATTTCTGATTGAAACAGTCAAGAAGAGCACTCAAACCACGCGTGTTCCCTTCATTTCACGATTTCAAATTATTCAAATGAATGACCATGACTTGATTTTGAGTAATGACGTGACTAATAAGTATAAAATGCAAAGGGTAAAATAATTCACCCCCCCCCGCGTGCCGTGCGCCAGTTTCCAGCGCCGTCGGCGCGGCATCTTTGTAGAACCCCACGGCACAATTCATCAGCTCCGTAGGAGCGGCATATTCCCGGCAGATGTCGCTCCTACGGAGCTTGGTTTTCTTCGGTGGTTTTTAACTACAAATATGCCGCGCCGACGGCGCTAACCCTACCGGCTGCGTCCCCTACGCCAAAAAATATTTTCAAAAACTTTGTCCGGTTTTGTCGTCCGGCGGGCATGAGTAATAAAATGGGTGTGGTGGCGGTCAACCGGTGTCATTTTTCCGGTTTCTTGCCTAAACCCCAGTTTTTCAGCCAGTTGCAGCGCGGTTCCTGACGTGGAAATGAAAGTTCCAGACGTTGGGCGAGGGTTTTAAGACGTGGAAATGGTTTTTTAAGATGTGGAACGGAAGGTTTTACGCGTGGAAAAAGGTTTTCCACATCTTGAAAATCGTTTTCCAGACGTGGAACAGGAAGTTTCAGACGTGGAAATGAGGGTTTAAGATCAGGAAGTTTTGGTTCCTGATGGGGAATGAAGGGTTCAAGGTCTGGAACGGAAGGTTCAACGCGTGGAAAAGGTTTTTCCAGGTCTGAAAACCGGTCGCGCTGATGTGAACTGGCGGTCGGTCAACCTGAACGGAATGAACATTAACCAGGCAAGTCGCCGTGAAGTTCTACGATACGCCATCCCTGACCTATGACAGCGGAGCCGTCTTCGATGACTCGTCGCCCTTGCCACAACTCCTGAGCAAGTCTATGGCAAAAGTAAAATTCACCCTCAAGGGCGTGTCAGACACGGACACGCTACAAACGTGCAACAGCCTCAAGACGGCGTTGACGGGCAATGCAAACTTCACCACGCCCAACCCGTCGCTCGCCACCTTCGGCGCTAAAATCACTTCGGCGCAAACCAAGCTAACGGCCGCGCTCAACGCGCAGGCCACGGCGAAGCAGGCGACGGCGGACAAGGATCTAGAAATGGACGGTCTCAAGGCGCTGGCGATGCAACTGGTCGGTTATGTGGACCTGACGGCGGCGGGCGATGAATCAAAAATCTTGAGCGCGGGCTTGAGCGTGCGCGCGGGCAAGACGCCGCGGCAGTTGCCGGGGCAGGTGATGAACCTTTCGCTGACGGCTGGTGACAATGATGGTTCGCTGGATGCGCATTGGGATCCGCAAACCAAAATCAAGAGCTACGAGGTGCAGGTCAGCGCCGATCCATTCACGCCGACGAGCTTCGTGACGAAGGACACGGTGACGAAATCGAGCGTGACGCTCATCGGCTTGACGAGCGGGGCGCGGGTGTGGGTGCGCGTGCGCGCCATCAACGCCGCCGGCAAAGGCGCATGGAGCGATCCGGCGGTGAAGGTCGTGCCGTAAGGACGACCACCGTGGTAGGGCGACGCTGCCGCGTCGCCGGACTTTCTATCAGGGCGGAGCGGCAGCTCCGCCCTACCAAAAATCTTTATGCCTTACGATCCCACTAAACCGGCAAATAATTCGCCGATTGTTTCCGCCGAACTGCGTTCGCAGTTCGCAGGCTTAAACGATGACATCCAGCAACGCGCCTTGTATCAGGATGTGAATGACGCCATCACCGTTCAAGCGGCGGGGCCGGTGAACAACATCCAACCGCCGAACTTCATCGTGAGCAATCCACCGACGCAGGCGCAGGTTCAGGCCATCGCGGATTTTGTAAATGAAATGTATGTGGCCTTGAGCCGGACGTAGATTCTTGCCGCAGCCACCGAAACCACCCGCACGGAAAACTGGTCGGGTGGTTTTTGCGTCATAAGCTTCGGAGGGCAGTTTGTGATGGACATCTTCTGATAGTTTGTATAATTTAAGGACATAGAGTTTCCGTTCGGGCAGTTTAAGTTTTACGCCACTTAAAATTGCTGGTTGCGGGAATAGGTCCGGGCGTTTAGTCAGTTTTGAAAGTCATTGATCATTGGCAATTACGTCGAACTAAACAAAATGCAAACCACGTCATCAGCTTGGTATAGCGCCCGGACGAAGCCGAAGCATGAACACATTGCGGCGGCAAATCTGCGGAAAAATCAAGGAATTGAAGTCTTCTCCCCCCGTTTGCAACTGGAAAAACTCACCCGTCGCGGTCTCGTTCATGTCACTGAACCTTTGTTTCCCTGCTATATTTTCGTCCGCTGCGTGCTGGAGGAGCGGATTAATGACATTCAACATTCGATTGGCGTGAACCGGTTGTTAAGTTTCGGTGGAAAATTTCCGCCGGTGGCCGATGAGGTCATAGTGGAACTTCAAAACTGCTTTGAAAACGAGGAGATTGTTAGTATCGCGAGTGATTTTCAACCAGGGGATGAGGTGACGGTTGCGGGCGGGGCGTTCGTGGGCATGAGTGCTTTGGTATTAAAAAGCCTTCCGGCCAAAAAACGGGTGCAAATCCTGCTAGATATGCTGGGGCAGCCCACCACCGTGGAGGTGGAGCGGGAGGCTGTGCAGTTGAAACAGAATTCGTTGGCGGACTTGATGCCGGCTTTGGCGGCTACGGTTCGTCAGGTAAGGTTGTCGGCATGAAAATGCTGCCTGACCATATGAAACCATGCGTAAACATGGGTGAAATTAAACGATTCGTCGGGCAAAATGCCGGGCGAACAAGTGCGGAGCCGTGCGTATAAAACAATGAGTGAAGGTCGTAAAAATGGAATCCCTGTTTGGAAGCGTGTGTTGGATTGCACGCTGATTCTGCTCGCATTTCCCCTGATTTTGCCGTTGATGATTGTCATCGCCTTCATCATTCGCCGGAATTCTGCGGGGCCGATGTTGTTCCAGCAACAGCGTATCGGCTTTCGTGGTCAACCGTTCATGTGTTTGAAATTCCGCACGATGCACTGCAATGCGGAGACGGTGTCACATCAAGGGCATTTGCAGGATTTGATCAGTTCCAACGCGCCCATGACCAAGCTGGACGCCGCCGGTGACAAGCGGATTATTCCCTTCGGAAAATTTTTGCGGTCCTCTGGCTTGGATGAGTTGCCGCAGTTAATCAATGTTCTGCGGGGCGACATGAGTCTGGTCGGACCGCGTCCGTGCGTGGCTTATGAAGCGGAAAAACTGTTGCTGTGGCAGCGGGAGCGGTTTAACGCTGCACCAGGACTGACTGGTTTGTGGCAGGTGAGTGGCAAAAACAGGACAACTTTCACGCGGATGATGGAATTGGACATCGAGTATACGCGTAGAAAAACCGTCTGGCTCGATTTGCGGATTATATTTATGACAATTCCTGCGTTGCTCGTGCAAATGTGGGACATGAAACAGGCGAAAAAGGCTCGTAAGCGCGTGGTTCAAACTGAATCGGTGTTGCCGGCGCGAGCGATTAATAATTAATTTGTAAACTCGGCAATGAGCCTGCTAAGCAGTCAGCACAACAGAAAATTAAATTTATGACCAAGAAAATCAAAGTCGGCGTGGCAGGGTGCGGTTACTGGGGACCGAACCTGATTCGTAACTTCCGTTCGCTCGCGGATGTGAATCTCAAGATGATGTGCGACCTGAACACGGGCCGCCTCAAACATCTCAAGTCGCTCTATCCGGAAGTCGAAGCCTCCACCGACTACAAGCATATGCTCAATGGCATCAATCTTGATGCCGTGGTCATTGCCACCAACGTCAAGACACACTTCCCGCTCGCCAAAGCCGCACTGCTCGCCGGTAAACATACTTTCATCGAGAAGCCGATGGCAGCATCGGTTGAGCATTGCGAAGAGTTGGTGGCTATAGCCAAGAAAAACGGCCTCGTGCTGATGACCGGCCACACGTTTTTGTATTCGCCAGTCGTCCGCAAAATCAAGGAGATCATTGACAAGGGCGACATCGGCGAAATTCGTTACATCTCGGCGCGCCGCTTGAATCTGGGCTTATTCCAGAAGGACATCAACGTGGCCTGGGATCTCGCGCCGCATGACCTCTCCATCATTCTCTCGCTCATGGGCGAAATGCCCGAATCCTTAAATTGCCGTGGCAGCGCGCACGTCACGCCGGGAATCGAAGACGTCACCACGATGTGCTTGAGCTTCTCTCGTCAACGGTCCGCCACTATCCAAAGCAGCTGGCTTGACCCGCGCAAGGTTCGCGAAATGACCATCGTCGGCAGTAAACGCATGATTGTTTATGATGATCTTGCCCCGCTCGAAAAAATCCGCGTGTTCGACATGCGCGTTGAGCGTCCGCCGCATTACGACACCTTCGGCGAATTCCAATACGCATATCACTACGGCGATATGTATGCCCCCTACATTAAGCAGGAAGAACCGCTTAAGACCGAGTGCCAACACTTTATTGACTGCATCAAATACGGCGCGACACCGGTCAGCTGCGGAATGCGCGGCACGGAACTCGTCCGTATTTTGGAAGCGTCCTCTGATTCCTTGCGTAAGGGCGGTTCGCCGATTGTGTTTGGAAAAGCGGTAGCTCCTGTGATTCCGACTTATACCAACGGCAACGGCCATGCCGCCGTCGTCAGCGCCAGCACTCCGAAAAATGGCACGCATCCGGCCCGTGCCAAGCGCAGTGCACCCCGCGCCAACGGCCGCATCGGCTCGGAATTTAAAATCGTGCTGAACGGTAACGGCAAATGAGCCAGTCCAACGAACCGATTCAGCGCATCGCGCCGGATGTGAAGTTGGGGAAAAACGTCCGAATTTTCGGATTCACGAACCTTTACGGCTGTGAAGTGGGTGACGATTCAAAAATCGGCACCTTCGTAGAAGTTCAGAAAGGCTCGAAGATTGGCAATCGTTGCAAGGTGTCCAGTCACACTTTCATATGTGAAGGCGTAACTATCGAGGACGAGGTATTCATCGGCCACAACGTCGTTTTCACGAACGATTTATTTCCGCGCGCTACGGCCAACGGCGCGTTACAGACCGAGGCGGATTGGAAATGTGTTCCAACTTTGGTTAAACGAGGTGCGTCCATCGGTTCCGGCGCGGTGCTGCTATGCGGCATCACCATCGGTGAAAATGCGCTCGTCGGTGCGGGCAGCGTGGTGACGAGAGACGTGCCGGCGAACGCCATTGTGGCCGGCAACCCGGCGCGCGTGATGAAAAAGTCCGCACCCAAAAACTGACCGTTAAAAAAATAATTTGTGGCCACGGAAAAAATTGCGCCGGCTGCGGCGCGGCGGTTTAACCCGCTAGAGAATCCGAATTGGGATGCGTTGTTGACCAGCCGTCCCGATTTTTCGTTTTTCCACGGCACGGCCTGGCTGAAGGTGCTGGCGGGTAGCTACAGTTTTACGCCGCAATTTTTTTCTGAAGGCGCCGCCTTGTTACCTCTGATGGAGGCGGACAGTTGGCTGACGGGGCGGAAAGGAATCGCGTTGCCGTTCACGGACGAGTGCGGCCCACTAGGCGCAGAAAAAGAATCGTTTGGAAAAATGTTTGGGGACGCGGTTGCGTTTGGAAAATCGCGCGGGTGGAAATCAATCGAACTGCGCGGCGGCAAAGAATTTTTTGGAGCGGAAGTCCCAGACTCGGTTTCATTTTTCGGTCACGAGGTTGATCTGACGGTGGGCGAGAATTCGCTGTTTGAAAAAATGGATGGTTCGGTGAGGCGCGCGGTGCGCAAGGCGGAGAAAGACGGCGTCAAAGTGGAGTTGTCTTCGAGCTTGGAAGCGATGCGGGAATTTTTCCGGCTGCAATGCCTGACACGCAAACGGCATGGGTTGCCGCCGCAGCCGTGGGACTTTTTTCTGAACATCCACCGCCATGTTCTGTCTCAAAACCTCGGCGCGGTGGCGGTGGCGAGCCACGGCGGGGAGAAAATTGCCGCCTCGGTTTATTTTTTCTTGGGCGGCCGGGCGATTTACAAATACGGCGCATCGGACTACGCGTATCAGCAATTGCGCGGCCCCAATTTGGTGATGTGGGAGACGATGAAATGGCTCACGCGCAACGGCGCGACGAGTTTGGATTTGGGCAAGACAGCGCTGGCGAACGAAGGCTTGCGCCGGTTTAAGTTACAGCTCGGCGCGCGGGAAAAAAACGTGGCGTATGTGAAATTCGATTTGCGGCGGAATTGTTTTGTAACGGAGACGGACGGTGTGGCGGGCTGGCACAATAAAGTTTTCACTGCGCTGCCTTCGTGGCTGTCGCAGTCGGCAGGGAATTTTCTCTACCGTCATTGGGCGTAATTGTTAGTGATTTGCAGGCGGTCAACCGTTTTAATAGGAAATATCAATGAGCAACGGACGAAATCTCGAACCGGCACCGACAGGCTTCAGCCTGGTGGACATCTACTTTGTGCTGTTCCGCCGCAAGTGGCTCATCATCATTTTTACGGTATTGGGCATTCTGGCAGGCGGTGCTTACTACATGCTCCGACCTCCGCCGTATCAGTCTTCAGCCAAACTATTCATCAAATATATCGCGGACATGACGCCGAATAGCGCCACTGACCCTGGTCAGCGAGTCATTAATATGCAAGACCGGGTGGATAGCGCATTGAATTCCGAGATGCAGATTCTGACCAGCTTTGACATTTACGAACAGGTAGCCACGAATATCGGGCCGGAAATAATTTTGGCGAAGGCTGGTGGTGGCAGTGACCCATTTAGCGCGGCCTCGCTGATTAGCAAAAGTGTGAAGGTAGAGCCGTCGCGGGACAGCAGTGTCATTCAAATTACCTACAAAAGTTTTGACCCGACAATCGTGTCGCGCGTGGTGGAATCAGTCATAACTGCTTATCTGGAAAAGCATAAATCCACTCACTCCTCAGGAATTCCCGAAGAGGTTCTAGTGGAGAAACTGTCGGCGATGCGGGCGCAACTGGCCAATACGGAGGAGGAATTGCACATGGCCAAGACCAATGCTGGCATTATGGACATTGTTGCCACAGAGAAAGCGTATTCAGATCAAACTGCCGAAATCCGGCGGGAATTATTTAAGGCCCGGGCTGATTGGGATCAATATCAAGCAAGTGCTGGCGACCTATCGGCTACAAAAAAAGCTCCAACCAATTCAGCAGCCTCTAGTAAGTCGGCGGATCAAAAAATTCCCGAAGCTGAAGTGTCCCGCTACAAGGCCGCCTGTTCGCGGTTGATTTTTTTGCAAAAACGTCTGGATGATTATTTGCTCGTGATGGGCTACCCGGAAGGCAACAAGCTCGTGAAAGAAACTCAGGAACAATTGGCGGAAGCCACTAAAGCTAAGGGCAAGTTGGAGACGGATACCCCCGGACTAGCAGAGTTAGATTTTTCTTCCGTAAGTCAGGAGCCTGCACTTTCATCCGCTCCCGGTTCAGGTTCAATGATACGGAGCAGTTCGTTGCCCACCCGCATTCGGACGTTGGAGCAGCAGCTTCAGCAGGTGCAAGCCGAGGGTTCGCGGATGGGTGATGCCGAGCAGAAAATTTCCGAGCTTTCGCGCCGCAAAAAAATGATCGAGTCCACTGTTGAAAAGTATGAAACCCAGATGCAACGCACCCGCATTGATGAAGAATTGGAACCAGGACTTGTCAGCGGAATCAACAAGCTGCAAAAGCCGTCGCCGCCATTTCGCGATTTTGACGCCTTCCATAAAAAAGTTTACATGATTATGTTCGGCGGTTTCGCTTTCGGTCTAGCGTTGGCGTTACTTATGGAATTCTATCTCGACCGCACCATCAAGCGCCCTATTGAAATTCAGAATAAGCTCAAGATTCCATTCTTCCTATCTATCCCCGATCTAAACCAGGGAGCGCGCCGGGCATCCCTTGCTGGACCTAGTCGCAAATTGCTTGGTGCGGGCAGTGGTTCTGTGAGTTCGATTGGCACAGCAGCAGTAGCCGTGCGCGATAGCTCGCTCGAAGTCATGGCTAGCGCAGTTAACCGCCGCTTTGATTCCTACTACGACGCCTTGCGCGACCGGCTGGTGGTTTATTTCGAATCCATCAATCTCACACGCAAACCCAAGCTCGTAGCCGTGACCAGCACGCACAAAGGCGCAGGCGTGAGCACCATTGCGGCGGGATTGGCCTCATCGCTTTCCGAAACCGGCGACGGCCGCGTGTTGCTTGTGGACATGAATATGGAAAACGGTTCGGCCCAGCAATTTTTCCGAGGCCAGCCGAATTGCAAACTCGACGACGCGCTCGAAAGCGAAACGCGCGACGGGGCGCGGGTGCAGGAAAATCTATACGTCGTGAACGAGGACACATTCACAGACAAGCTGCCGCGCGCGCTGCCGAAACGATTTGCTTCGCTCATTCCAAAACTCAAAGCAAGTGACTACGACTACATTATTTTCGATATGCCACCCGTCAGTCCGACGAGCGTGACCGCACGCCTTTCTGGTTTCATGGATACGGTGATGCTCGTCATCGAATCTGAAAAGACCGACCAGCAAGTCGTGCAGCAAGCGAATGCGCTCTTGCTCCAGTCCAAGGCCAACGTCACCGCCGTGCTGAACAAGACCAAGACTTACATTCCCAAACAACTGCATCAGGATTTCCTATCGGAAGTTTGAGTTGTTTTGGATAATTTTCCAGGCCTTCGATGATTAGCAATCGCATTTACTATCGGCTTAAGCCGTATATCCCGTGGCGTTTTCGCATGGCTGCTCGTCGGCTGCTGGCCCGTCAGCAACGGCGTGAGCATTCCGCCATCTGGCCCATAAACGAAGCTGCCGGGAAAATTCCGGACGGCTGGAAGGGCTGGCCCGGCGGAAAAAAATTCGCGCTCGTGCTGACGCATGACGTGGAAGGGCAGCATGGCGTGGACAAATGCATCCAGTTGATGCAGCTCGAAAAAAGTCTCGGCTTCCGCTCCTCTTTTAATTTTATTCCCGAGGGTGAATACCGCGTCAGTCGTGAATTGCGCGAGGAACTCAAACAAAACAGTTTTGAAGTCGGCGTGCATGACTTGCGACATGACGGAAAGCTTTACTGGCGGCGTGAAGATTTTTCCGAGAACGCCGGCAGCATCAATCGCTATCTGAAAGATTGGGGCGCGCACGGTTTCCGTTCTGGCTTCATGCTGCATGACCGGGACTGTCTGCACACGCTCGATATCGAATACGATGCCTCGACCTTCGACACCGACCCGTTTGAACCACAGCCTGAAGGCGCGAACACCATTTTTCCTTTCTGGGTGAAACGTCCCCAAGGCGGCGGCTATGTGGAATTGCCTTATACCTTGGCGCAAGACTCTACGCTATTCCTCGTCTTGCAGGAGGATACGCCGGAAATCTGGAAGAAAAAAATTGATTGGGTGGTGCAACGCGGCGGCATGGTGCTCGTCAACGTCCACCCGGACTACGTCGGGTTTGATGCCAAAAATAAAAAACCTTACGAGTATCCCGCTGCCCTTTACGCGGAGATGCTTGAATACGTCAAAGAAAAATACGGCGGCGAGTATTGGCACGCGCTGCCGCATGAAGTCGCTTCCTGGTATCGGGAAACGTGTGTGCCGAACGCACAAAAAATTGCTCCAGCAACCAATGGTGCACCGAAGAAAATTTTCGCGGGAGTATCCACCGGCGTCGTGTTGTATTCCTACTACGCCACCGATCCTCGTCCCCGTCGCGAGGCTGAGGCGCTGGCCCGCGCGGGCATGGATGTGGACGTTATCTGTCTGCGCCGAGACAGTTCCGAGCCGTGGCACGAAGTCATCAATGGCGTGAACGTCTATCACGCCCCGCTGAAACGTCGTCGCGCAAACAAGGTCGTGTATATGCTGCAATACGGCTGGTTCCTGTTCTGCGCCTTTCTTTTTCTCACCCTGAAAAGTTTGCGTAAGCGCTACAAACTGGTGCATGTCCACAATATGCCGGACTTCCTTGTGTTCAGCGCGTTGGTGCCCAAATTACGCGGGGCCAAAGTCATTCTGGATTTGCATGACCCCATGCCGGAACTTTTCCGCAGCATCTATAATTTGCCTGAGGAACATTACGTTGTGCGTTGGCTCAAGAGAATGGAGCGCCGCAGCATCGGCTTTGCGCACCAGGTGCTCACGCCAAACTTGGCGTTCAAGAAACTGTTCACCTCGCGTAGTTGCGGCACGGAAAAAATCGAGACGGTGATGAATTCGCCGGAGACAAAAATTTTCAATCCTGCCAAATATCCCACGCTCACGCGCACGGCGGCTACCAACCGTCCGTTTATCCTGATGTATCACGGCTTGCTCGTGGAGCGTCACGGTTTGGATGTAGCCATCCGCGCCGTGGCGAAATTGCGCCCGACCATTCCCGGAATCGAGTTGCATATGTTCGGCGAGCCGACGGACTACTCGTTGAAAATTGACGAACTTGTGCGCGAACTGGGTTTGGAATCCGTGGTGAAATCCCACGGATTTAAAAAACTCGACGAGATTGCCGGCTGCATTTCTGGTATTGACGTGGGCGTGATCCCGAACCGTTCCAGCTCGTTCACACAAATTAATTTTCCCACGCGCATCTTTGAATACTTGGCGATGCACAAGCCGGTTATCGTGCCGGGAACCACGGGCATCCGAGATTATTTTACGGACGACAACATCCTGTTTTTCGAGGCAGGCGATGTCGATAACCTGGCGGCGAAAATCGAATGGGCCTACCAGCATCCGGTGGAATTGCAGGCGATGATGCAACGCGGGCGGGTCATTTACGACGAATATTGCTGGGACTCAGAAGAGAACCGTCTCACTACACTTGTCAGCAAATTGATTCATAAAACACCGCCCGCATAAATCCAGACGATGCCTCCAACCATCGCCTCCATTTTAGTTCTCGGCTTCGTCGCATTCCTGCTCCGCCGTGAAGTCCGGGCCAAGCCAAATGTGACGAAAGCCCTGTGGCTGCCGTTCCTCTGGTTCTTTTTGATTTCCACGCGCACGCTGGCGCAATGGATTCAGACATTTTTTGGCGGGCTGGAAAGCGGCGGCAACAACGAAGAAGGAACGCCGATTGACGCGGGGTTTTTCTTCCTACTCATCATTGCCGGGATGGTCGTCTTGTCACGGCGGCAGTTCAGCCTGGGCGTGTTCGTGCGGGACAACCGGTTGCTGTTTCTGTTCCTCATCTACAGCCTGCTCTCGGTGTTTTGGTCGGATTTCATGTTCATCTCGCTGAAGCGTTGGATCAAAATCATCGGCCATCCGGTTATGGTGCTGGTGCTGCTCACTGAGCCGGATCCGGAGGAAGCCATCACGCAGTTGATGAAGTGGTGCTCCATTATTATTTTCCCCGTCTCCATCCTGTTCATCAAATACTATCCTATGTGGGGGCGGATGTTTGACCCGTTCGTCGGCGCGCCTTCCAATACCGGGATTTCGTTGGATAAAAATATGCTTGGTTCCATCTGCATGGTGCTGGGTGCATTTTTATTCTGGCACTGGCTAAAGGTTCGGCGGCGACCGCCCAGTCGGGAGCGCAGCGAGGAATTGAAATGGATGGGCGTTCTGTGGGTTTTAGGTTTCATTGTCTTGCGCATGGCGCATAGCGCCACGTCGTTGGTGACCATGCTGCTGGCGATGGCTATCATCGCGGTGCTGGGCAGCGAAAAGATAAACAAACAAAAGCTCGGAACTTATCTCGTGACGACGGTGGTAGTGGTGTTGGTAGCACAATGGGTTTTTGGTCTGTTCGATTTGATGCTAGGCTTGTTGGGCAAAGATTTAACCCTGACCGACCGCACGAAAGTTTGGGCGGCAGCCTTGCAGGTGGACATTAATCCCATCATCGGCACCGGCTTTGAATGTTTTTGGATGGGGCCACGGCTGAGCGAAATCTGGGCGATGTTCTGGTGGCATCCGATTCAAGCGCACGATGGCTATTTGGAAACGTATCTGAATCTGGGATTGATTGGGCTGACGCTCATGGTGGGTCTGATGGTCGTGGCGTTTCGGCAGGGCACGCGATGGCTGGTGGGCGGGGAAGATTTTTCGCGGTTCCGACTGGGCTTTCTGGCCGCCTATGTTCTTTACAACGTCACCGAAGCCGCCTTCAAGGCGCAGCACCCAGTGTGGTTTGTTTTTTTCATCATTGTCATGCAGTATCCGCTGGCAGTAGGCAAACTTGATAACTCCGGCCCGGTGGTGGACACTGGCCTGCCGGATGGTTATGACGAAGCCGATGCTCGCGCCTGAAAAACTGCCAGTAATGTCCGGAATCTGGTCGCGTAGGTGTGGAATCAAAGGCAATCTTTAAAAAACCGCCGTGGCCTGTATTCTGCTGAAATATGGGGTGCAAAATCGAATTATCGCCAACCCGGCGACCAAACATTTTATGAAATCAAACACCTTGGTTCGCTTGCCGTTGCATTTGCTGGCGGCCGTTTTTTCTCTCGCCTTCGCGAATGAGTCGCGCGCTGCCGTAATTAATGCCAGCAGCGGATCATTCGCTGCCGTATCTGCCGCCGTCGCCGCCGCCGCTCCGGGAGACACCATTTTGATTCCGCCCGGCACGAATATCTGGACGGCCAAACTGGATTTCAGCGGGGTCACGCTGCAGGGTTCAGGCGTGAATCAAACCATCATCGTGGACGAAACCGCACCAGTTGGTAACGGCTCGCCGCTCATGCAGTTAAGTGTGAATACCAACAAACTGACGCGGGTCACCGGCATTCAATTCGCGCTTGGCGTCACCAACAAACTGCCGTTTCACAATTACATTGGTTCTATCCAAGTTTATGGCCAGTCGCCGTTGTGGCGCATTGACCACTGTCAGTTTTCCTGGCTCACCGCCAAACCTATTCGCGTGGGCGATGGCTCTTATGGACTTATTGATCACTGCAGCTTTTTGATGAACGGGATGCCCAACGCAATTGAAATTTTTGATTCCGGCTACGGCGATGTTTCTTGGGCCACGCCCGCCAATTTCGGCAGCGCGGGCGCGGTCTATGTGGAGGACAACACCATTTTCGCGCAGGATAATTTCACCGCGATTGACGTTTCCAACGGCGGTCGTGCGGTCATCCGTAACAACGTCTTGAACGGTGCTTTCTTCAACACGCACGGCACGGAAACATCACAACGCTTTCGCAGCGCTCGTTATGTTGAGGTCTATAATAATGCCTTCAACTATGGCGGCGGTGCGCAATATAATAACTTCTACACCGCCTGCGATTTGCGTGGTGGCACGGCAGTGGTATTCAGCAATACCTTTGTAGGCTACTGGAGTGTGGCAAGCATCAACTATTACCGTGCTTCCGACAACGACTCGGGCTTCTTGCCGTTTTTTGGCGCGACCGGGCTGCGCGGTTGGGATTCCAATTCACCCGCGCTCCTGACTGGCACGGCCACCGTTACCTCAAATTCACTGGTGGTTCCCGGCGCTGGCTGGACACCGAACCAGTGGTTTGGCTGCACGGTTTTCAACAACAACAACCAGCTCTGCGGTATCGTCACCACCAACACCGCCGACAAGATGGATTTCAAAACCTCGCGCCGCACTTGGATGCAAATTAATTTCTACCCGGGCGACACCTACACCGTGCATCGGGTTTATCCCATGATTGATCAACCTGGCATGGGGCAGTCCGATATGCTTTCGGGTGACAGCCCGAATCCAACGTGGTTGCATTTCACACCGGATCCGATTTATGTCTGGGGCAATTCTCTGTCCATCATGTATAACGTCGTTACCGCCGCACCAGCCAAGGCAGGCAGCGGTTACCCCAACATCAAAGAGGGGCGCGACTATATCAACGGAACCGCTCGCCCCGGTTACACGCCGTATCAATATCCGCATCCGCTGACCCTGATCACCAACGCTGTCCCCGGCACCAACACTGTCATCGTCACCCCGCCGCCGACCAATACCGTAGTCAACCCCACTTTGCAGCCGCCGACCCAGTTGTATGTCAGGCCGCTCTGAAAAAACCACAGCATCCACTCTGATCAAGGCTTCTCATGGGCGAACTGTTTCATAGAATTAAAAGTAAAATTAAACTTCCGGCTCCGCTGTTCAAATTGATGAACGGCGCGCAACGGGAGTTTGAATGTCCCATCTGCCATTATCACGGGCCTTTCCGGGGTTTTGGCGCGTTCGCGGGGCGCCGCGACCACGCGGAATGTCCCGGCTGCGGCGCGCTTGAACGCCACCGCGTCCAGTATCTCGTCGTGCAGGAAATTTTACCGCAGATGGAGCCGGCCAAAATGAAGATGCTTCACTTTGCACCCGAGCCATTCTTCCGCAAAATGTTTTCTGAACGCTTTGCCCATTACGAGACGGCTGACCTTTGCATGAAAGGTGTGGATCACCACGTTGACCTCCAACAACTGCCATTCAGGAGCGTGACTTACGATTTCGTTTTTGCTTCGCACGTTTTGGAACACGTTCCGGACGACCACAAAGCCATCCGCGAAATTCGCCGTATCCTCAAGCCCGGCGGCTGGGCGATTTTGCCCGTGCCAATTGTCGCGGAAAAAACTGTGGAATACCCTGAAGCCAATCCGCATGAGGCTTACCACATGCGAGCCCCGGGCTTGGATTACCACGAAAAATTTATTCCACACTTCGCCCAAGTCGTCACACGCACCTCGGAGACTTTGCCGGAAAAATTTCAGCCTTATATTTTCGAGGATCGCAGCCACTGGCCAACGCCCGAAATGCCATTGCGCCGCCCCATGACTGGCGAGCGTCACATCGATATCGTGCCGATCTGCCGCGCATGAAATACATACTCATTACCTCCGCGCGCAACGAGGAGGAGTTCATCGCGCTCACGCTCGACTCCGTCACTGCGCAATCGCAACTACCCGAACGCTGGGTGGTCATTGACGATGGTTCATCCGACCGCACCGCGGAAATCGTCGAAGGTTACGTTAGGAAATTTCCGTGGATCGCGCTCATCCGCAATCCGAAACGCGAAGGTAGAAATTTCGCCGCGAAAGCCAATGCCGTGAACGCCGCGCTCGCCAAAGTGCAGGCGGAAAACATTTCCTTTGATGTGCTCGGCAATCTGGATGCGGATGTCTCTTTTGAGCCGGACTACATGGCGTTTCTCATGGATAAATTTTCCGCCGACCCGAAGCTCGGCGTCGCCGGCACGCCATTTACGCAGGCGGGTGGCTACGATTCCACAAAGGACAGCTTTGAGGGCGAAAATTTTGTGGCTGGGCCGATTCAGATGTTTCGCCGCGATTGTTTCCGCGAAGTCGGCGGCTACGTCGCGAGCCCGGCGGGTGGCGTTGACTGGATTGCCGTGATGACCGCCAAAATGAAAGGCTGGACGGCACGCTCGTTCGCCGAAAAACGATTCCATCACTATCGACTGATGGGCACGGCGGAAAAAAGCCCCGTTGTTTCGTTGTTCCATTACGGTCAGAAAGATTATTACCTTGGCGGCTCACCGATCTGGCAGTTGTTCCGCGTCACTTATCGCTTGTTGAAAAAGCCATATCTCATCGGCGGCCTTGCGCTGCTGGCTGGCTTTGTCTGGGCGGCGGTGAAGCGCGTGCAACGTCCGATTTCTCCCGAACTTGTCCGCTTTAATCGCGCCGAGCAGATGATAAAATTAAAAGCTATTTTGCGCTCTGTCTTTCGCATGAAGAAGGTAGATAATTTCCGCGTCGCCGCTGCACCGGCCAAACCTAACTGAATGAATCTGGCCAAACAAAATTCGCCGCTCGTTAAAAATGTTTCCGATGCGCTGACAAACTTTACCGGCTGGCTGGAAGGTCACGGCGAACTTTCGTGGGACCACCAGTCCTTTTACGCTGGTCCGCTGGGCAGCCGGGCAAAGGCACTTTACTACAAGAGCAAATACCTCGGACTCGCCGCCGTAGCGCCGATGGTTTTCAGCGAGGCGTTCGTGCCAGGTGCGCGCCGCCTGTTTCACCAGCCGATGCGCCTGCCGATTGCCGATGCGCACTACGCAATGGGCTTTTCGTTTTTGTATGAGGCGACTGGTGAGGGGAAATTGCTGGATCGCGCTGAACATTTTTTGCAGGTGCTCATCGAGACGCGCTGTGAAAGTTATCAGGAATATTCCTGGGGCTATCCCTTCGACTGGGTCACGCGCAACGGTGTCATCAAAAAGGGAACGCCGCTGATCACAACCACGCCCTACGCGTTCGAGGCATTCTTGCAGGTGCAGAAGTTGCGGCCCACGCCTGCGCGCAAAGAAATCATCGAGTCCATCACGCGCCACGCCACGACTGACATCAAGGATTTTAAATTTTCCGAGCACGGGATGACCGCATCCTACACGCCGCATGATGAAGGCAAAGTGGTGAATGCCTCCGCTTACCGCGCCGGTCTGCTGGTGCAAGCGGCAAAATTTTTGCGGCGCGACGACCTTATGGCCGTGGCCACCCGCAATGTGAATTTTGTTCTCGAAACGCAAAAGCCCGACGGCTCCTGGCCTTACGCGGTGGACGGCGTTCGGGATTTTGTGGATCACTTCCACACCTGTTTCGTGATGAAAGCGCTCGCAAAGGTTTTTCTGCTCACCGGTGACCAGCGAATTTTCGAGGCGCTCGGTCGTGGACTGGATTACTACCTGAAAAATCTTTTCGGCGAGAACGGGATGCCGCGGCCGTTTTCTAAAGCCCCGCGCTTGACGGTCTATAAATGCGAGCTTTACGATTGCGCCGAGGCCATCAACCTGTGCTTGCTGCTGCGGAAAGATTTTCCAGTTCTTGAAAAGACTTTGGAGACGGTCGTCGGTGGCATTGTGAAAGATTGGGTGAAACGCGACGGCTCGTTCCGTTCGCGCAAACTTATCTCCGGCTGGGACAACGTGCCGATGCATCGTTGGGCGCAGTCGCAGATGTTCCGCGCGCTGTCGTTTTACCTGCGCGAAATTAATTGTCGGCTCTGAAATAAAATCATGTGCGGAATTTGCGGACAAGTTAGAGTCGCTCACGACCGGCCGGTGGATCAGGAAATGGTCCGCCGGATGGCGCGCACGATGTTCCATCGCGGCCCGGACGACGAAGGTTATTTTTTCGACGGGTCACTGGGCTTCGGTTTTCGCCGGCTCTCCATTATTGATTTATCCGGCGGTCACCAGCCGATGAGTGACGCGGAAGAATCCGTCTGGGTCGTTTTCAACGGCGAGATTTACAACTATCTCGAACTGCGCGCCGAGTTGGAAAAATTCGGACACAAATTTCGCACCAGTTCTGATACGGAGGTCATCATCCACGGTTACAAGCAGTGGGGCAACGAGGTCTTCAACCATCTCAACGGCATGTTCGGCACGGGTATCTGGGATGTGCGGAAGAAAAAGCTCGTCGTTGCGCGCGACCCAATGGGCATCAAGCTGATTTACTATAAGCTAGCGGATGGCACGCTTACGTTCGGCTCAGAAATCCGGCCGGTGCTGGCGGCAGACGGCGGTAAGCCATCAGTGAATCCTGATGCCTTGAACCTGTTTCTGCGCTTTCGCTACACACCTTCACCGCTGACAATATTCCAAGGCGTGAACAAACTCGCACCCGGAACGATGATCGTCGTGGAAGATGGGAACGTCCGCGTGGAGCGCTGGTATAATTTTTCACCCGAACCGTTTCCTGAAAAAATTTCAGACGCGGACGCCACTGAACAGTTATTTCAGTTGTATCGCGGCGCCGTGAAACGACATCTGCTTTCCGACGTGCCGGTGGGAATTCTTTTAAGCGGCGGCCTCGACTCAGGATTGCTACTCGCGCTGATGAATGAGCATGGTCGCGACTGGCCAGCTTACACCATCGGCTATGGGAAAAGTTTCGTAGATGACGAACTGGTGGATGCCGCCGAAAGTGCGTCACTGCTCTGCGCGCAACATCATCAGGTGCGACTCGATCAGGAAGAGTTTGAAAAAGCGCTGCCCAACATCGTGCGTTTCCTCGAAGAACCGGTCGCGAGTTCTAGCATTGTGCCGATGTATTTTGTCTGCCAACGCGCGCGGCAAGATGTAAAGGTGGCGCTTATCGGGCAGGGACCGGACGAATTATTTGGCGGGTATACCCGCCATCTCGGCGTTCACTACGGTGATAGTTGGCGTGGTTTGCCGAAAGGAATTCAGCACGCCGCTGCAAAAATCATTTCCGCTCTGCCACGCAACGAGACGCTGAAACGCGGCGTGCATTCGCTTGGTGTGGAAAACCGACTGGAGCGTTACGCAGATGTTTTCGCGCTGCATCCGGCGGACACGGTGAATGGATTGTTTCGCGATGCACGTCTAAAATTTCCCGGTCTCACGGAATTTGTCCGCCCGCTCGAAGGTCAGATGGCGAAACTCGACGAACTCGGCGGTTTCCAGTTGCTAGAAATCCGCTCCTCGCTACCGGATGAGCTGCTGATGTATGCGGACAAACTTTCGATGGCGCACAGCCTCGAAGCCCGCGTGCCGTATCTGGATCGCACCGTGGTAGAATTCGCGCAGCGGCTGCAAGCTCGATTCAAAATCCGCCGGGGCGAACGCAAATGGCTGCACCGTCGCGTGTGCGAAAAATTTCTGCCGCGGCAGATTTTGAACCGCAAGAAACGTGGCTTCGCGGTCAACGTGGTTGATTCATGGTTCCAGAATTCCGCGCAAGGCAAGGTCACGGATATGTTGTTGGATAACTCGTCATTGATGTATTCGCTGCTCGACCCCGCACCGGTGAAAAAACTTTTGGATGAGCACCAGTCGCATCGGCAGGACAACCACAAGCTGCTGTTCAGCCTCGTGATGTTCGAGCAATGGCTGCGTGGCGTTCGTTCCAGCGGGTAACTTTTTTATGGCTTTGAAATCGGTTGAAATCCGGATGGCCGGAAAAAATACGCTCGTTCCAGCGGCGGACATTTGCGGACGCACGGTCATCGTGCGCCCTGGACGTGTGAAAGAAGCGTCAGTGCAGGACGACATTGTCGCGCCCGGCGAGCTTGTTGCGGATTCCGCCCCCTTCATCACTGAGCTGAAGAAAAGTGGCTTGCAGGCCGATGTGCTTACTTTTTTCCAGCGTCCGCCCGATGTCACGCCAAAGTTCAAACACCATTTTGAGTGGGACAACTACGCGGCGGTGGACTGTTCCAACTTTGATGCTTGGTGGGAGAAGCTACCGCAAGAGGCGCGTAAAAATACGCGTCGCTCCGCTAAGCGCGGCGTGACTGTTAAACTCGCAGCCTACGACGATGAACTGGTGCGCGGCATCCACAAACTTTGCAACGAATCGCCGATGCGGCAGGGCAAGCCGTTCTGGCACTACGGAAAAGATTTTGAAACCGTAAAACGCGAGCATGCAACGTTTATGGAGCGCAGTGATTTCGTCGCCGCGTATTTTGAGAACGAGCTCATCGGATTTATCAAGATGGTGCGCGTTGACCAGATCGCGTTCATCCTGCACATCTTGGCGTTCAATTCGCACTACGACAAACGCCCGCTTAATGCGCTCCTGACTGAAGCTGTAAAAATCTGTTCACAGAAAGGGGTTAAATATTTTGTCTATGACAAATACGTCTATGGCAACAAGACGGATAGCACGCTCGTGGAATTCAAGCGCCGCAACGGGTTTGAGCAGATTAATTTTCCGCGCTACTATATCCCGCTGACGTTGAAGGGGAAAATTTACGTTGGGCTGCGGTTGTATCGCGGTGCGGTTGGGTTGATTCCCGCCCCGGTGTTGAAAGTGCTTTTGCGAATCCGCGAAAAAATTTACGCCCTGAAAACCAAGCCGGCACAGGCGGAGCCGGTGAAGGAAAAGGAAGATTGAACAACGCTTTACCTTTGAAAATTTTCCATTAAAGTTTCCACCCTGTCGCCGGTGTAGCTTAACGCTAGAGCAGCCAAATTGTATTTGGCAGATGGAGTGTTCAATTCCTCCCGCCGGCTCCACTTTCAGAACCTCACCTTCTCATGCCCGGAATCACCGGAATCATCAGCCGCCGACCAAGTGCCGAAAACGAGCGCGTGGTGAAAACCATGGCCGCCACGATGCGGCACGAGCCGTTTCACGCGAGTGGAACTTTTAGCGCGCCAGAGCTTGGCATCTACACCGGCTGGGTGGCGCATGAAAATTCTTTCGCGGACAAACAGGTTTTTCAGAATGAGACGAAAGACATCGCGCTCATTTTCGCCGGCGAATGTTTTGTGGACGTCGCCGCGAAAGCGCAGCTTACGCAGGCGGGTCACAAGTTCGCGAACAACGCGGGGATGCTCGTGCACCTCTACGAGGAACGCGGCGAAAACTTTTTTGCCGAGCTGAACGGCTTGTTCAGCGGATTGCTCATTGATCAGCGTCGAAAAAAAGTTTTCCTGTTCAACGACCGGTATGCGATGGAGCGAATCTACTGGCACGAGACAGCGGATGCTTTCTATTTCGCCAGCGAAGTTAAGGCGCTACTGCGCGTGCTGCCGGAATTGCGCGAGTTTGATGAGGCGGGCGTGGCGGAATTTCTCGCCGTCAATTGTCCGCTCGGCACACGCACTTTATTTCGCGGCATTGAGCGGCTGCCTGGCGCGGCGATATGGACGTTTGAGAACGGTGGTGTTCGACGGGAAAGTTATTTTTCTCCTGCCACCTGGGAATCATTGCCGAAGCTGTCCGAGGAAGTATATGAAAACACGTTGCGTGAGACCTTCCTAAAAATTGCGCCAAAGTATTTTGAGCATGATGCCAAAGTCGGCGTCGCGCTGACGGGCGGGCTAGATACGCGCATGGTGATGGCTTGTCGTCCGCCGGGAAATCAAAACCAGATTTGCTACACGTTCACCGGTCCCGCTGGCCGCACGATGGATGATCGCGTCGCCGAGAAAGTCGCGAAGTCGCTTGGGTTGGAACATTATTTATTCCGGTTGAATGCCGTTTTTTTCTCTGACTTCGCGGCGCAGGCGGACAAAACGGTCTTCGTCACCGACGGCACTTCGGGAATTTTTGGCGCGCACGAAATATATTTTCACCAACAGGCGCGCCCGTTGGCGGCGATGCGCTTGACGGGAAACTATGGCAGCGAAATTCTCCGCGCCATCTCTACGTTCAAGCCGATGGGGGTGAAGCCGCAAATTTTCAACAGCCAATTTTTCCCCGCCATCAAAGCCGCCGAGGTGCGGTTCGCGCAGGAGAGAAAAAATCCCGACACCTTTGCGGCATTCAAGGAAATCCCGTGGAACTTGTTTGGCAATCTTGCCGCCGGTCGGTCGCAAATCAGTTTCCGCACGCCGTATCTCGACAACGAACTCGTGGCGTTGTCGTATCAATGTCCGGCCAGCATCAAAAAATCTTCGCTGCCAACGATGCGTTTTGTGAAGGGCGTCAGTCCGGCACTTGATCAGATTCCGACCGATCGTGGATTCATCAGCGACCGTCGCGGGTTGGACATCATGGCGCGGCGCGTATTTGCCGAGGTCACCTTCAAATTGGATTACCACAGCAACTTTGGCTTGCCGCGCAAGCTCGGCGTGTTGAATCCGATTTATCAACCCGCCTGCAAGCTGATCGGCGTGGCCGGACTACATAAATTTTTGAAATACAGCACTTGGTTTCAAAAGGAATTGTCGTCTTACGTGCGCGACGGCGTGGAGCGGGCGCGCGGCGGGAGATTTTGGAACAGCGAATTCCTTGGCACGATGGCGCAGCGACACATCAGTGGTCAGGAAAACTTTTGCCAGGAGCTGCACTACTTGCTGACGATGGAAGCGGTTGAGCGCACCCTGTTCCGTGATTTGCCGCGTCGACTGGAAAATTGAAATGAATCCTGCGCCACACATCAGCCTGATTACGGCGGGCAAGGACAAGCATTACTCCACCGGTCTAGCGGCGGCTTTGCTGGCGGCGGGCGTGCGCTATGACTTTATCGGCGGCGATGACATGGATGTGCCGGAGTTGCGCGGCACGCCGCTCGTGAAGTTCTACAATTTACGCGGCGACCAAAGCGTGAATGTTGGGTTCGCAAAAAAAATGGCGCGCGTGTTGGTGTATTACTGGAAGCTCATCGCTTACGCCGCGACTGCGAAGCCAAAGATTTTCCATATCCTCTGGAACAACAAGTTTGAATTCTTTGACCGCACTCTGTTGATGTTGTTCTATCGGCTGCTCGGGAAGAAAATCGTTTTCACAGCGCACAACGTCAATGCAGGAGCGCGCGACAATTGCGATTCATTTCTGAACCTGCTGACGCTGAAAATCCAATACCGACTTTGCTCGCATCTGTTTGTTCATACGCAAAGGATGAAGGCAGAACTGGTGGATGATTTCGGTGTCGCGTCGGAGCGGGTTAGTATCATCCCGTTGGGTTTTTACAGCAACGTGCCGAACACGGCGCTGACGTGCGCGGAGGCCAAGCAGAAACTTGGATTGAAGCCGGATGAGAAAGCGGTTTTATTCTTCGGCAATATTACGGCTTACAAGGGGCTGGAATTCCTGGTGTCGGCGTTTGCTGAACTCGCGAAGCGGGATACCAGTTATCGCCTCATCGTCGCCGGTTCGCCAAAAGGTGTCCCGGAATACTGGGCGGGAATCAAAAAACAGATTGCAGAGAGCGGGGTAGCTGACCGCGTGCAGCAGCACATCGAATACATTGATGATGAACAGATCGAGGTTTATCTCAAGGCGGGTGACGTGCTCGTGCAACCTTACACGCTGATTTTTCAGAGTGGTGTGCTCATCATGGGCATGAGCTTTGGCATTCCCGTCATCGCGTCGGACGTCGGCTCTTTGAAAGAAGACGTTGTCGAAGGCAAAACCGGATTTATTTTTCCGCCGCGCGATGCGCATGCGCTGGCGCAAACGATTGAGAAGTTTTTTGCCGGTGATATTTACCGCCATCACCAGCAGTCGCGTCGGGAAATCCGCGAGCACGTTCTGGAAAATAATTCTTGGAGCAAGGTCGCGCGGGTTACCACTGAAGTTTATTCTAAATTGTATCCGTGAAATGAAACCCCTCGTTTCCATATTGATTCCGGCTTACAACTCCGAGAAGTGGCTGGCGGATACATTGCGCTCGGCGTTAGCGCAGACGTGGGTGAACAAGGAAATCATTGTGGTGGACGATGGTTCGCGCGATGGCACGCTGGCGTTGGCGAGGTCGTTTGAGTCCGCTGGCGTGAAAGTGGCGACGCAGAAAAATTCCGGCGCGTCCGCCGCGCGCAACCACGCTTTCAAACTTTGCCAAGGTGAATTCATCCAGTGGCTTGACGCCGATGATTTGCTAGCGCCGGACAAAATCGAGCGACAGATGGTGCTGGCGGGAAAAAAAACTGACCGACGTGTGCTTTACTCCGGCGGCTGGGGGCGTTTCTTATTTCGTGCTCACGCGGCGCAGAGCAGCCCGAATGCGTTGTGGGCTGATTTGTCGGCGGCGGAATGGCTCACGCTCAAGCTCGAGCGGAATTTATTTTTGCCGCTGTCCGTCTGGCTCGTTAGTCGGGAATTATCCGAGGCCGCCGGGCCGTGGAATGAGAAACTATCGCTAGATGACGACGGAGAATATTTTTGCCGCGTGCTGTTGGCGAGTCATGGAGTGCAATTCGTGCCGGGTGAGAAATTTTTTTACCGCATGTCTGGGTTCGGTAGCTTGAGCAACGTGGGGCGTTCGGACAAAAAATTGGAGTCGTTGTGGCTGTCCATGCAGGCGCACATCCGCTATCTTCGATCGCTGGACGATTCGGAGCGCGTTCGTCGCGCCGCGGTAACGTATTTGGGAAACTGGTTGCATTGTTTTTATCCGGCGCGTCCTGACTTGGTGACGGCAGCGCAGGAACTGGCAGCTTCGCTTGGCGGCAAACTAGATTTGCCCCATGTGCGTCCGAAGTATGCGGTGCTGGAGAAATGTTTTGGCTACCTGTTCGCAGCGCGCATGCAGGGGTTTTTGCCGAACTGCAAGACGGCGGTGGTCCGCGCAGTGGATTGGACCAAATTTAAGTTGGGAAAATAATTTTATGGCACAACGACTCATCATCGAGGCTGGACGCTCGGAGCGCCAATATTGGCGCGACCTGTGGCGTTACCGCGAACTGTTCGTGTTCCTTGCGTGGCGCGATTTGCTTATCCGTTACAAACAGACGGCGGTCGGCGTGGCGTGGTCTCTGTTGCGGCCAGCCCTGACCATGCTGGCGCTGCTGATGACCATGAAGATTGCTGGCTTGAAAGGTGGCGACTCGCCGGCGCCGCTTTTTTTGATTTGTGGAATGTTGCCTTGGCAGTTTTTTTCCACCGCGCTTTCAGAAAGCGGCAACAGTCTGGTGAATAATTCCAACCTCATCTCCAAAGTTTATTTCCCGCGCCTCGTCGTGCCGGCCAGCAGCGTCATCACGAGCTTCGTGGATTTTCTCATCGCGTCGGCGTTCGCGGTGTTGCTGCTGTTCTGGTTTCGGTTTGTGCCGCCGATGAATGTTTTTTTGCTGCCGCTGTTTGTGCTGCTGACTTTAGGTGCGTCATTAGGTGCCGGACTTTGGATTGCGGCGTTGATGGTAAAGTATCGGGACTTCCGTTTCATCGTGCCGTTCGCGGTGCAATTTGGTCTGTATGCGTGTCCGGTCCTCACCATGACTGCACGCGTTCCTGAATATTATCTCTGGCATGGGATAGGCATCCCCGCCCGGTTTCTTTATTCATTGAACCCGGTCGTGGGCATCATTGACGGCTACCGCTGGTGTATGTTGGGCGGCGACCACGGAATTTATCTGCCTGGCCTCGCGGCTTCCATCGCCGGCGTGACGGTGCTGATGTGGACGGGCGTGGCGTATTTCCGCAAGACGGAACGCAGTTTCGCGGACATGATCTGATTATTTTTTCGATGAGCAACTCCATCATCACCGCTGAAAATGTTTCCAAGCGCTACGTCATCGGCCACGCCGGTGCGTCGGGCGACGGCGTGCGGCACATTCTGGAAACTGTCTTTCGCAACCCTGCGCGCTGGCTGCGGGAGCGCCGCGAACAAAGTCGCCGCTCCGAGGAATTCTGGGCGCTCAAGGATGTTTCATTTTCCGTCAAGCAAGGCGAGGTGGTGGGCATTATCGGCCGCAATGGCGCGGGTAAATCCACGCTGTTGAAAGTCTTGAGCCGCATCACCGAGCCAACGACCGGTCGCATCGAGATTGAAGGTCGCGTTGCCAGTTTGCTCGAAGTCGGCACCGGTTTTCACGGCGACTTGAGCGGGCGCGAAAATATTTTTCTCAACGGTGCCATCCTCGGTATGACTAAGGTTGAGATCAAAAAGAAGTTCGATGAAATCGTGGCGTTCTCCGAGATTGAAAATTTTTTAGACACGCCGGTGAAACGATATTCTTCCGGGATGTTCGTGCGGCTGGCGTTCGCTGTGGCCGCGCATCTGGAACCGGAAATTCTGATCGTGGACGAAGTGTTGGCGGTCGGTGATTCGTCATTCCAAAAAAAATGTCTCGGCAAAATGGATGAGGTCGCGCGCGGAGGACGCACCGTTTTGTTTGTATCGCACAACATGGCGGTGATGCGCCAGCTCTGCACGAAGGGCATCTTGCTCAATCAAGGCCAGGTCGTGAAGACCGGCAGCATCGGCGAGGTGGTGGATACTTATCTCGCGGCTGGCGCGGAGCATGAAGGCTTCTGGCTGCGCAACTCACCCGCGCCGACGAAGGACGGCATCTATGCCGAGTCCGCAAGCATCTTGAACCACGACAACCAACCTGCCGGACATTTGGATTGTGCGGAAGGTTTCACGATTGAATTGAAGGTCCGTTCCAACGGCACGTTCAACAAAGGGCAGGTCGCCGTGAGCGTGATGAATAAGGAGGGCGTAGCGATTTTCACGACGGCCAACGCGGACAAGGCGCGCGAATACCAGCCGATCGTTTCTGGTCGCCACACTTACCGGATCACTGTGCCGGGAAATTTTCTCGCGCCGGATACTTACTATTTGCGTGTAACCTGCCACCAGCCGCACTTCCAAACCTACGACGCGTTGGACACACTTTCGTTTCGCATCGAAGACACGGGCAGTTTGCGCTCGGTGTTTTTTGATGAGCGTGCGGGTATCGTTGAGCCGATCCTCGACTGGACGGATAAGCACGATGCCGCCGGCGTTTGAGGTGCAAAGCTTTTCATGATTGCGCCGAAAAAATTACCGGAGATGTATCAGCAGTGGAATTCCGCGCACGGTGCACCACATGGTCATCCCATTCGCTTCGGACGGTTCCGTAAACAATGGCTGCCGGATTCTTGGTTGCGAGGGCAGGGGCCGTTCTCCGTGCAACCAAACAACACCATTCGTGCATTCGAGTATCCGTGGTCGTTTGACGTGGCAAAAATTCAGCCCGGCATGAAGACGCTGGAGATCGGCGGCGGACTGGCGGGATTGCAATTCACCTTGGCGCAGGCAGGCTGCAAGGTTGTGAACGTGGACCCCGGCATGGAAGCGGCTGGAGTGGGCTGGCATTGCGATGCGATCTCCATCGCGCGCTTAAACCGAGTTTTTGGCACGGACGTAGAGTTGCGCAACACAACGATTGAGAAAGCGGCGCTGGCGGAAAACGAATTCGACCGTGCCTTTTCCATCAGCGTCATTGAGCACCTGCCGCCAGTGGACGCGGCGAATGTCATGTCGCACGCCTTTCGCAGCCTCAAACCGGGTGGCCTGTTCATCATCACCGTTGATTTATTTTTGAACCTTGCACCGTTCACGGCGCGGGTAAGAAATAGTTACGGACATAACCAAAACATCCGGGAGTTGATTGCTGCCCAGCCGTGGAAGTTGTTCGTTGGCCGTCATGAGGAATTGTTCGGCCATTCTGAATTTGACGCCGATAAAATCCAGTCGCGGCTCGAGGAGTTTTTTGTGGGCGATTATCCGGCGCTCGCGCAATGTTTCGTGCTACAAAAGCCTGCTTGAACTTCCGTCCAAAAATTCTCTGTCTTACCGCGCATGACCTTGACGGCCCTGACTACGGCGCGGTGATGCGCAGTCGGAATATTTTCAAACTCCTCGCGCAACATGGCGATGTCTGTGTGGTGTTGGCTGGGGAAAATAAATTCGCTGCTGCCGGGAAAAAAACATGCGGCGGTTTTGAGCTGGCTCGAACCATCCAGTTTCAACCAACTCCGCGCCGCTCCGTGGCCGATCGGTTGCGCAACGAATTCGACTCGCGCTGGACCGGCACACATCCGTTTGCCGCGAACGCCGCCGACCGCGCGTGGTTGGCGGATGAGTGTGCGCGGCATGATTTGGTCTGGATTCATTCGCTGCCGCTGGCAAATGCGTTTGGCCGCGTGAACTGGCCGCGCACGGTCCTAGACATTGACGACCTGCCGAGCACCTATTATCAGTCCTTGCTGGCGCAGGCATCGGGCGTGGTGGAAAAAATTCGCTGCCTACGCCAGGTTTTTCAGTGGCGTCGCCGCGAAAAAACTTTGGGTGAACGCTTTGCTGCTGTGTGCGTTTGCAGCGCGCCAGATCGCGCCGTTCTCGGCGGCGCAGCAAATGTTTTCACCCTGCCCAACGGTTTTGATGCGCCGGGAAAAAATTCACTGCGTTCGCCCGCCGCGCCACCACGCCTCGGGTTTGTGGGCAAGTTTGATTACGAACCGAACCGCGAAGGGGTTCTGTGGTTTGTAAAAAATGTCTGGCCGCTCATCTTGGATAAAATGCCCGCCGCGCGGTTGCGGCTTGTCGGCGTCGGCACGGACAAAGAAAATTGGTCGGCGCACAAAAATATCGAACCGCTTGGCTTCGTGGCCGACGGAGCAGGGGAGATGGCCACTTGGTCGCTCTCCATCGTGCCGGTTCTGACGGGTGGCGGCACGCGCATAAAGATAGCCGAGGCCTTCAGCCGCCGCTGCCCCGTGGTTGCCACTTCGCCTGGCGCATATGGTTACGAAGTGACGGACGGCCAGGAATTATTTTTGGCCGACGACGCCAAGACTTTTGCCGGAAAATGCCTGCGGTTGCTGGCGAATCCTGGGTTGGCGGAGATCATGGCGGCGACAGCCTCGAAAAAATTTCTACAGGACTGGACCTGGACGGCGCAGTCGCCGCGCGTGGAGTCGGTGGTGAAGCACGTTGCAGATAATTCTCGCTGAATCCCAAATGTCATTGCCGCTCATCTCAATCATCCTGCCGGTGTTCAATCGCGAACACTGCGTGCGTGCGTCCGTGGACTCGGTGCTGGCGCAGACCTGCCGTGATTTTGAATTGATTGTGGTGGACGATGGTTCAACCGACGGCTCGCGGAAAATTCTAGAAAGCTACGGCGACAACATTTCTCTCCTTGTCCAAAAAAATTCCGGCGCGGGTTCAGCGCGCAACGCCGGTCTCCGTGCGGCGCGTGGAAAGTGGATTGCTTTTCTCGATTCCGACGACGCCTGGCATCCCGAAAAGCTCGCGACGCAGATGAGGTTGCTTGCGCAATACGGTGGACAGTTTTGCTTCAGCCGGTGCGTGGGTGAAAATGGTGAATTGCTTCCCGACATCGAAGACGTCACGGCGACGTTGAAGGAGCCGGGCGTTTATCACGTAGCCGACCCGGTGGAATTTTGCAGCCGGGCGCGTTGCCATCCGTATTTACAATCGACTGTGGTGGAAAAATCCCTGTTCGAAGCCACGGGTTTCTTTGATACCTCGTTGCATACAGGCGATGACACGCTCTGGATTTTTCGCCTCTGCCATCTTGGCGGCTGTCTTTATGTGGATCGCCCGTTGACCACGATTTTTCGCGGCAGCGACAACAGCCTGACCTACGACGTGCGTTCCGCTGCGATGGAAAAACGCTGGGACGCTTTCATCCGCACGCAAGCCGAGATGTATTGGCGGCTGCGGCAGACGCGTCCGGCGCAAACTGCGTTGACGCGAGGAAGACTGGGTTATGCCCTCAGCCGTCGGGCGGAACTTGCTTGTGCTGCGGGAAATGTCCAACTCACGCGTTCACTCGCTAGCGACGCGCTTCCGTTTGTGACCGGGACAAGAAACTTTTTACGCGCTGCCGCGTTGTGGCTCGCGCCGCAACTTCTCCACCCCCACTTCCAAAAGAAATGGCCGCGCGTATGAAGCTAAAATTACTGGGCTGCTTTTCCCAGCGGGAACGCTGGGGCCTGTCGCGGCGCGGCTGGCTGGTGCTGTTGATATTTGCGTTGCTCGTTTTTTTTATCGGTTTGCATCGGGTGCATCCGTTTCTCGCGCCAACGCAGCGGACTGAAACAAAATTTTTGGTCATGGAAGGTTGGGTTCACGAATACGCTGTGCGCGCGGCGGTGGTAGAATTTCAAACCGGCCACTATGAAAAAATTTACACGACCGGTGGTCCAATTACGGGCACGGATGGAGCGACGAATGTTTTCAACACCTCCGCTAGCGTGGGCGCGGAACGGGTGGTAAGTGCAGGCGTTCCAGCGGACAAAGTGCAGATGGTTCCCGCGCACGTCGTCGGGCGCGACCGCACGTTCAACTCCGCGCGGGCGTTGCGTGACTGGTTGACTGCGCAGCACGAAACTCCGCTGGCCATCAACGTTGTGACCGAAGATGTCCACGCGCGGCGGACTTGGCTGTTATTCCAACGCGCGTTCGGCGACGGCTTGAAAGTGGGCGTGGTGGCCATCCCAAATCCGGATTACGACCCTGCGCACTGGTGGCGTTACAGTGAAGGCGTGCGGGAAATTTTGGGCGAGAGCATCGCCTATGGCTACGCCAAATTTATTTTTTCGCCGGAACCTTAAAGTCAGCAAGTTCCTTGATTGTCGCGGGTTTTTTTCGGAAACTGATGGCACTTAAAACCTATGAAACAAAACTCGTTAGTGGATTTTAAAAAACTGGTGCACGCTGGTCTGGCGCTGGTGGGATTGTTTGTAGCGGTGCAACTGTTTGCGGCGCAGCCGCTCATCATGGGCAATGCGCCGCGCGATACCCAGCCGGCGGTGATGCTCGAGGCCGGGACGAATAATGACCTGGCAGTGTTCGTGCCCACTGGCCATGAAGTGCGCAACGAGGATTTGCCGCAGCCGTTGAAATTCGGCAAGTTGGTGTTCCGCCCGCACGGAACTTACCAGCTTATCTACGCAAACGGATTGGAAGCCGGGCGTTTTGCTTTCCCGCAGTTCGGCCATACGAACTACGCGCGCTTGGCGGTTAACACGATTATTCAGACGGTCTCGCCTGGTATTACGGTAGATTTGGGTCGGCATTGGACGGCGGACTACACGCCGACTATCCGGCTTTATTCCAATGAGGCATTGCGCGATGTGGTGGATCATTCGGCGTCGCTCGTGGGCAGCGTGGTTTACGATGACTGGATGCTGGGTTTGTCGCAGACGTTTTTGCTGACGGATTCCAGCCTCGCGGAAACTGCAGAACAGACGCGGCAGGAACTTTATGAAACGCGGCTCACGGCGTCGCATCAGTTGAGTGAAAAATATTCGACCGATCTGTTACTCCGGCAGCAATTCACGTTTGTCTCGGGCGCACAAAATTCGCGCACTTGGTCCACATTGGACTGGTTGAACTATCAGGTGGGCAAGCGCGTCTATGCGGGCATCGGCGCGGGTCTGGGTTATGTGAATGTGGATGTTGGTCCGGATCAAGTTTATGAGCAATTGCTGGGTCGACTGCAATGGCGTGTGTCCGAAAAAGTTTCACTGTCGGTCAACGCTGGTTTGGATTATCGGCAGTTTCTTGACGATGGTTTCAGCAGTCCGTTGAATCCGATTTTTGGGGGGAGCTTGCAATACCAGCCGTTCAAGCACACGCAGATTACCTTGAGCGCGGATCGCAGCGTAAGTTCTTCAGATTACTTTCTCGCCGCGCAATCGAGTGAGACGACGACAGTGAGTTTGAACGTGAGCCAACGGTTCTTGGAAAAATTTTATGTAAGCGCGGGCGTTGGTTACACCCGCACGGATTTTTCCGGAAGCTTCGAAGGCGACTCGACAGTGCGCGCGGATGATAATTATTTCCTTACCGCCCGCATCAGCCGCAATTTTCTCAAGCGCGGTAGTGTCTCCGTCAGCTATCAATACGGCGACAACTATTCCAGCTTGCCCGGCTACAACTACCGCAGCAATCAGGTCGGGGTGGAAGTGGGCTTTGCTTACTGAAGCGCAGTTGTAAAACTTCATGGACGACAAGATGGCGATTAAAAAATTCTGGCTGGCGGCAGGTGCGCTGGCTGTGCTTTTTTCGCTGCCGCTCTTCCGGCTGGCTCGGTTTGCCATCGGCGATGAACTCCATTCCTACATCGTTATCATTCCAGTGTTGAGCTTGTATCTTGTCAGGCTGCGCGCAAAAAACCTTCCGTCGGTTTTATCGCCCTCATTCATTCCGTCTGTCATTTTTTTTATCGCAGGTATAGCGGTGTGCGCCTGGCACTGGTTTGCGCCACGCGTTATGCCGGCCGATAACTTGATGCAAACCACGCTGGCGTTTCTGCTGCTACTGACGGCTGTGGGCTTTTGGTTTTTGGGCGCAGGTTTTCTGATGGAGATTTTGTTTCCATTCAGTTTGTTGGCCTTCATGATACCCCTGCCGGAGGCGGTCCGTGATTCGTTGGAAAGTTTTTTACAGCATGGTTCGGCGGTGGTGGCAGGATGGCTTTTCACGTTGTCTGGTTTGCCGGTGTTGCAGGATGGACTGTCGTTTAAGCTCCCGGGCATCACGCTGCGCGTCGCGCCTGAATGTAGCGGCATTCATTCGACGATGGTGCTGTTCATCACGGGGCTGGTGGCGGCAAACATGTTTTTGCGCAGCCCGATTCGCCGCGTGGCGTTGTGTCTGGTGGTGATTCCGCTGGCGCTGCTGCGGAATGGGTTTCGGGTTTTTGTGTTGGGCGAACTCTGCTCGCACATCGGGGCGCACATGATTGATTCGCCGATACATCATCGCGGTGGGCCGCTGTTTTTTGTGCTATCTCTGGTGCCGTTTTTCCTGATGCTTTGGTGGTTGCGGCGATCTGAACTGGCTGGGGAAAAGGCTCGGCATAAACCGGCGGCGGTCACAACACAGATTTGAATTTGATATGAAGAAATTTCTCCATTTGGTGTTAGTCATGGTGGTTCTGGCGCTGGCGGGCACGGGGTGCACGGCCAAGATGAAAAAGGCTTATCACGAATCACGCGCAGACAAGTTTTTTACGGCTGGCAATTTTGACAGCGCGGAGATTGAATATTTGCGTGTGTTGCGGGCTGATCAGGAAAATAGGAAGGCTTTTGCTCGACTTGCGGAAATTTATTATCAGCAGGGGCGGCTTCAGCTGGCCTTACCATTTCTGAACCGGGCGAGCACGATGATTACAAATGATTTGGATTTGCGTTTGAAACTTGGCCGGGTGTTGTTGTCGGCGGGGCGAACCAAGGAAGTGGTGGCGATGGCAGGTGTAATCCTTGATAAAAACCCCAAGTCGGACGAAGCACCGCAATTGCTGGCGCAGGCGGTCAACTCAACTGCCGAAGTGACGGCGGCTCGGGCGCGGTTAGAAAAGCTGGTGCAAGCCGGTGATCGAGCATCGTATCAGGTGGCGCTGGGCACGTTGGCATTTCGTGGCGGCGATTCGAAAGGGGCTGAGGCAAATTTCAAGCGGGCGCTGGTGTTGGATTCAAAATTTCCGGATGCGCTGGAATCGCTGGCTGCCATACAAGTGTCGCAGGGCGAGGTGAAAAGTGCGGCGGAAAACTTCAAGGCGGCGGCAGAATTATCGCCCGTGCGATCAGCTCGACGCATTACTTATGCGCGATTTAAGATGCAGAGCGGTGAGGTGGCGGCGGCGCGGCAAATTTTGACGGACATCATCGCGGTGGCAACAGACTACACGCCGGCGTTGCTGGGCTTGACAGAAATTGCGCTTGAAGAAAAGAAATATGACGATGCCCGTGTCTTGCTGGAAAAAATTCTCGGGCGGGATCAGGACAACTTTGAAGGGATGTTGCTGCAAAGCCGTTTAAAGTTTTTGCAAAGCGATATGGGGGGCTGTGTGGTGGTTTTGGAGCGGATGACAAAAATCTATCCGCAGGCGGCACGGGCGTATCTGCAACTGGGCGCTGCGTGTATGGCCAACGGCGACGAGGCCAAGGCTAGTGTAAGTATAGCGCGAACGCTGGAACTGGATCCCAACTTGCCAGAGGCCATCATGATGATGGCTCAGATTCAGCTCAAAAATCAGAATCCAGATCCGGCAATTGTCGCGTTGACGAAACTTGTGCAGCGCCAGCCAAAATTGTCCCGCGCGCAGTTGTTGTTGGCGGATGCGTATCGTCAGCGCGGGCGCATCAGTGAGGCGTTGACTATTTACCTCAGGTTAGAAAAAACCGAGCCAAAAAACCCGCGCCCAGCCTTGCTGGCAGGGGCAGCGTTTGTGCAACTCGGCGATTCAGCCAAAGCACGCCAAGCATTTGAACGCGCGCTGGGTATCGAGCCGGAAAATTTAACGGCCTTGGAGCAGTTGGTAAATTTAGATTTGACCACAAAGAATTATCCCGCCGCCTTGCAACGCATCCAGGCCCGGCAACAGGTTGCGCCGGACAGTGTCGAACTGATGCTAATGGTTGCAAAGGTGCAGCTTGCGCAGGGCGACCGCGCTGCGGTAGAAAAAACCGTGCTCAAGGCTAGCAGCCTCGATCCGAAGTTAGAGACTCCGTATCTATTGCTCGCTCAGCTTTATCTGGATACGAAACAGACCGAAAAGGCGCAACAGCAGTTACAATTGGCGGTAGAAAAAAATCCATTCAATCTTTCCGCCTTGATGATGGCGGCCTCGATGAGTGAGGCCGCCAAGGATTATAAAGCTGCTGCCGCTAGCTACGAAAAGATGCTGGTGATCAACCCGAAGTGTAGTCCGGCGTTGAACAATTTGGCCTATCTGTATTCTGAATTTTTGGACCAGTTGGACCGCGCCTATGACTTGGCGCAGCGAGCGCGCGAATTGCTGCCCTTCGATCCATCGACAGCAGACACCCTGGGCTGGATTTGCTACAAGCGCGGCGCGTATCCTAGCGCGTTGGGCTTATTGACGGAAAGTGCGACGAAATTATCTGGCCAGCCGGAAATTCAATTCCATTACGGCATGGCGGCTTACATGACCGGCAACGAGGCAGATGCGCGGGCGGCGTTTCAGCAGGCGTTGCGGGTAGGCAAAGAGTTCAACGGCCGTGCGGAATGTCAATCTAGCCTCGCCGTGCTGGACTTTAATTTTTTAAACGCCGATGCCGCAGCGCGCGAAAAACTTGAGCAGCACGTAGGTAAATATCCGTCTGACCCGGTCGCGCAAATCCGGTTGGGGGCGGTGTATCAACACGATGGTAACCTTGAAAAGGCGATTGCTAGTTATGAGGTGGTGCTCAAGGCCGACCCAAAAAATCTCACCGCTAACAATGCGTTGACGCGGCTTTGGGAAGCAAAGGACATTGCCAAAGCTTACGTTCTAGCCAAGGCTGCTTACAAAATTGCGCCCAACGATGTCGAGACCGAGCACGATTACGGACGACTCGCGTATCGCAATGGTGATTACAAAGTGGCCGATTCCATGTTGCAGCAAACGGTGCAAAACCAGCCGGGCAACGCACGTTTACAATTTGATTACGCGTGTGCCGCTTACTCGGTTGGAAAAATTGCCGACGCGCAGTCTGCGTTGCAGGCAGCATTGACTATCGGCTTGCCGCCGACGGAGCTCACGGAAGCGAAGCGCATGGCCGAACTGCTAACATTGTCCACTGAACCACAAAACGTTGCTGCTGCATCAGCCAGGGTTGCCAGCATTTTACAGTCGGAACCTGATTATGTTCCGGCGCTGATGGCACAAGCCAAACTCAAGGAACTCGCGGGAGATGCGGAGGCAGCAGCAGCGGCTTGTGAGAAGATTCTGGTGCGCTTTGCTGAATTTTCACCAGCGCAACGCGAACTGGCGATTTTGTATTCGCGCGACGCTGCGAAAGAAAAGCAGGCGTATGCGCTGGCGGTGAAAGCTCGCACAGTCTATCCCAACGACCCGGCTCTGGCTAAAGCCATTGGCATCACGGTTTTTCAGACAGGCGATTATGCGCGGGCTACGAGCTTGTTGAAGGATTGTGCGACCAAGTCGCCCGCTGACGCGGAGATTTTTTATTATCTGGGAGCGACTCAACTTAAGACGGGGCAACTGACGTCCGCTAAAGCAAGTTTACAGCAAGCCATCACTTTGAAATTAGCGAGTCCACTAGCTGACTCAGCCCGCCAGATGCTTGGTGGGATCAAATAAGCTCAATCAGCTGCGAGCTCAATATTAATAGCGCTTTGCCATCTGATCCCAGATGGCAGTTTTGCCGTTTTATTCAGATAAAGAATGTATTTCTGTCGGATGTGATTACACATTTAGATTTGCAATGCCTGCGGGTCTGAATGATTAAGTATTCATAAGTAGTTGTAAATCAGCCTATTTAAAACCCACCTCAATCTTGGCGTCTAAACTGCTTTACACATTTCGACATTATGAAAAAATTCATCATCATCGCTCTAATGGGGATTGCAACGCTGGCCAATGCGACTAGTTTCTACGATCCATCCTGCACCACCATCGTTACGGATCCCAGCACCTCGTCGCTATTGTTTTGCAACCTGCCGAACAACAATCCGACCTGCAGCACCGGCAGCGTGCCGACGTGTTACGACCCGGCATACAACTGCTTTGGAAGTTACGATCCATACAGCTGCTTCGGAAATTACAACAGTGGCGGCTGCAATAATCAGCCCCCCTGCAATCCGCCGCCGAAAGACTGCCCGGATACCACGAGCACGGTGTTCGCGCTTGCGTTCGCGTTTATGGCGCTGGAAGTCTCCCGCCGCAAACTTGCGCCGTTTAGTTTCACATTTGTAGTGCGACAAAATGGTTAGTAATAGACCTCGTTGGGAGTTAAGAAGCCGAGGCGTAGTCTAGGACGATTGTTTAACTGTTCCGCAATGCGGTCGCATTGCTGCTGGGTGAGACGACTCAGGT